>CAYUPU010000049.1:0-12907 GCA_964445265.1 uncultured Methanomassiliicoccales archaeon
TTAAAGAAAAATGAAATCACCATACATACCACATATATGGTGAGTTAGAGTTGGATTCATCAGGGAGGGAATCGAACCCTCGTTGCCTGTGCACCTGATGATGATGATGGTCAAGGACGGCACGCTCCGGAACACCGATCGGGCCCTCTCGGAGAAGCACGAGCATTTCATCTGAACACGATCGATCACGTGTCTGCGAACGGAGCACCAGTCGTAGGAGGAACCCGGCATGCCGTCCAATGTGGCGGCGTGCATCCTCCGGCGGAACCGGCAGTCCCTGCACAATCCGAGCTCCGCGATCATGGAGAGACCTCCGGTGCGGGACCGCCGCACCTGTTGTTGTCGAACCATCTCCGCATCCCTGCGAGGAACTCCGATACGTCTAGGTCGATCGGGTCGGGATGCGAGATCTCCTCGAGAGAGACCCTGCATTCCAAAGCTTTCGACGGCAAGTCATCTACCGTCCCGCTAACGGATGGTACAACTCCGTCCAAGACGGGGGATATGGTGGACAAGGCGAGATTCGAACTCGCGACTTCTGCCTTGCGAAGGCAGCGATCTACCGGGCTGATCTACTTGCCCAGAATGAATCCGGTAATCCCCCGAGTTACAGCCGACATATAAACATTCGCACGTCCAGGACCGCGTGTCGCGGAAGCCTTACCGGACATCGGACGGACGATGGCGCTCGCGGCGGACGACAGGAGCAGATGTGTCCGAGCGACCATCCATAGAGATTTTGCTTTTATCCTCGCTGGATGATTGCTGGAGCATGTATCCGAGCCGCGGAGTACCCTGTCCGATGGAGGTATGGAACGCAGAGGTCCGGTTCGAAGGCGGCGAGGGATCCAAGCTCAGGCCCGTGGTCATACTCGGCAGCATAGGGACCGCGTTCGACGTCATGGCATGCACCACCCATCCGCATCCAGACCGTGCAGCGTACATGAGGCCGATGGATCCATACTCGGCCGGGCTCGGCGATTCATCCTATATCAGAACGGACAGGGTGTTCAAGGTCCCCGGATCCAAGGTTAAGAACATGCTCGGAGAGCTCTGCGATGACGACGCCGCCGTCCTGGAGAGCAAGTACAGCCGCATCAGGAGACGGGGATGAGCAGGGAGGCTGATGCGGCGTCGGACATGGTCTCCGCGGCGGCCAACAAGCTCTGCCTGGATATGCGCTTCCTCACCTTGGCAGTCCTGTCCCTGGACAGAGAGGTGCTCCCCGGAAGAGGGCTTCCGCGGTGCGACGGCCGGACCATCCGCTTCTTCGCGGAATCGGTGATAGAGGACTACCGCACCGACCCCAATCTCGTGGTGCGCCGCATGGCACACTGCGTCCTGCACTGCATCCTCGGCCACACCGGCACGACCGACGAGATGCGCGCGGCGGAGGACATGGTCGTGGAGTACGTCATCGATACGCTCGACACCCCCAACGTCGCGATGCCGGGGAGGGACGACCGGCTGTATGCCGCGCAGAAGATGTTCAAACGCGCCGGTGCGCCTGTTCCCGACCGGATGGCCGCGGAGATAAGGGGTCTGTCCGGATGGCAGCGCTCCCTCTACGAGCGCATGTTCAACATGGACGACAACAGCGCCCACCCCTCGGAGGACGACGGAGGATGGCGGGAGCTGGCGCAGCAGGCCATGGTGGAGATCGAGGGATTCGTCAGGGATCCGGGACTGAGAACGGATGCGTTCGTCTCCATCCTGAGGATCAGGAACGCCAGACGCCACGACTACCGCGCATTCCTGAGGAGGTTCATGGTGCGCAGGCCGTCCGTCCGCGAGAACCTGGACGAGTTCGACCCGATATACTACACCTACGGCCTCCAGGAGTACGGCAACATCCCGCTGATGGACTCCCTGGAGACATCCGACTCGGCCGTTCTGGAGGAGTTCGTCATCGCCGTGGACACCTCCGGATCCACCATGAGGGGGCCGGTCACGGCGTTCCTGGAGGAGGCGTTCTCCGTTCTGAGGCAGACCGGGATCGAGAGGAGGGCGAACGTACACATCATCCAATGCGACGAGATCGTCCGCTCGGACGCCGTCGTCTCGTCCGAGGCCGACCTCCGCGCCCTGATCTCCGACTTCGAGATCATCGGCGGGAAGGGAACGGACTTCAGGCCCGTGTTCCAGTACGTGGACAGACTGATCGAGGAGGGTTCGCTCAAGGACCTGAAGGGCCTGCTGTACTTCACGGACGGCATGGGAACGTATCCCGCGAGAAGGCCCCGCTACGACACGGCGTTCGTGTTCTGCGACGACCGGTACAGGGTGCACGAGGTCCCGCCCTGGGCCATGAAGCTGGAGATCAGGACCTCTGACCTGTGTAAGGAGGCATCGGGTTGAACATTCAGGAAGCCAAGGACTGCGTGAGGGAGGCCGTGTCGGCCTATCTCGACAAGGACGCGAACGGGAGCTATGTGATCCCCAGGAGCAGACAGAGGCCGCTGGTCGTGATGGGCGCCCCCGGACTGGGGAAGACCGCCATCATGTCCCAAGTCGCCTCCGAGCTCGGCATAGGGTTCATCGGATACGCCATGACGCACCACACGCGCCAGTCGGCGATAGGCCTGCCCATGATAGACCGCGCGGTCTACGGCGGCGAGGAGGTCTGCGTCACCAGGTACACCATGAGCGAGATCATAGCGTCCGTATACGATGCCATGGAGGACCAGGGATGCAGGGAGGGCATACTGTTCATCGACGAGGTCAACTGCGTCTCCGAGACCCTGTCCGCGGCCATGCTGGACCTCCTCCAGAACAAGAAGTTCGGTCCGCACAGGATACCGGACGGATGGGTGCTGGTGGCGGCCGGCAACCCCCCGGAGTTCAACTCCTCGGCCCGGGAGTTCGACATCGCCACTCTGGACAGGATAAGGATGATCCGCGTCGAGGCCGACGCGCAGGTATGGCTGCGCTACGCCATGAGTTCGGGCGTCCATCCCGCGGTCGTCTACTACCTGCAGGTCAAGCCCCAGAACCTGCTGTCCATCGAGAGCACGCCGTCCGGTCCCGAATTCGTGACCCCCCGCGCATGGGAGGATCTGTCCACCATGCTGAAGGAGCACGACAGGCTGGGGCTGTCCGTGGAGCCGAGACTCATCTCCCAGTACGTCAGGAGCGCGGACATCGCGGCCGAATTCAAGAGGTATCTGGACTTCCACAGGAAGTACAGCAGGGAGAACAATGTGGAGTCCATCCTGGACGGCGGTGGCGACAGCGACAGGCTGAAGGCCGCCGGGCCGGAGGAGAAGCTCTCCGTCATATCGGTGATGATCGGCACCCTGAATGCGGATGCCGAGCACGGCATGGACGCCGCAGGCGCCCTCGCCGATGCCGAGAGGATCGCAGAAGGAGAGGATCCCGCGGATATCGCGAGGGCGCTCTCCAGAGAGGCCTCCGCAGGGACCGGCTGCGCATCCTACCGCCTCGCCGCGCTCGGGGAGATGTCGGGAACTGATGAATGGAAACGGTCCCATCTGGAGGAATGCAGGAGGGCGGATGCGGACGCGAGGGCGCGGTTCGAGGGGCACATGGAGAACGCCATGGGATTCCTCCGGAGCCGCTTCGGCGACGGCCAGGAGCCCGTGTCGCTCCTGTCGGGACTGCTCGGGTGCCGCTCCGTGGTCATGTACTCCCGTCCCGGCGGAGCGCTGTACAGGTTCAACGACGAGATGCTGACGGCCGGCCACGACCGCCGCATCGAGGAGAAGCTGGAGGGATTGCTGTGACCAGCAGGGTGGACTTCGATATCGTCCGCGACGGGGCGCACATAAAAAGGCTCAGCTCGGTGGATCCCGTCATCGTCGTTCCGGAATCGGTTAGCGGATTCCCGGTGGTCTCGCTCGGACCGGCGTTCCTGTCCGGATCGGTCGGGAGGGGATCCAGGACCCTGATCGTCCCCGGATCGGTCGAACGCATCGACCCGAACATGCTGGACGGCATGGCGGGGGTATCGGAGATCGTCTACGACGGAGAGCTCTCGTACTTCGAGAGGTTCAAGGTCATGACCAACTGCGACTGCACGCTCAGGTGCAGGGTGGACGGCGACGACTTCGAATTCAGGTTCATCAGCGGACATCCGATGAGCTTCCCGGAGTTCGACGACACCATCCTCGGACTGTGCATGAGGCTCACCCCCGAGATAGCTCTCAAGAGGCTCTCGCATCCCGTGGGGCTGACGGAGGACAACCGCGCCAAATACGAGCGCTTCATCTCCGACAGGGTGATGCCGAAGGCGGAGCAGGCCGTGACCAACGGGGACCTGGCGACGCTGAGGACGCTGTTCGCGTCGGGCACGATCCGCGACGATGATATGAGAAGGCTCCTGGAGAGGTCCGTGACCTCTGGCAGGATACCGGTGACCAGCCTCCTGCTGGCCGAGATCGGGCGCAGGGACAGGGAGCGGGCCGATTGAGGCGGGCGCGGAGCCCGCCGACCGTTCACTGGGCGGGCTCCCACTTGCACCTTACGGGGGATGTGATGGCCCCCTCCGCCTTGAGCTCCTTGAACGCCTTGTCGATCTCCTTCCTGTCGATCCCGGTGGCCTTCTCGACCTCGCCGGCGCTCATGGGCTTCCCTGCATCCTTCATGGCCTTGATGACATCGTCCTTGACTGCCAGTAGAATCACCTGCATGATGTAACACCGTTAAGGTAGATATACCCGACGGAGCCAACGGATGGTCCCGCGTATATACGGCGACGGCATGGGCGGCGTATGGAAGGGCTCATGCACCGCATCAGAGGAAGAGAGGTCCTGCTGGCGTCCCTGGTCCTGATGCTGGTGTCGATGGTCCTCGTCCCTCCCGACAGGGGGTACGCCGGGTATGTAGATGTCAAGACCCTCTGCATCCTGTTCTGCTTCATGGCGTGCGTGGCCGGCATGAGGTCCACCGGGATCTTCGAGCGTCTGGCCCGTGCGATGCTCGAGCGGGTGCACGGCATCAGAAGCGTATGCGCCGTACTCGTCCTGCTGCCCACCGTCCTCTCGATGGCCATAACCAACGACGTGTCCCTGATAACCTTCGTTCCGTTCGCCGTCCTGGTCCTCGATTCCGTGGACAGGAGGGATCTCGCGATCCCTGTACTGGTGATGCAGACGGTCGGAGCCAACCTTGGCTGCATGGTCCTACCGTTCGGGAGCCCTCACAACATCTTCATAGACTCGTTCTACAGCCCTCCGCTCGAAGACTACATGGGCGTGACGCTGCCCCTGGCGGCGGTCGGGGCCTTGCTGCTAACGGCCATGGTCCTGCTCGTGAGGGACTCGCCCGTGACCGGGATCCCCGGCGAGGCGGCACCGGTGGACGGGAGAAGACTGGCGGCCATGGCTGTGCTGTTCGTCGTCTGCGTCGCCTGCGTGCTGCGCATCCTGCCATACCAATTCGCGTTCGCGGCCACCGTGGCCGTGATGCTGGTCGCATGCCCGAAGGCGCTCGCCGATGTCGATTACGGGCTCATCCTGACGTTCGTCCTCCTCTTCGTGTTCGCCGGAAACATGGCCAGACTGGACGCGGTCGAGGGCGCCATCCTCCGCATGATGGACTGGGATGCCGCGATATCCACGGCCGCCGTCAGTCAGGTGATCAGCAACGTCCCCGCGGCGGTCATGCTGTCGCAGTTCACGACAGACTGGCAGGGGCTCCTGGCGGGATCCAACATCGGCGGGTTCGGGACCCCGATTGCATCCATGGCCAGCGTGATCACGCTGAGACTGTACTCCACGGAGAGGGATGCGTCACAGGGCAGATACCTGGCGGTGTTCAGCACCGCCAACGCGGTCATGCTGTCCGCTCTGCTGGCGACCTATCTGCTGCTCCTGCGGCGATCAGCGCCTGCCGGGATCGTATGCGCGAAGATACCTCAGAACCGCCTGATCGTCCTCGGAATCGGACCATTCCGGGGTGCACTGCGTGCTCTGGAGCTCGTCGTACCATCTCGTGCACTGCTCCATGTACCCGTCCATGTCCAGAGGCTCCTTCACGATCACGCACGTGTTCTCTGGCGACGGCCTCCACTGGGCCGGACGGTCGTAGTCCGGCTCCTCCAGGAACCCAACCAGGAACACGATGCGGTCCAGCTTGGAGAGCCTGGCATAGAGCGATGCCTGGAGCATGTAGCCCATGGGCACGCGGGTGCAGCCGCCCTCGTCGTCCAGCCACTTCCTCCTGTCGTTGGACGTCTTGATCTCCAGAATGGCGCTGCGCCTGCCGTCGGATCTCACGTAGCCGTCCACCATGCCTCCGAACACGCGCTCGTTATGGAAGTGGTCGTACCCGCACGTCTCCTTGGGCACCGGCTCCTCTATATCGACGAGGGATCCGGCCGGGACGCCGAGAGGATTGCGGAGCATCGCATCGCAGTCCTTGGAGATGTACGACCTCAGGACCGGCTCCAGTATGTTCCCCGCATCGATGTACTTGTTCGCCTTGTCGCCGGGGTACAGCCCCGCCAGCTCGCATGCGACCTTGAACGGCGTGGAATGCTCGCTCATGCCGAGGATTGGGGCCACCCTGGTACCGGTGATCTTCTTGAGCCTGTAGCGGTCGAACTCGACCACCCTCCCCTCGTCATCTATATCGACGATGGCAGCTCTCCCATCCACCTTCCTCTTCGGCTGGCTTTTGAACTTCATGACGGCCCGTATGTCCCGGGGGCTCATATCGTTGACGACAGGACACCGCGTTCGACCATGTCGTCCCGTCGACGGCCGTGCGGCTCCAAAGGTCGATGACCGAGAAGCCCGCGCCCTCGAGAACGCCGCGAAGCCCGTCGGCATCCAGATCGCGGTACCATCTGCCCGAGCGGTAGCCCTCCTCGCCCGAATCCTTGAAGGAGCAGTAGAAGACGCCGCCCGGCACCAGCGCCCTGCGTATCCTCTCCAGGACATCGGGCAGGTCCTCCGAGGGGACGTGCAGCAGGCACGCGGACGCCCACACGCCGTCGAACTCGGCATCGAACCGCATCTCCCCGAACCTCAGAGGCATCACATCCAGGCCCAGGCGGCGCTTGACCTCGGCGCGCATGCCGGACGACGCATCGGCGGGGACCACCGCGAACCCCTCCCTCATGAACGCCTCGGTGTCCCTGCACGTGCCGCATCCCAGATCCAGGATCCTGGATCCGACCGCCAGATGACGTGTGAAGCGCCCCCTCTCCTCGGACATGTCCGCGCCGTACGTGAAATCGAAATAGCCCGCCGGATCCATGTCGTAGAACCCTATCGTCCAGTCCTCGCGCGACCCTTCGCCCATACGATGGGGAATCCGAGCCAGGGTATATCTATGTCCTTCGCCGAGTCCCGGGATGCGCCGCGTCATGTAGCGCAGGATGCGATGGCGATGGACAGGGGATTGTTCGCGTACGGCGAGAAGGAGACGTCCTACCTCGCGGAGAGGGATCCGGCCCTCGGAGCTGTCATATCCAGGACCGGTCGGCCAGACGAGCCCATGGATCCGAACCTATTCACATCCCTGGTCCGCAACATCATAGGGCAGCAGATATCCATACCGAGGTACGAAACTGCTTGGGCATCGTTCCGGCGGATGTTCGGGGACACCCCCGACGCATCGGAGGTGCTGGCGGCGGACCCGTCCACCATCCGGGGCATCGGGATCACATCCAGGAAGACGGAGTATATCCTGGGGATCGCGGCAGGGTTCCTGGACGGTTCCATAGACGAGACCTCGTTGCGCGGCATGGACGATGCATACGCGATGGAGGCCCTGACATCCATCAGGGGCGTCGGCCCGTGGACCGCCGAGATGTCCATGATATTCTGCCTCGGGAGGAGGAACGTGTTCAGCTACGGGGACCTGGCGCTGATCCGCGGGATACGCATGCTCTACGGCGTGCCGGATGTGGACAGAGGGACGTTCGAGATGCTGCGGAGTAGGTTCTCTCCGTTCTGCACCGTGGCCAGCTTCTACATCTGGGAGATCGGCGAGGGGAGGGTGCCAGTCCCTGCCGCGACGGAGAGATGCGCACGTTCGGATTATCTAGGCGGTCGCCGATTCCTCGGGCATGCAATCCGTCGAGTTCGGCGTCATGTCCACGCGCGGAGACAGGGACCTCCGCGGCATCGCCTGGAGGGCGGACTTCCCGCGGGCGGTCCTCCAGATATCCCACGGCATGATAGAGCACATCGGCAGATACGCCGGACTGGCGGAGCACCTCAACGGACACGGCGTATCGGTGTACGGCCACGACCATCTGGGACACGGCATGACCTCTCCCGACGAGCGCGGATACATCGCGGAGAGGGACGGCGACGAGCACCTGGTGGACGACCTGCATGCGGTGACGGTCCGTATCAGGGAGGAGAATCCGTCGATTCCGCTGTTCGTCCTGGGGCACAGCATGGGATCCTATGTCCTCAGGCGCTACATCACCCGCTACGGCACGGATATCGACGGCGCTATAATCATGGGCACCGGCAACCAGTCCGGCGCATCCGTCGCGATCGGGAAGGCCGTGGCGTCCGTCCTGTGCGCGGTGAAGGGGCCCATGGCCCGCAGCGCGTTCCTGGACAGGATCGTCCTCTCCTCCAACGACGGCCACTTCAAGGACTCCGACCTGCCGAACAGATGGCTTAGCAAGGATACGGGGAACGTCGAAAGATACAACAGCGATCCGATGACATCGTTCGGCTTCACGGCCTCCGCCTATCGCGACCTCTTCACCCTCATACAGAAGGACATCCGCCTGACGGACGGCGAAGGGATCCCGAAGGATCTGCCAGTGGTCCTGATGTCCGGTACCGACGACCCTATCGGCGGATTCGGGAAGGGCGTCGCCAAAGCGGCCAGGGGACTGGAGGGCCTGGGCCTACACCCCGAGGTGAGGATGTACGACGGCCGTCACGAGATCCTGAACGACACCTGCTCCAAAGAGGTCATGGACGATATCCTGGACTGGATCCTCGGACGCATCGGACGATCGGCCTGGACCAGAACGCACCGAAGCAGTGGCAGGGGGCCCCGCAGATCGGACAGTGATGCCCCTCCTCGGAACCGACCCACCGGTTCCAGTATCCCTCTATGACGAGGTCCGAACGGACGAATCCGGCTCCAGACAGGGCCTTCCGTATGGGCTCCGTTCCGTCGCGGTGGACCCATGCCATGGATACGGCCAGGGTGCACCCGTCGGACGCCATCCTATCGATGCACGCCTCCACGAGCCTGGTCCCGTAGCCCTTGCCGCCATAGCCGTCCGCTGTGGACACGGAGTCCACCAGGCCTATCCTCGGAGCGGACAGCACGGAGTCCCTCTGCGGGGAATCAGGGAGATCCAGCTCCCTGCCCTCGTCCTCAGGGCCGAACTCCCTGCATATCGCGAATCCCATGGGCACCCCGTCGCACACCGTGACGAGACAGAACTGCCCTGGATCGGAGAACACGTCCTCGAAATCCTCCGGGCCTATGTAATCGACACCGAGCCTCTCCTTCCCTATAGCTACGAGCGCGGGCACATCCCCGCTATCCAGCTCCCTTATCTCGAATCCAGCGCCAGTCTGCACAGCTCCTCTACCTCCTCTCCGGTGAGCTCGCGCCACCTCCCTACGGGCAGATCGCCGAGCCGTATGTTCATTATGCGGACGCGCTTCAGACGAACCACGGTGTAGCCCAGCCCGCCGCACATCCTGCGTATCTGCCTGTTCAGGCCCTGACGGAGGACGATCCTGAACTCCCTGGGGGACAGCATCTCGACCTCGCACCTCTTGGTGGTCCTGCCGAGGATCTCCACGCCCGACGACATCCTCCTGATGAACGAATCGGTGATGTCGTGATCGACGAGAACCCTGTACTCCTTCTCATGCTCTCCCCTGGAGCGCATGACCGCGTTGGCCAGCTCTCCGTTGTTGGTCAGGAGCAGCAGACCCTCGGAGTCCTTGTCCAGACGTCCGATCGAATAGATCCTCTGATGATACCCGACGAACGACACCACGTTGTCGGGGTCGTCCGGACTAGATGTGCACGTTATGCCGCGGGGCTTGTTCAGGGCTATCACAACGTCGCCCCTGGCGGCGGACACGACCCTTCCGTCCACGGCGACGACATCGCCCTCCGATACCCTGTCCCCCAGGACGGCTATGCGCCCGTTTATGGTTACCCTCCCCTCCTCGACCATGCGGTCCGCGGCGCGGCGCGATGCCATGCCGGCTTCGGAGATGTACTTGTTGAGACGGGTCCCCTCCATACGACCGTGGATGCCGCCCCTCTATTAGACGGATTCCCCGCGCCCATTTTATCCCAATGCACCGATGCCCGGGGCATGGCCATCTTCTCCTCCCGCGGAAAGCCTTTCAGGACATCCGGACTCGGAATGCACTGGGACACTGAGGACCCGTTCCTCTTCGCATCCCATCACGAGGACGACTATCCGCACGGCAACCGCCAGCAGGCCCCGCCGCTGGAAGAGATCGCGGGACGGAACCTCGGAAGGGACTACCAGAGGATCATGGGATTCCGCATGTACCACGGGAAGGTCGTCCCGGGGTTCCCGATGCACGCCCATTGGGGGTACGAGACCCTGACCGTTCCAGAGCGGGGGTATGTGGACCACTACGACACGGAGAGGATCCAGGGGAGATTCGGCTTCGGAGACTGCCAATGGGTATCGGCGTCATCCAAGTACGAGCACTGCGAGATGTACCCTCTGACGAACCAGGACGGGAGGAACCCAAACGACATCACCCAGATAATGATCAACCTGCCGCTGGAAATGAAGAACAGGGGGAACTCCGTCACCACCGTATGGCGGAACGAGAAGAAGATCGTGAATGGCGACGGGTGGGCGGCGGAGGTGTTCTGCGGCGAATTCGGCGGCGAGACGGCGGAGTCCCCGAGCGAGACGTCCTACGCCAGGATATCCAACGGCGTGCGGATCGTCAGGATATCCATGGGGTCCGAGGCATCCCTCTCGATAGACGCCGCAGCGGATGGCGCTAACCGCAACCTCTACTACATCTCGGGCGACGGCATGTCCGTGATGTCCGAGGATGTCGCGCCATGGAGCAGGCTCAAATTCTCCCACAAGGGGGAGTTCCGCATAGAGAATGGGAATTCCGAATCCGTCATGTGGCTGCTTGAGGGCCGGCCCATAGGACAGCGGATGTCCTCGTTCGGACCCGTCACCCTGGGCGACCTCCGGGATGTGAGGAGGGCCCTGGACGAGATCAGAAGGAACGAGTTCCTGGAATGGCCGTGGGACATCATAGACAAAGCGCAGCCGCTCGGCACCGGCAGGTTCATCAGATACGCCGACGGCACGGAGATCCGCCCCGGCGGGGATCCGGACGGGACCGCATGAGGCGCGCCCGTTCGCCAGGACCCTTCGGGCTTTTCAACTACGTATTTATAGCATATGCAATTCACAAACTGTGAATTGGATGATCCTGGGCGTTCCACTCGGAATCGTCCTCTACTGCATAGGAGCCAGACTCCTGGTCCAGGGCGGGATCGACCTAGCGCCCCGCGACAGGGGGCGGACAACGGTCCAGACATTCATACTGGGAATGGGGGCGCTCGTATCGGCCCCTCCGTTCATACTGTCTCTGCTCCACACCGGCGAACCCCAAGTCATGCTCCAGTGCACGTTCGGCGCTTACATCTCGAACATCGGGCTGGCATCGTTCCTGCTCGTCCTGCTGCTGAGCGACGGCTTGAAGGGGATGAGACTGGTGATGAGCGTCATCGCGCTGGGCACGATATTTCTGACCGTCATCGGCTTCACTGGGTACCTCTCGTTCGACGAATCCGCCCTGCTCCTGCTGCTGATGATCATGATCATCATGGTGCCTTATCTGGCCGACATATGGAAGACCGGCCTGAAAGGATCCGATCCAGCTACGGCGGCCGCGGTCGCATCGGGGCACCCCAGGTCCGCGAGCGCCGTCATGACGGTCGCAGGATTCATCGCGATGACGACGGCCACGGCCGCGGGCGTGCTCGGTCTGGTCTACCCGGTGTACGAGGGATACCTCGTGTCTCAGGTCGTCCTGGCGTTCATGGTCGGAACAATCATCTCCGTCATGCAGATCGCACCGGCGGCCATCATGGCCAGGAAAGGGCTCGGAACCCCGGCGGCCATGATGCTCGTGACAAGCATATTCATGAACACGCTCCTGGCGTTCCTGGCGGTCTGCATCCTGCCTCTGACGGAGGTCCGATGCGGGATCGACGGCCCGGAAACCCGGCTGATAAGGAGGGATACAGACGGATACGCTCGCAATATTCAACAACATATTCAACAGCCCGCTGATCGAGCCGTTCACCGTTGCCCAGTTCCTGCTGTGCATCCTGTGCGGCCTGTTCGTCGGGAGCCTGACAGCAGTGCTCTACGCGATGCACAACGAGCACTCCAACAGCCTGATCTCCACGATCGTCATGCTCCCCTCGGTCGTATCCGTCATAATCCTGGCGGTCAATGACAGCATAGGCACGGGGATCGCCGTCGTGGGAGCGTTCGCGCTCATAAGATTCAGATCGGCCCCCGGCAAGGCGAAGGAGATCGGAGCCATATTCATCTCCATGGCCGCCGGCCTGCTGATAGGCGTGGGATACCTGGGCTATTCCATCCTGTTCACGATAATAGTGGGGATATTCTACGCCGTATACCAGCTGTACACCGAGAAGGAGGGGTCCGTGGCGCAGAGGAGGCTGGACATCATGGTTCCCGAGGACCTGAACTTCATCTCGATGTTCGACGACCTGTTCGACAGGTACACGGAGACCAGACGCCTCATCAGGGTCAAGACGATGAACATGGGGACCATGTTCAGGCTCTCGTACGTCGTGACCATGGACGCCGGCGCCAGTGAGAAGGAGTTCATCGATGCGATATGGGCTAGGAGACCAGCGTGTTGGTGCCCTCTTATCAACACCGATGAGATAA
>CAYUPU010000050.1:0-12674 GCA_964445265.1 uncultured Methanomassiliicoccales archaeon
GCTCTGGGGCATATGCTTCCACTCGAAGGAGTTCGAGCTGTCCTTCGAGGAGCTGTATCGCCGAAGCTCGCCCAGGTCTTGTACAGGTCGAAGTCGCTTATAGCCCTCCAGCACCTTTCTGATGAAACGGGGGTCTGCTCCTCTGCCATTTCTGGATTCGGCGTACCTGGCGAATTCGATATCGTCCGGATCGCCCTGCAGGGGCATGAACCTCTCCGGATGATCGGTGACATAGCGGATGGCCGTCAACCTGTTCTCCTCCGGGGTCATCGGATTTTTGAGGACCTTGAGGATGTAGTTCTGTCTATGGGCGATGGTAGTGTTCTTGTTATTCCCTATTAATCCGTGACCGCGAGGTCAAAAAGCATCTCACTTTAATGAATTTCCCCATAGCGTCCGCTGACCGCGCTCCATCCCGGTGTTAACGCGTACGCAGTACGCGCTTCCCAGGTATCGGGATCGCACCGGCGACGAACGATTCCGATCCATCTTCGAAAGCACCGCTGGCATTCCCGGAAAGCTCACGACATTATTCCCGGTCACATCGAAGGGCTATTTTCTTGATTCAGTTGACGTGCACCCGGCATGCGACATTGAATTCGTCCAGACTATGGGTCGGATATCGGAGGTCCAGCAATCTCCAGATGCACGATGCTTTCCGGAACCGGTGCCGACGACCCATCGATTCAGAGGACCTCCGCGTATCTCGCGTCCAGCTCGATGTCCGAGAGCTCCGAATCGGTCCTCTCGATCTCCGCGGCGGCCGCACTCATATCCCTGCGCGTTTTCGCGGGTATGACCGTTTCTGGCGAGCCCCGTGTTCTCGCACATGGTATCCGATCCCGGCATCGTCCCGTCGCACTCTATGGACGATCCACCTTCCGTTCCTGGATCCTCCGCTGTACTCGACGAGTCCCTGGAACTTCAGATTGGAGACAATCTTGTACACGCTGCTCGGAGATCTGCCGATCTCCGCCGCGATCATCTTCTGGGTGATGCGGGGGTTCCTGATCATGGCCTGCACCACCGCCGTCTCTTCAGGCGTCCGGCCCTGTGCGGT
Source organism: uncultured Methanomassiliicoccales archaeon (assembly GCA_964445265.1). GTDB lineage: Archaea > Thermoplasmatota > Thermoplasmata > Methanomassiliicoccales > Methanomethylophilaceae > Methanoprimaticola. The sequence continues at coordinate 1,061 of CAYUPU010000050.1, forward strand.
GTTGTCGAGCATCATCTCGACGACGACCCTCGACGGATCGCTCTTCTCCGAGATGTTCAGGAAGGAGAGCTCCCCGTCCTTGTATGCCTCGGACATCGTGAGGACGCCGGTTCCGATGTTCTCCACGTATCCTATCAGGAGGAGCATGTCCATCATCGTCCGGTTACGGGGGTCGCTCTTCCCGCCCTCCATCGCCCGTTGGATCGGAATACGGAACGTCCCGGGATTGATCACCTTCAGGCTGTCCGGCTTCGAGACGATGCAGACCCTCTGGTCCACGTCGTAGTCGGCGTTCATCAGTGCGTTGATGACGGCTTCGCGGGCCGATTCGCCCTTTTCAGAGGTCCCTTTGCGCACCATACCGTCCAGATCGAACCGCGTTCCAATCCTTGTGCGGAGCCTTCCTAGCACTATCGTCATGAATGTGAACACGTTGCCGTTCCAGTCGCCGGTCTTCGATGACAGTCTGTAGCTCCATCTCTCGTCGCCGTCGACGATCTCGATATAGTCGAGGAAGTAATAGCAGAACCTCTCCCTGATGGCCGGGCATGTTCCGAACATCAGCAGGCCGGCGGCAGTTGGGTGCAGAGCTCCATCCGCTGTCCTGGCGGCACCGATGAGCTCGAGGAAGCGGTCTCTCGGTTTCTCCAGCCACGGGTGGTCGGGGTTGAGTGCTCTGAGCTTGTCCCTGAAAGCGTCTATGGTCGTCTGGTCCAGGGCATCTATGCCGAACTCTTCCAGGACTTCCAGGCCCGGGTCCTTGCTGCCGGCATCCGTCATCATCTCCCTGATCTCGTCGAGGCGGCAGTGGTAATCCCCTTCGTTCCTCCTCTTGAACGTCCCGTTGTTCAGGCTGTTGTCGATATAGACCGGCCTCTGCTGCCGGTCCGCACGGGGAACATCGACGACCACGATGGTCTTGCCGTCGATCTCCTGCTTATGGACATCCTCGTCCATCAGGGTGCAGACGCTGACCTTCTGGGGGTTGTTCACTATGGCCCAGAAGTCCTTGATCGTCTTGTCAGGATCCTCGAGGCCGCACGGTACGAGGCTGCCGTCCGGCATCTCCTCGACGCCGATGAAGATCGTGCCCCCGGATGTGTTGCTGAAGGAGGAATAGGTCTCCCAGATGCTTCTGGGCATCCCGCCCTTGGCGGATTTCGCCTCGATGCACGGTCCTTCCTTCATCCCGGATTCGAAGTCCATGCGGTCGTATCGGATTATCGATATTTAATAAATCTCATTCTAAGGTATTTTAATATTTTTAAATCTCTTTTTGGTAGTATTGAATCATAGATGGATGTGAATCGAGATTGCGGATCCTTCAGGCCCTCATCCTATCGAAGTCTTCGAGCGACGTGCGGGTCTTCATGCTCCCGTTCCCCTCGACGAGCTCTGCCAGGTGGATTCCTTGTTACTGGTGCACATGGCGGTGCACTGGACGATGGGGGTGTAGGCGCGGTATAATGGAAGTTGTGGGATCAGCCGTATCCTTTCTGCTGTGTATCTGCCTGACTATATCGATTGGAAAGGGTCTCCGTCGCGCCTTTACGCTATGCGCTCCTGCGCAGGGGGGATATCGTTCGGAGGTGTTCGAACGAGAATCCGTTTCTCATACTGGAATTCCTTCTCATGTCCGCATCCTGTACACAGACGAGCACGGAGTTGCATGAAGAGCGACATATACAGATGTATTCGCTGCAACCAGTTACATCGTTCAGGCGATTCCATGGAGGCTATGGATCTCCGAAGGCGGACGTCCTGGGCAGGCCGTCAGCGATGCAGGGGCAATTCGGCGATATGAGTCGTTATGGGAATTCGACTTGAGTATTAAGTCTATGTTATTATTATCAATCAATATTAATAAGACCGATTGGATGGAGCATCCAATATGTCTCTCGGACCTCTTAGCACCAAGGTCGTTGCCATCGCGGCCGTGGTTGTGATTGCTGTAGCTGCCATCGCGGTCGTGTTCGTTACCGGCAACGATGACAGTAGTAAAGATGACAGGAACTACGACGGACGCCTCCAGGTTCTGGGGAACGCCAACAACGACGATTATCTCGACAACGATGACATCTCGAAGTTGGAGGAGATCATCAAGGCGGGCGGCACCGTGGAGGAGTATCCTCTGGCCGATGCCAACAACGACACGAAGATCGATTCCGATGATATCGAGACGGTCAAGCAGATGATCGAGCGCAAGAGCATGAACATCCATATCATCAATGGCAGGGGAGGGATCCAGGAGATCCCCTATCCGATAACCAAGTTCATCTCGATTAGTACCGATATGCTGTCCACCGTCTATGCGGTCGGAGGTATGGACAAGGTCGCGGCCGTATCAGGCAAGAACATCAGTGACAAGGTGTTTTACGGAGCGTACCAGGATATTCCCAAGATTGGAACATCGGCGTCCAACATCAAGCTCGAGGACACCACCACCGTAACCGATGCGAAGATCATCATCACCACGCCCCACAAGAGCACGTTCTCCAACCAGAAGGCCTTCGACGATGCCGGATACACCACCATCAGGCTCCCGCTCACAGATACCGAGGAGATGCCCAGCGGCATCTTGACCCTCGGGTACATAATCCAGGAGGAGGAGAACTCCCATGCCCTCGCCGGGTTCTACGACCGCATCCTCAAGGAGGTCGAGGAGAAGACAACCTCCCTCTCCGAGGCTGACAAGGTCAAGGTCCTGTGCATAATGGGAAGCGATTCCGCATGCGGCATGCAGGACACCAGGTACAAGGCCACCGAGCTCGCTGGCGCCTACAACGTCCTCAAGGAGGATTTCGGGACCAAGAACATCGAGGATGGCTCCGAGTGGATCAACAACTACAACTCCGCTCAGATGATAGTGCATGTCTCGACGTCCATGACCTATTCGGACACCGACGATGCCGCGCTGTACGACAAGCTGGTGGTCTGCGTGGAGCAGCTGGATGCGGCCCGGAACGGAGAGTACCATCTCATCAGCGGATCCATCGCGCCCATACTGAGGGTGGCGTACATGGCTGGGCTGTTCTATCCCGAGATCTTCGGGCAGGACTACGGCGACTCCATCCACCAGGAGTACATAGACTCGTTCATCGGCGGCCTCCACGATGCCGGATACAAGGTCACCGACGGAACGTTCGTCTATTCCAAGTGAAACCTCCGAGGGGGCGGCTTCGGCCGCCTCCTTTTCATCGATGCGCATAGCGGTTCTGCTCATCGGGGTCCCGGTCCCCGAGAACGCATCCTCCGGAAAAGGGATCGTAGTCGCGGAGGGGGAACTGCGCTGCGTATTCTCTCTGCACGATTCCGGGGCATGCGGGTCCCCGATCGGGTACGACGACCTGCTCCGCGACGCGCTCGCATCCGATCTGGTCATCACGGAATCGAAGGATTCTCCCGACGTATTCCCCCGTTTCCGCAGACTGATCGATGCGCTCTCAGGCCATGTGCCCGTTATCGTGCATTCTGCGGATAGACGGGTCGGCAGGGACCTGCGCAGCATGTTCGACGGGAGCGACCGTTTTTTCTCGGAGCTCATGAAGCATCTGGACTTCGGCCTGTTCCTCAACACGCGCAGCATCGCGATGATCGCTTCCAACAACATCCGGGGATCATTGTTCGAGATACCTCATCCCAACCGCGCCAGTTACGACGGCCCGTACATGCCCGTATGCGACGTGCCGGAACCGCCGGACGACGGTGCACTCCGCAGGGTCGGAGTGATGTTCTCCAGCCTGTTCTCGTCGGCAGGGGACACGGCCCACATCGATGCGCTGATCTCCTCCCTCCGCTCCGCAGGACTCGGCGCGGTGCCGGTATTCTATACGGCATCGGCATTCTCCTCGGAGGGTGTCCCGACTCCCGCTGATGTGATATCCAGATACATGCTCGAGGGCGGCAGGCCGGCTGTGAGCGCTCTCCTTCTGACTACGCCCTTCTCCATCACGGTGTCATCGGACGACCGTCGCAGGAGTACCAATCTGATACGGGAGCTCCTCGATGTCCCGGTGTTCAATATCCTGTCCGCTCCGAGGGGGCATATGACCTACAGCGGATGTATCGAGAGGGGCGTCAGGACCGATGTCCGCACGCAGACGTGCCTTCCCGAGATGGATGGGCAGATAATCACATTCCCGGTGTCGGAGCGTTCTGGGAGGGGCGCATCCGCCGTCACGATGCCGGTGGCAGACGGGATAGACAGGGTAGTCCGCCTGGTCGACGGATGGACGAAGCTGTCCGTCAGGCCGAATCGTGAGAAGAGGGTCGCCGTACTCGTCTATCAGACGCGGCCGGATCCCGGGCACATCGGCAAGGCCGCGGGCCTGGACACCCCTGCTTCTCTGATGGCTCTCCTCGAGCGTCTGCGCGATGAGGGGTACGACACGGGCGACCTGCCCGGTGGTCCGGAGGAGCTTGTGAGGATGATGGTGTCCGGCATAAGCAATGATGCGGATGAGCGTTCGGAGCATGAGGTGAGAATCTCCGGGACCGTTCGCATGGACGGGCCGTCGTACAGGGCGGCATTCGATTCCATACCCGGGTTCGACAGGGACATGATGATCGAAGGCTGGGGGCCGCCGCCGGGCGATGTCCTCGTATCCGACGGCAATCTCGTCGTGCCCGGATTCATATTCGGCAATGTCTTCGTGGGATACCAGCCCATGCGCGGGGGATCCGGACGGGATGTAGACACCCACGACACCTCCGTGTCCGTGACTCACCAGTACCTCGCGTTCTATGCATGGATCCGCGAGGTGTTCCATGCCGATGCCGTCATCCATCTGGGGACGCACGGTTCCTTGGAGTGGCTTCCGGGGAAGAGCATCGGGATGTCCGCCGAATGCTTCCCCGAGATGATCCTCGGGGACATCCCGAACATATGCCCGTACATCATGAACGATCCCGGAGAGGGTATACAGGCCAGAAGGAGATCCTGCGCTGTGCTCGTTAGTCATCTGCCCCCGTCGATGATGAGGAGCGGAACGTATGGTCCGCTGGCGGTGCTGTCCGATCTCCTGGATGGATGCGCCGGACGCGATGTCGCAGGCATCCTCGAGGACCATGCGCTGATGGAGTGCATAAGGAGAGGGGTGTCGGAGGCCGGCCTGGCGGCGGCCGTCGGTCTGCAAGAGGGATTCTCCGATACGGATCTCGCCCGTGCCGTTCCGGCGATGCACGGATACATCTCCGATGTAGAGGGTGCGCTGATAAAGAACGGGCTTCACATTCTTGGGAGGGTTCCGGAAGGAGAGGATCTGGACGACCTGATCCTAGCATGCCTCCCGGCATCGGTCAGGAACGATCGCGAACTCGAGGCCGCCGCGGAGGAGCTCATGCCCCGCTTCAGGGAGGCCGCTTTTGAGCCGGATGCCTGCAGGGGCATGCTGGAGGACCGTCTGGGCGACAGGGCGTGCTGCAGAGGGGTCGACGAGCTACTCGACGAGCTCATCCCAGGGATTCTATCCGTCTCGGGAGAGCTGGATTCGATACTGCATGCGCTCGACGGAGGGTATGTTCTGCCCAGCCGTTCCGGGTCCGTGACCAAGGGCGATCCTGCTTTGTTCCCAACAGGGCGCAATATGTACGGCATAGATCCGCGCGTCGTTCCCACCAGGCCCGCATGGGTCCGGGGGATGGAGCTGGGGGAGAGGATGGTCGAGAGGTACGTGGGGGACAAGGGCGAGGTGCCTGGGTCCGTATCTCTCGTCCTATGGGCGACGGATGTGGTCAAGAACGGTGGCGACGATGTTGCTATGGCGCTTTATCTCCTGGGCGTGAGACCACAATGGAATCCGGACGGGGTCGTCTCCGGCCTGGAGGTCATACCGATCGAGGAGCTGGGGAGGCCCCGCATAGACGTGACCGTCCGTATAACGGGGCTCTTCAGGGACATGTTCGACGCTCTCATCGGACTCATCGATAAGGCCGTCGGGATGGTGGCATCCCTGGATGAGTCCGATGAGGAGAACCGGATACGCCAGGGCATGCGCGAGGACATAGCGGCGTACATGGAGGACGGCATTCCGGAGGACCGGGCCCGCAGGGACGCGTCCGTCCGTGTGTTCGGGCCGGCCGATGGAACGTACGGCTTCGGAATGGATTTGGACCATTGGTGCGATCTGAACGGATTGGCCGCGGACTACGTCCGTTTCGGAGGGTTCGGGTTCTCCGGGAAAGGGCAGTGCATTGATGTCAGACGCGCGTTCCACAGGAGGACGCTGCGCTCCGACGCTCTGTTCAAGGATATGACGGACCGGGAGATAGATGCTCTGGACACCGACGACGTCTACGGGTTCCTGGGCGGCCTGATGGCGGTCCAGAGGTCGGCCGGAATGGATCCGGTCGCATACATCGGTGATTCATCCGGATGGAAGGGGTCCAGGATACGCTCCGTGGAGGAGGAACTGAGGTTCATCTTCCACTCCAAGGTCAACAATCCGAGATACGCCGACGGCCTAGAGAGGCACGGGTACCGCGGCGCCATGGAGATATCATCCCTGATGGACAACCTGTTCGGTTGGAGCGCCACATCCGGTGCGGTGGACGACTGGATGTATGGGTGCATGGTGTCCAGCTTTCTGGATCGCGAGGAGACTCGGGAGTGGATGATCGATAGCAACCCGTTCGCTGTGATCAGGATGCTGAATCGTTTGTTCGAAGCGGAAGCCAGAGAGCTGTGGCATCCCGACGACGGCACGCTGGAGCGTTTGAAGGCGTACTATCTGGAGGCGGAGTCCGCCGCCGAGGCGATGGGCGATCCCCCATCGCCATGACGCGGCGCCCCGTCTCCTTCTGAGCAGTATCATCAGGAACACCGGCCCACCGATCATTGACATCACGATTCCAACCGCAAGCCCCGACGGGCCGATCACCTTGGCCGCACAGTCTGCGCATTCGAGGAGGGCCGCACCGGTCAGCGCTGAAGCGGGGATGAGGTACTTGGCGGAGTTCCCGACCAGTCTGCGCGCTATATGGGGGGCCACCAGGCCGACGAACCCGATCGTTCCCGTGAAGCAGGACATGACGGCGGTCATGAGGGACAGCACTATCATTGCCACCGTCCTGATGCGCGATGCATCCTCCCCCAGAGCGGTGCACATCCTCTCGTCCAGGGAGGCTATGTCCAACCTCCTGCCAATGACGACAAGGGCGGTCGTTCCGGCGATCATGGCCGTCAGGGTGAACGGGACGTTGTCCCATTCGGCCTTCCCCAGGGTTCCGACGTTCCATTCGTAGACCTGGGCCAGATCGTCCGGGTTGGCGGTGAGGTTCACCATCGTGCTGCATGCGCTGAACAGATACATCACGCCTATGCCGATGAGGATCATCATGGCAGGGGTGACGCGCTTGAATCTGGCAGATAGCAGTATTATGGCGGCCGGGATGAGAGAGAATACGAATGCGTTGACAACCGTGGCGTATTCGCCCTTGAGGCCCGGGAGTATGCATATGCCCATCACTATGGACAGGGATGCTCCCAGGCCCGCACCGGAGGATATGCCTGTAGTGTACGGGTCCGCCAGAGGATTCCTGAGAATGTACTGCATCGCGCATCCGGCGACAGCGAGTCCGGCACCTACAGATACGGCGGTTATAGCACGGGGTAGGCGAGACTCCCATACGATGTACAGGTCCATGCGATCCACGGGGGCCCCCGTCAGGTGATCCCATATCACTCTGTACGAGTCCAATATCCCTATGTTGTACTTGCCCAGGGACAGAGTGAGGCTGAACGCCGCAACGAGAACGGCCGCCATCACGGCCATGAATGCTCTGTTCTTCCGTTCCATGGATATGTACTTCGGGACTATATCGTCGCCATTCATTCCTGGACCCCCTCATGCGCATGATCAGATAGAGGAACACCGGCGCCCCGATGAAGGACAGGACCACTCCTGCAGGCAGTTCGTCCGGATAGACTATGACCTTGCTGATGGCATCGGATACGACCAGGAGCGTCGCACCCATGGCCATAGATGGTACCACCAGGAATCTGTTGTCCCCGCCTAGGATCAGGCGGACCATGTGCGGTGCCACGACGCCGACAAATCCGATGATACCTGTGAACGATACGACGCTGGCGGCCATCAGGGATACCATAATCATCATCCTGATGCGGTACTTGCGGACATCCACGCCTATGCTGGCCGCATAGGCGTCCCCAGAGTTGATGGCGTTGATCCTCCGGGATGTCAGCTGTATGAACGTCGCTCCGATCGTTGTGAAGATCAGCATGAGTGGCAGATCGGACCAGGACATGTTCTCCAGCGATCCGACCTGCCACAGGAACGCTGTGTACATGTCGTCGGAGCTGGCGGTCAGGATGATCAGGGTAGTCAGAGATCCGAAGAACATCGAAACCGCTGTTCCCGCCAGAAGGATGGTGGCAGGGCTGTCGCCCATCCTGTCGGATACGATGGTCATGATGGCCACGGGGATGAGCGCGAAGACGAACGCGTTCATCACCACCGCGTACTCGCTGTCCACCAGGGTCGCTCCGAGTATCAGCGCGAGTACGGCTCCGAGGCAGGCTCCGGAGGACACGCCGGTCGTGTACGCATCGGCTAGGGGATTCTTCAGGACGCCCTGCATGGACAGTCCGGCGAGGGCCAACGCGGCTCCGGCTATGCCGCCCGCTATGGAGCGGGGCAGCCGAACGTTCCACACGATGTAATCGTCGAACCATTCATCCGTCCCCCATTCGTAGTCCACGCCCTGGATATGCTCGATCATGACCCTGTACACATCGAAGAACCCGATGTTACGGGTGCCTATGGTGCACATCAGGGCCACCGTAGCCAGGGATACGATCACGCATCCTGCGATGAACGCGTACTTCCTGGAGACGTACTTCCGGTAGTCGCCGTTGGAATCGCTCAACTTCCCCACCCCGTCTGTCCGAAGGAACGGAGCACCCGTGATCCGTGTCCAGAGGCGGGCATGAGAGATTATCGGGGTCGCGAAGTATCACATGGGGTCTCCCCTCGTCCTCTATGACACACGAATCCACCCCGTACACCGTGCGGATGTTCTCGGTTGTGATCACATCCCCGGGCGGACCGACTGCGAATATGCGGCCCTCATGCATCATGATCACATTGTCGGAGTACTTCGCGGCGATGTTCAGATCGTGGGATATCATGACGACCATCAGCCCCTCGTCCCTCGATAGGCGTCTCAGGAGGCGGCTTATGCCCAACTGGTGCTTCACATCCAGATTGGAAGTGGGTTCGTCCAGCATGAGCACCATCGGCTCCTGCACGAGCCCTCTCGCCAGCATGACCTTCTGATGCTGTCCCGCGGAGAGCTCGTTGAAGTAGCGCATAGCCAGGTCGTCGATCCCCAGCTTGACCAGGACCTCGCGCACCTTCTCCAGGTCGATCTCCGTCATCCTCCAGGATGCGCGAGGGTGCCTTCCGAGCAGGACAGTGTCCACCACGGTCAGAGGGAACGTGTCGTTGGATGTGTACGGTACGTATCCGACGGTTTTAGCGATCTCCTTGAGGGGCATTTCCGACACATCCCCTCCGTCAATCAGGACGCAGCCTCCTGTGGGAGTGAGGATCCTGTTGATGCAGTGGATGAATGTCGATTTGCCCACACCGTTGGGGCCCAGTATCGATATGAGCTGGGGCCCGTGCAGATCGATGCTTATCCCGTCGAGAACGGGCGTGCTGGAGTAGCTGAAGCTGACATCCTGTATATTCAACCGTACCGTGACGTATCCCACCTGTTGATTGCCGTTCGTACGCTGGGCGACCATATAATGAGTTGGATTATGAATCCAATAGGGGGCTACGGTACTAGGTCCGCATCTCGGGCCAGTGGATCGGACGATCATGGATTACATGCGCGATTTGAGGCTCTTCGTCAACAGATATAGGAAGATTGGACTGCCTATCAGCGCGGTTATGACACCCACGGGCAGGCCGCCCATGATCAAGTGCTTCGCTATGAAATCCGATCCCAGTAGGAGCGCGGCCCCCAGCACCGCAGACCATGGGATCAGGATGCGACTTGTGGAACCGGCTATCCGTCTCACGATGTGCGGAACAACAAGTCCGACGAATCCGATGGAACCCGCGAAGCAGACCGAGACGGCCGTGCATATGGATACAGCGACGAAGACGACGAATCTGATCCTCATGGGATCCACACCAAGGGATTGCGCAGCCCTGTCGCCGGCGAGCATCACCGTGATGTGTTTGGACAGGCCCATCAATATGATGAACAGCAGGGTGCATGCGACGATGAGTAGCACCACATGGTCCGCACGGATGTTCGCGAGGGTGCCGATATTCCATTCGTATATGGTTTCCAGGTCGTCGGGATTCGCGGTGAACTTGATCAGAGTGGTGAACGCGCTGAAGATGTACATCATCCCTATTCCGACCAGCACCATCATGGTGGCCGTGATCCTGCGGGCCATGGAGACGAGTATTATGATTGCGCAGGGCAGGAGGGAGAACACGAACGCGTTCGCTATAAGCCCTGCATTCCCGTTCAGAGGAACCACAGAAATTCCGAGGATGACATGTATGGTCACGCCGAACAGTGCTCCGGAGGAGATCCCCGTGGTGTAGGAGTCGGTCATCGGATTGCGGACCACGGATTGTATGGCGGCGCCGCTCATGCCAAGGATGGCCCCGATGGTTATCGCGCCGATCGCACGTGGCATGTAGTTGTTCCAGATGATGTCGTCCTTCACGATCCCGATCCTGTCCGACGGGAGGTTTCCGCTCATGTGGTCCAGCATTATCCGGCAGGATTCCGAGAACGAGATGGGGTACTCGGTCATAGATATGGTGTAGAATCCGAAGACGCATGTCATGATTAGGACGATCGTGCACAATCTGAGTGTGCGTCTGCGGCGATCCTTGAATGCGACCCTCCATCCGTCATCGGTAGACAGCGGATCCCCTCCTCAGAATCAGGTAGAGCATGATCGGGGCGCCGATGAACGATATCACTACCCCGACGGGTACGGCGCCCTGAGGAGACAGCACGCGGGAGACGACATCCGCTCCAATGAGGAGGACCGCTCCCATCATGGCGGAGGCGGGTATGAGGAATCTGTTGTCGGCGTTCGTGGCGATGCGGATCAGGTGCGGGACGATGAGTCCTATGAATCCGAGGATCCCGGCGTTGCATACGATGACCGATACTGCGAACGCGGTAACTACGAGGGTCAGCGTCTTCAGGTTGTCCACGTTCATCCCCAGGGATTTCGCTCCCGCATCCCCGATGGACATGATGTTCAGCCTGTTCGACAGCAGCCCCATGGCGACCATGGCCGGGATGCAGACGCCGATCACGAGCGGGAGATCGTTCCAGTAGACGCCCGATACGGTTCCGACCTGCCACACGTAGATGTCGGCCAGGCTCTCGGAGTCCGTAAGCACCAGCAGGAGCGTGTCGAACGAATTGAAGATGTATGTTATCGCCACGCCCGCCAGTATCAGGGATGCGGGCGACCTCTCCAGATAGGGCGCTATGGAGATGATGAATATGATCGGGATGAGTGAGAATACGAACGCGTTGATCATCGTTCCGATACGTGTTAAGTCACCAGTGAGTTGATACCGGAACCATAATCAACATTACAAAG
>CAYUPU010000051.1:0-11927 GCA_964445265.1 uncultured Methanomassiliicoccales archaeon
GGAGTTCCTGACCCTGAGGGGGATGTGCTTGAGCCTGACGGGCTCGATGGTCCTCGGGTGGAGCACCTTGGCGCCGAAGTAGGCGAGTTCGGCGGCCTCTCCGAAGTTCATCTCGTCGATCTTCTTGGCGTCGGGGACGATCCTGGGATCCGCGGTCATGAATCCGTCCACATCCGTCCAGATCTCCAGCATGTCGGCGTCTATGGCGTTGGCCACGACAGCGGCGGAGTAGTCGGAGCCCCCTCTGCCGAACGTGAGGGGCCTGCCGTCAGATCCTATGCCGTAGAATCCGGTTATGATGGGGACGACGTCCATGGACAGCAGCGGTCTGATCCGCATCGTCATTCCGGATGCCGTGTTGAGCAGGTCGGCGGAACCGTTCCCGGGCCTTCCGACCGCCACGATGCCCGCGTCCTCGGATGTGAGCGCCTCGGACCTCAGGCCCATGCCGCGCAGGACGAAGCTGAGGAGCAGCGAGGAGAACCTCTCCCCCTGGGATGTGACGGCGTCCTTGTAATAGGGGTCGTCCCTGTCGCCCAGGAGGGCCGCCTTGAACTGGTCCATCCTCCTGTCGAACTCGGCGGTGAACTCCGCCATCCCCTCGCCGTCGAAGAGCTGAGATGCGGTCATCATGTGCTTGTTCCTGAACTGCTCTATGACGCCCTCGGGGTCGACGAGCGGATTGTCCGCCACGCTGACCAGGAAGTTGGTGATCCCCGACATCGCGGATACGACGACGACCCTGTCCCCATCCGTTCCAGCTATGATTCCTGCGACCCTCTTCAGGGCCTCGGCGGAGCCAACGCTGGTGCCGCCGAACTTCATGACCGTGATCATACTATCATCTCCTTTCCGGGCACGATGCCCAGGTCCTCCAGGACCGGGTCGAGCATGCCCCTCCCCTCGGCCGACAGGCATGTCAGAGGCAGCCTGGGCTCGCCGCTGCCGTAACCCATCAGGCCCATGACGTACTTGATCGGGATGGGATTGGACTCGACGAACAGCCCTCTGAACAGGGGCAGGAGCCTGTCGTGTATGGACCTGGCGTCCTTCGCGTTGCCGGACCTCGCGTTCCCGACCAGATCGGACATGAGCGCGGGGCAGCAGTTGCTGGCGACGGATATGACCCCGTCCGCCCCGCTGAGCACCATCGCCAGCGTGAGGGCGTCGTCGCCGCTGAGCACCTCGAACCCCTCTGGCCTTCTGGCCAGTATGTCCTGTATCTGTGCCATGTTGCCGCTGGCCTCCTTGACGCCGACGATGTTGTCGATCCCGGCGAGACGCATCAGGGTGTCGGCCGTTATGTTCGATCCGGTCCTGCCGGGTATGTTGTACACTACGAGGGGGACGTCCACGGCATCCGCGATGGCCGAGTAGTGCCTGAATATGCCCTCCTGCGTGGGCTTGACGTAGTACGGGGACACGGACAGGATGCCGTCGACCCCGATGTCCGCGGCCTCCTTGGAGAGGTCCACCGCCTCGAACGTGGAGTTGCTCCCCGCCCCTGCCAGGACCTTGGCTTTCCTGGCCTGGTCCCTGACGATCCCGATCGCCCTGAGGTGCTCCTCTCTGGCGAGGGTGGATGACTCCCCGGTGCTGCCGCACGGGAGGAGGACGTCTATACCGTTTGACTCCTGGAAGTCGACGAGGCGTCTGAGAGCCTCCTCGTCGATGGAGCCGTCCCTCTTGAACGGCGTCACCAGCGCCGTGCCGGTTCCTGCGAACATGGTTTATCGGGCCTCCCCGTAGTGTTCCTTCAGTATCAGTCTTGTCCTCGTGCTGAGGATGTTGTCGTATCTGCGCACCCTCTCTATGATGTCGTTGAGGAGCTGGGACGACTCCACGTCGACGATGGCGATGATGTCCTGATCGCCGGTGACTTCGAACACCTCGGTGACGCCGTCGTAGCTGGCCAGCTCCCTGGCGATCTCCTGGGTGTCGGTGTTCACGGCGATGCTGATCTCGACGAGCGCCTTGACGTTCTTCGAGCTCGTCTTGATCGTGAATCCGCGTATGACCCCCTCCTCGGTCATCTTGTGGACCCTGCTGCGGACGGTGCCTTCGGAGACGCCGAGCTGGTTGGCTATCTCCACGAACGGGCATCTCGAATCCTTCTTGAGGAGCTCCATGATCTTCTTGTCGAGGTTGTCTATCATCGTATCTGCCCTCCGCCGGGCGCTATGCCGCCGAGTAGCGCGCCGTATTATTTAATCATGGGGAAACCGAAGGGCCGGAGTGGTTATCCGCAGCGTCCCGGTATGGAAAAGGATGGAAAGGGTTTCGTGTTCTGCGGAATCCGCAGAACAGGAGGCGTCAGGCTCCTTCCTTCCCAGGCACGTCCGAGAGGATGTCGATCTGGAGCCTGTTGTAGGGTATCTCGACCCCGTTGCTCACGAGCTCCTTGTAGATCAGCTCGCGGATCTGTCCGGCGTACACCGAGCTGCTGTCGAAGTCGTCGACCCATACGGCCAGCTTGAACGTGATGCCGGAGTTGGCGAACTCCGTGAGCCTCGGCGACGGTGGCGTGACGGAACCGTCGGATATCACGTGAGGGTGCTTCTTCGCCCCTTCCACCAGGCACCTCTTGCACAGGTCTATGTCCGAGCCGTAGGCCACGTCTATGAACACGGAGATCCTGGTCCAGGGGTTCCCGCGCGTCAGATTGACCAGCGTCGCGGCGGACACGGCGTTGTTGGGCATGGTCACGACCTGGTCCCCGTCCCAGTTCTTGAACTCGGTGTACATCAGCTTGACCTTGCGGACCATGTACGTCTCGGTCCCGATCCTGACGAAGTCGCCGGCCTTGAACGGACGGGTGGCCAGCAGGACTATGCCGCTGAAGAACTGGTTGAGCGTGTTCTGGGCGCCGAGCGTGATCCCCAGGGTGACCACTCCTGCGGATACTAGTATCCCAGCCAGGTCCACTCCGAACGCGGCCAGGATGGCGCAGCACGCCCCTATGCCGATGGCGAGCTCCCCGATCATCTTGAACAGCGGGAGCAGGGACATGTCCATGCCCTCTATGTCCGATTTGTCCTCCAGTCCCTTGAGGAATGCGGTGACAATGAAGAGATAGATTTGCCATCCTATGCTGGCGCCGAAGACCACGTAGAATATCCAGGACACCTTCTTGATCGCGGCCATGGCTTCGGTGCCGGCGCCGAGGATGGCGGCGCACTCGTTGATGGCCACGAAGATCATGATTCCTGTGATGGCCCTTGTCAGGCCGTTGCGCAGTTTCTTCTTCTCATCGGGCGTCTTCCTGTTCCCGACGAGGCGGGTGAACACGGGGATCACCATTTCGGAGACGACGATCGTGGCGACGATCCATATGATGAACGTCGCGAGGGCGGTGAACCACGGTTCGTCGAGAGGATCGCCCAGCGTGTTGGGCACTATGCCGAAGAACCTGTTGTACGAGTCGCCGGACGAGTAGGCGGAGCTGATGTGCATGGATACAGGGATGTCCCTGGACACGGCTGAAACGGCGCCGGTTCCGTCGGCGAAGATGTCGTTGGCAGTGACGACTATCTTCCCTGAGCGGTCGCCCGTATCGATGTACTGGTCCGCGGAGAACGTGACGGCCACGGTCGCGATGCAGTCCGCCAGGCTATTGGGGTCGTAGGGCAGCAGGAGGGTGTTGGCCGCTCCGGCCACGGTTATCTCCGATGTCGCGGAGATGCCGTCGCCGAACCCCTCAGAATCCACCTTGATCCAGACCGCTGAGTCGGACCTGTTGGTCACGTACAGGTGCACGGTCGTGCTGGAGCCGCTGTCGACAGAGATATTTCCCGTGTCGACGCAGCTGACGACTATCCCGTCCTCGGATAACGCCGCATCGGAGTCGGCGATCAGGGCGGGCGACAGGACGGCCAATAGAGCCAGTATTGCAGCGATGGCCGCCATCCGCCTGATGTTCATGAAAAGGCCTACAATCATCGTGTATTTAATACGGAAGGGGGAGCCGACCGGTTCCCCCGATCCGCGTCATCCGATGCTGTTCATCACGCGTCCGGCGATCCTTAGGGCTCCGTCGGTTCCCAGGACGTGGTCTGGCACCAGGCAGACCTCCTCCACGAACGGGAACTCCACCCCGATGCCGCATGCGCAGCGACGGGCCTCCTCCATGCGGAGGGCCTCATGTCCGTTCGATAGGACAACGCCGCAGTACGGCGGGTATCCTGCATCCAGGACGTCGTACTGTCCTGTCGCGGACAGGAGCTCCCCGACCGCCCGCTCCAATCCGGGGCACGGGTCGTGGACGGACACGGATGCGGGCACCATGCCGAGGAAGTCCTGGAGCCAGCATGTCAGAGGATAGGCTGTGGACGGGATGCAGGACATCGAGAACGTCATGCCCTCCAGGGCACGGTCGAACCCGCGGTTCCTCTGCACCGCCTCTGCGATCCTCCTGCGTGCATCGTCGATGCGGTCGACGGCGGGCGACGGATCGGCGCCGAGGGCCTCCGCGATCCCATGCACCCACGCCTCCGTGGCGTCGAGGCCCATGGGGGCCCCTTCGCCACAGACCACCGCCGGTGTCCCGAGCTCCTTCTCGAGGTATCTCGCGGTGCGGACCCCGAACTCCGGGTGGACGATTACGTTGGCCGCCGCGGCGCCCGCCCTTCTGATCTCGTCCGATGCCGCCTCCGCGCCTATGGCGGCGTTCACGCGGACGCCCATGGATCCGAGGAGCGATTTCAGATGTTCCAGGCCGTGGACCCAGTCCCTTTCGGTCATCGGCAGACCCAGGATGTTGACGGTCATGGGCTCGGCATCCATCCTCTCGGGCGAGAGGAATCCCGCGATATCCCTGAGTGTCAGGTCGTATCCCTCGGAGTACGCCTTGGACGACAGGTTCTGGGTCAGGGCCACGGCCCTGTCTGTCATACCCGCCTCGGCGATGGCTCTGGCGTGATCGTCTCCTATGAGCGCGGATCCCGGGGAGTCGATCACGGCGACGAAGTCGTCGCATGCTCCTTTGATCACGGACAGGGCGTCGGTGACCTTTGGGCCGCCTCCGTTGATGAAGTCCTCCTCGTCGGAGTACGTGCAGGGGACGCGCGGGCGGCCTTTGAAGTAGGGCAGCCTGAAGCGCTCCGGGTCTTCGCAGGTCCTGCGGAGCTGCGACGACAGGAGGGTGTAGCGGTTCCTGCAGCCGGCCGGGCCGTTCAGGATGCACCTGAAGTCCTCGACGCTCTCGGCGGCCATCACCGCTCCGGCGAATCCGTCCGGCAGCATCGCAGCCACCTCCTCCATCCGGCGCCATCGCCCGCACGGGTCTGGAGCCAGAGCATCTTGGCGGTTCCGTCGTAGTCGAACGGATCGATCATCGCCCGGGACACGGTCATCTGCGGGATTTCGGCGCCTGGTATGCGGCGGTCGGAGGCCAGGAAGTCCACGCCCTCGTCCTTGCAGAACCCGAGCACGGCCTTCTTCGACGATTCTATCATGATATCCCTCCTGGACGGGATGTGGGCTCCGTCATCCAGAGTCGGATGCACGAACACGCGCAGCACCTCGGACCCCAGCCCCTCCAGGGCATCGCAGATCCAGTCCGCGTCCCCGCCCTCCGCGCAGTACACCGCAGTACGCCTCCCGTCGAAGAAGCGGCCGTACCCCTCCGCGGCCAGCGCCTCCTGGCGGTCCAGCTCCTCCAGGGTCGCGGCCGCTTCATCCTCTCTTCCGGCGAACGATCCCATCTCAGCCACCCAGGCCCGCGTCTCAGACATGCCTCTGGGCATGGGCAGGGGGAATGTGCGCATCCCCCTCCTCTCGAGCAGGGATGCTATGAAGCGGGTCTCGTCGTCATCGTACAGCATTATGTCCATGGAAGCCGCCCCGGCCCTTCCGATGTCGGCGGTCGTGCAGACGTCGACGAAACGGGTGTTGAGGCGGAGTCCCATGGCCGCCAGGAGCTTCTCGCATGCCGATCCGAACACCGGGCCGTTGTATCTCTTGAATGTATGGCATATCAGGTTGACCGCATCGGGGTCCGGCGAGTCGCAGGGCTCTATCAGCTCGGCGAGCTCCTCGAGGGCGCCGTTGTATCCCTCCCACTTGTTCCCTGATACGGCGCCGTCGGTGGGCACGTGCATAACGATCGCGTCCGGATGGAGCCTGCGGACGTCCTCGACAACGCTCTTCGAATCGTCCCCTATGATCCCGGATACGCAGGTCCCTATGACGGCCGCTGGACGCCCGGTGGCCACGCAGGCCTCGAGATGCGCCCTTAGGGCGTCCGCCCCTCCGAATATGGAGTCGGTGTCGTCCATCTCGGATGTGCGGACATGCTCCGTCAGCGGTGTCGACGGATAGCGGCGGGAGTGCCTCCCGTTGATATACTCCCTGTTCTGGGCGTAGCCCATGGTGAATCCGCAGTTCCTCGGCCCGTGGAGTATGATCTCGACGTCCTTGACGCGGTTCATGACGGCCAGCGCACCGGCCGGCGAGCACGACCCCACAATCGCCCTATTTTCGAACAGGTGCCCGGGACACATCCCGGCCGGAGCAGGGGGATCGGGCGGGGACGGGACCCCTCCGGATGCGAGGGTGCTGAGCCCTGCGTCGTCCAGCGGATGCGGCGTGCACAGCCCGACCGCCCCTTCCGATGCGCGGACGACGATGTCCGCAAGGTCCTCCATCGCCCGTGCTGCGGGAGTGCCAGGCAACATGCCGACGGCTGTTCTGCCGGTGGCCTCCGCCCGGGCGAACGCTTCCGAACGCGGTATCCTGGCTATGATCGGGGCGCCTGTGGCCTCGGAGAGTCTCTCAACGAGCCCCGGATCGTCATCGCCTCTGGAATTGAGTATCAGCCCGAGCAGTCTCGGCCGGTCCCTCCCGAAGTTCATGAGTCCGCGCATTATGTTGTTCGCGGCGTACACGGACATGAACTCCCCGGATGTGACTATGGCGACGGCATCCGAGTTCTCCTCCCTCATGGGAACGGCGAATCCTCCGCAGACAACATCCCCCAGGACGTCGCAGATGCGGAAGTCTGCATCGCGCCCGATGCCCAGGCGCTCGATGTTCTCGAACGTGGTCAGCACCCCGCGCCCGCCGCAGCCGACGCCCGGCCTGGGCCCACCCGCCTCCACGCACAGCACGCCGTTCTCACCGGTCTCCACGATGTCGTCGTATTCCGGAGGATCCTCGCTGGAGCGCACGGCATCCAGCACCGTCGTCTGCCCGCGCCCGCCCAGCAGGAGGCGGGTCGAATCGTGCTTCGGATCGCACCCTATCTGCACGACCCTGTATCCTCTCGATCCGAGACACGACGAGAGATTGGCCGATACGGTCGATTTTCCGATGCCTCCCTTGCCGTAGACGGCGAGACGGAACGGGCGGTTCATGCAGGTTGGATGTAGCATCCGATAGAAAAACACGCACGCCCTGTCCAGACGCGTCGCAACTCTCCGGATGCCCTGGCGCGCTCCAGGGCCCAGGGGACCGTGTCGAGGTATTCGCTGCGATCGAAGGACAGTTTGTCGGGGAGCGCGGAGAACATCCTCGACCGCATCTCCGGCGAATCCGATGTCCTGTCTCCGAGGATTCCCGCGCATACGTCGCAGTATCCGATGTCCCTGACATCCACGATGCGTACGGAGTATCCTGATTCCTCCGTGCACTCCCTCGCCGCGGCCTGCGCGGACGTCTCCCCGTCCTCCACATGGCCCCCGGGCATCTCCCATCCTCCCCGGCGGGGGTGCCAGACCATCAGGAAGCGCCCGTTCTCGTCGAACGCCACGACGTAGGCGGTCCTGCTCATGTCGCGGTCTCCCGACGACGATCATCTCATGATCCTTCTCGAACGGATCGATGCCGCGGGCATCGAGGATGCGGTATCCGCGCTCGCATATGCGGCGTTCGGCCTCCTCGAAGATCCTCTGCGGAGGCGCGGTCACATCCTCCGACCTGGCCTTCACCGCCACCATGCCGTACGGCGCCCCGAAGCGGTCCATGTTGTCGCAGAGGATGTCCGCCTGCCTCTTCTGGGCCACGTCCTGGTACACGACATCGATGTTCTCCGCGAACATGGCGTATTCGTCCGGCTTCGTCGCATCGCCGAGGACGGGCAGCATCTGCGGCCTCCCTTCGCTGTTCCTGACCAGCTCCCTGAACATGCGGGGGGCGAACTCCACGCACACCACGGATCCGTCGCGGACGATATCGGCCACATGCGAGGGGGTCGTGCCGCTGGATGCCCCGAGGTAGAGCACGCGGGATCCCTTCCCGAGTGGCACATCCCTTCCGCCGACGGAGATGTACGCGGACAGCTTGCTCCGGCGGGGGTCCCATTCGCGGAACTCGGTTCCGCCGTCGCATACGAGGCGCTCTCCATAGACGCGTTTCCCGGGGCAGGCGGATTCCGTGTACAGCCTGCCCCTGTCCTCCCAGACGCCGTCTGCGACCGGATGCATCATGCCCCTTTCCAGGAGAGCCAACTATTAAGGGCTAGCGCCTACCGGACGGGCATGATAACGATGAACGACCTGGCGGCGATCGCGGACGCTGTGCAGGACGCCGTCTCGAAGATCCCCTCGTCCGAGGCCAGGGGGAAGAAGGTCTGCATGGGCGCCGACGGGACCTACTCGTCCGCCGTCGACAAGGTCGCGGAGAACGCCGCGCTGATGTACATCGAGCGCAACAAGCTGGATCTGGACATCATCAGCGAGGAGATCGGGTACGTGGACAACGGCGGCTCGGAGGTTCTAGTGATGGATCCGATCGACGGCACGTCCAACGCCATCGCCGGACTGCCGTACTACACGGTGTCCCTCGCGGTCGGAAAGGACTCGCTGTCCAACATCCGTCTCGGGTATCTCCGGAACCTCGCAACCGGCGATTCCATCTGGGCGGAGAAGGGGAGGGGCGCCTACAAGAACGGGGAGCGCATCCATGTCCGGAAGGCGGATCCGGAGGATCTCTTCATGATGATCTACGCCGGCACCGGTGCGCATCCGGACGCGTTCTCGCTCGTGAAGAGGGTCCGCTCGTGCCGCTCCCTGGGGTGCTCATCCCTGGAGATGGAGATCGTGGCGGAGGGCGAGGCGGACGGCTACTACATGAAGGCGGAGCGCTACACCCGCTCCGCCCGCGTGGTGGACATAGCGGCCAGCGTGATCATACTGAGGGAGGCGGGAGGGGAGGTGTACGACCTGGACGGCAACGTCCTGGACATGCCGTTCGATCTGGAGCACCGCTCCAACTTCTTCGCCGTCAGCGACATGGAGGTGTTCGATGCTGTGATGAGGCACGGGATCAGGGACACCCCGCATATGTACGGGGTGTACGCCAACGCGCACATCGACAACGTCATCGCGCCCACCGCCCGCGTGGTGGAGATACTGAGGGATGCGGGGGCCGACTTCAGGGTCGACACCGAGATCGCCGAGGTGCTGGGTGTCCCGGGGGTCCCGCTAGCCAGGATGCACGCCGACATCGTGATCGTGGTCGGGGGAGATGGAACGATCCTGAGGGCCCTCCAGGCCACGGACGCCACGATATTCGGGATAAACTGCGGGACCGTCGGGTTCCTCGCGGAGATCGAGTCGGACGATCTGGAGGAGGGGCTGTCGAGGCTCCTTGCAGGGGACTACTCCGTCGAGTCGAGGCTCAGGATCGCATGCTTCTACAACGGGGAGTATCTGAAGGAGTCCGTGAACGAGGTGGTGGTGCACACGGACACTGTGGCCAAGATCCGCCATTTCAGGGTATACGTGGACGACGTCCTCGCATCCGAGCTGAGGTCCGACGGCATCATAGTGTGCACCCCCACGGGATCGACCTGCTACGCCATGTCCCTGGGCGCCCCATACATGGACCCCCAGGTCAACGCCATGATGGTCGTCCCGATGGCGCCGTACAAGTTCAACTCGCGCCCGTTCGTGATCCCGGCGACGTCCAAGGTGACGATAGAGAACGTTCTGGACAAGGGGTGCCTGATAGTGCTCGACGGGCAGGAGGAGGTCTACATGGAGGGCGGTTCCAAGGTGGAGCTCATGCAGTCCGAGAGGAAGGCCCGCTTCGTCCGCTTCGGCAAGGACTTCTACTCCCTCGTGAGGGAGAAGCTGGTGAACTCCCTATGATGACGGATGCGATCCGCGGGGTGGACATAGATTTCATCGACGCGTTCAATGAGTCCGCCCGCTCCACGTACCCGGACGAGTTCCTGTGCATGACGCGGGAGGTCGACGGCATAGTGACCGAGATGATTCTGCTCCCCGGGACCGTCTACGGCGACTCCCACAGCTTCATGAACCAGTGGATGGCGCCGATAGACTACTCCTTGGCGGGATCGGCGCACTCCCATCCCGGCTACTCCAACGAGCCATCGGACGAGGACAAGGACTTCTTCAGGAACACGGGCGGGATCCACTTTATAACCTGCCAGCCCTACGACAGGACGAGCTGGCGCGCCTACGACTCCTACGGGGAGCCTGTGGACATCCCGGTGGTTTATCACTGAGCCCTGAGGACGGCCTCGGCCAGGGCACCCGCCATCTCCATCAGTCCGACCAGGTACGCGCGGTCGTCCGATTCGGCTACGGTGTCGATCGAGCACCCGCCGTCCAGCCTGGTCCTGTGCCGGATGGCGAACCATCCGCCGTCGAGAGACACGCGGTACACGCCGCCGTACCTCGTCGTGCGGTCCTTCAGATCGGCCGAGACCCTCTCGAACTCGCGTCTGAACGTCTCCGCATCGAGCGTGCAGGCGTACTCGTCGCTGTCGCGCATGTACCTCGGAAGGGTCTCTGATACGGAATGGAGGCTGTTGTCTCCGGCCATCTGCCCTATGACGGCGGCGGCGCGGATGCCGTCGCCGATGGCGGTCCCACCACCGAACACGACGCTCCCGTGGTAGTAGCCGAGGTCCGCGCCATCGGCCACCGCTTCGCAGATGGCGGCGGCGCTGTCGTCGGTGCGTATGAGCTTCTTCTCGGATTCCGGTGGCTCCGGGAACGATGTGTCGATGCGGATCCCCGCGCTGTGCAGGAACACGTCCTCGATGAGAGATGTGGCTGACACGGTCACGGCCACGGTCCTCGGCCTCAGATAGAGGATGATGAGGGCGAACACCTGGTCCGCAGGGAGCATGATGCCCTTTTCGTCCACTATCTCCGCGAGGGTGCCGATGCCGTTGACGCGCATCCCTATGCTGCCGGGGCTGTTGACCACCATATCCCTCAGCCTGTCGGACGCATTGGTGCGGTCCGTGGTGCCGATGTACCCCGGATCCTTCTGGGCGTTGATGGTCATTACGTCGGCCCCGAGGCTGTTGAGGATCTGCGGCAGGGAATCGGATGCCGTTCCGCAGACGCAGTCTGCGATCACTGGGCATCTGATGTCCCCGCGAAGGAGGTCGACGATCCTCTCGTTGTACTCCTCCGTCACCCCGCTGCGTACGGTGTATCTGCCGATCCCGGTGTGGTCGGGCGGGACGGGAGGCTTCTGGAACACCATGTCCAGGTGTCTGACTTGCTGGTCCGTGAACAGGCTGCCGTCCGTGTTCATCAGATAGTAGCCGCTCATCATGTTCTGGCGGCCGGCGATGTAAACCGCGCAGTCGCCGGCGGATGCGCACATGGCTGTGGCTGGGGCGCTGAGGACGCCCATGTCGACGACATCGGCCCCTTGGAACAGCAGGCCGGCAATGACCGCATCGGCCATCATGGCGCTGCTGTGGGACAGATCCCTGGCCACGACGACCTTCGTATGGTCCATGGCTAGGGCGCGTCCGAGGATTATCCCGTCCTCGGGCGAGATATCGTCGGTCTCAGATGATTTGAGGACCATTCTCCCGACGCGGGTCATGAAGGCCCCGATTGGGCCGGATGTTGATATCGTTTGCCCGGTCTGTTCTAACCATACAGTTTTGTGAATCCAGTGAGCCCTTGGAGGCTAGGGGAACGCCGGAATCGGGGGTC
>CAYUPU010000052.1:0-11659 GCA_964445265.1 uncultured Methanomassiliicoccales archaeon
TCTTTAAATACAGAGCAGAATCCAGTGATGTCACTCCGTCACTGGATATTCAACAACAAGGGGACCGCGGTCGTCTACGGCAAGGTCACCGAACTGACCAATGAGAAGACCGTCAGGCTCTACGGAGAGATAGAGGAGGGCGAGAACAAGGCCGGCGCGACCATCCACGTCATGGACAAGGCCGCATCCGTCGGAACCGTCGGCGGAGCCGGAACGGTCGACATCTCGGCCATCACCGAGACTCTGGAGATCTCCGGATCCATCTCGGCAGGGTACACGGCATACGCCATCTACCAGACCGTGATCATCACGAAGGACACCGAGATCAAGGCCGGTGCCCTGGTCGTCATCGAAGGGAACCTGGTCATCAACGAGGGCGTCACCGTCACCATCGACGACGGAGCCTCCCTCGTGGCCTACGGTTCCGTCGCGGTCGTCACCAACAACGGATCCATCGCGGTGAACTCCGATGGATACGATCTAGATGACGATGGTGATGATAGTATTCCCGGGCTTCTCGCCGTTGAGAACGCCCAGATCGTGAACAACGGGGCCGTCGCCCTCGCGTACTCGTTCACTAGCGGGCAGGACACCATCGCCGGCGTCGTGATGGGTATCGGTGACGGAGCCATCTTCAAGAACAACGGAACCGTCGTCGTCGGAGCCGAGTCCAACCTGGTCATCGGCAAGGCTTCCGAATCCGGAGATTCTGCGGTCAAGGTCGGGGTGTTCGACAACGCCGCCGGAGCGTCCCTGGCGATCCAGGGCCAGGCGACCGGAGCCATCGTCAGCGCCGGATCCGTCGTCGTCTCCTCCTCCGTGGAGCAGGAGGGTCTGAGCATCTCGCTCTCCGGAGCATCCGCCGCCGTCGGCATCGAGAGGATCGTCGGCACCCTGACCGTGGACGACATGTCCTACGAGTTCAAGAGCAACAAGGCGGACGTCAAGGGCAACGATCTGATCGTCATCACCATGGAGAAGAATGGGGACGGGGACTCCTTCGCCGGAGGCCTCTCCATCGCGGTCGGGACCCACTCCTACAAGAACGCCGGCGGAAAGACCCTGAAGGACTCGATGCTCGTCCTCGAGGGCGCGCTCACCGTCTCCGCGTCCAACACGAACTCCGCGGCCTACGCTACCATGGCAATCACCGGCGCGGGAGAGAGGGCCGCCGAGCTCGGCGACCTGACCATCGGAGCCGGAGTGCTTGCGACCCTGAGCGGGACCGCGGACGTCGCCGGAGCCGTGACCGTCGCCAAGGACGGATACCTCCAGGCGCCCGCAGGCGGAACCGGAACCATAGTCATCTCCGGCAGCCTGACCTCCATCGCGAGCGATGTGGCGGCCGAGTTCAAGACGAAGACCCTCTTCAGGACCCAAGGAGATGACGAGGTCGCATATCCCAGCCTCGGCTACGTGGGAGCCGCGTACGTCGTCGCCCCCGAAGCCGCCGCCGTCGACCAGACCAGGACCTACCGCTACGTCACCGTCGTAGCCGCCATCGCGGCCGCCGACGGGACCGATGTGAAGACCGTGACCGTCCGTGCGGGAGAAGGCATCGACCTCTCCGAGGACGCCGTCCTCCTGAAGGGCGTCACGATGACGCTCGACGGGAAGCTGACCGTCAAGGCCGGCAGGACCCTCGCCGTCTCCGACGGAGCGTCCATCGTCGGAACCGATGTGGGCATCATCGTCGTCGAGGGCAAACTCGTCTTCGACAACGCCAAGACCGGCAACAAGCTCGGATCGGGAAGTATCACCGCCGAGGTCATCTCCGTCGAGGAGCCGAAGCAGATCTTCACCTCCCTGACCACCGCCCTCTCCGAGGTCGGGGCGGCGGAGACCGTGATCAGGCTCCAGGGCCACGCCCTGATCAAGGCCGACACCGCCATCCCCGCCAACGTCACCGTGCAGGCCGAGGGGAAGGACGTCGCCGTCTTCCAGGAGGCCGTCCTCGTCATCGAGGGGACCCTGTACCTCAACGACACCTCGAAGCTCGTCATCATCGCCGATGCGGACACCGCGAGTGACTATGACGGGACCTACGTCTTCGACGACGATGCCGACCTCGGAGAGGTCGAGATCGTCGGATACATCAAGTCCGACTCCGCCTACACCCACGCGACCAACGGGCTCGAGGGGGCCTACTACACCACCGGGGACCTGACCCACCACTGGGCCACCGGCATCGCCAACGCCCCTGCCGTCGCCGCCACCGCGGACGGCGCCAGGGTCTCGATATACGCCGAGAAGATCGAGGACGACCTCTCCTTCGCGGGAACGAAGGACCTCGTCCTGGACATCGTAGTCGAGGGGGACGTCTCCGCCGACCTCGTCCTCTCGTACACGAGGCTGACCCTCCCCGCATCCGCGGCGATCGAGGGCACGATCACGGTCTCCGACTCCACGCTGACCGTCAAGGCCGGCGCGTCCATCGATGCGTCCGTCATCGGAGCGAACGGATCCGTCGCGTTCGCCGGCGCCGTCGCCGAGAAGGACCTCGTGTTCGCCGCGTCCGTCGATTCCGACACCTCCGCCGCGATCCTGACCGTCAAGGGAGCCGTCGCACCCTCCTCCGAGGACGGGGCGGAGCCCTCCGTCCTCATCGCCGGCGACGTCGTCGCCGACGGATGCTCCTCCACTGTCCACACCGTCGTCCAGGGCAACCTGGCCGTGAAGGGGAGGACCGAGGTCTCCACGATCACCGTCGAGGGCACCCTGGCCGTCTCCAACGGAGCGGAGCTGAAGGCCGGAACGATCGAGGTCCTCGGATCCCTGACCGTGGCCGACAGGGCCGCCGACGGATCCTCCGCCGGTAAGCTCGACGCCTACGCCATCTACGTCGGAGCTACCGTGGAGTCGGTGACCGGCACCCCCGTCACGGGAGCCGCCGCGTCCCTGACCGCCCCCGAGGGCAGGGTCGGGTACGACATCCTCTACGTCGCGCCCGGAGCCTTCGTCTCCGAGGGCCTGATGAAGGACCTCGCGAAGAGCGGGAGCACTGCCTACTACGTCGAGGACGCCCTGTACATGACCGTCTACGGCACGACCGCCAGGATCAACGATGTCGGATACGTTCCCGAGGGAGCGAGGTCCGACGGATGGTACGATGTCGAGGATTCCAAGAGGATCAAGATCGGAGACGATGCGAGGACCGGCTCCGTCGCGGAGGTCGCGGCCAAGCTGGACTACGACGTCTACACGGTGATGATCACCGCCGACGCCGGCGTCGGGTCCGTCGCCCTCAACGGCATCATCCTGAAGGCCGAAGACAACGTCTTCACCAACGCCGCCGAGCTCCTTGCGGGCACCTACGTTCTGACCGTCACGGCCGCATCCGGCTACGACGTGTCCGAGACGAGGGTCACCGACGCCCAGGGCAACGAGGTCTCCGACATCGTCCTCTCCGGCGACTACGACGAGCCGTTCGTCTACTACATCAGCGGGAGCACCGCCGTCGCACCCTCCGGAGGATCCTCCGGCGGAATGTCCCACGACGACGCCCAGGGCATCATCGACGCCATCGACAAGAACACCGATGCCGTCAAGAACCAGCCCGCCGGCGGATCCGCGGACAACAGCCTGACCAACATCCTGCTGATCGTCCTCGTCGTCCTCATCGTCATCATGGCCGCTCTCGTGGCCATGCGCATGATGAGGAGCTGAAGGTTCGACGCCCGATCGAGGTCGAAGGAGCACCGACAACCTGAACAGCAAACACGGGAGGGGGCTGCGAAGCCCCCTCCGCACGCAGATGGAATCTCTGTACCATTGCGGGGCCTCCGGCTCCGCCTCACGTTCTCACTCTCACATCATGACCGGCGGACGCTCCGCGTCCGCCTCATTCATCCATCTCAAACCCGGCGCACCGGGGCCCTCTCCTCCTTTCGTATTCATCGGAGGGGCTTCCGTCGCGCCCTCCTTACGCCCGCGCATGTCCGCGCCGGGCGGCACATCCGAGGTGCCATCATGAACAATCCTCTGCGCGTGCTCGAGACCGCCCATTCGATGTCGATACTCTCGTATCTGAACAGCCACGACGGCTGCACTAAGACCGAGATCTACAGGGAGGTCTGCCGCAACCAGTCCCTCCCGTCCAGATTCGATGCCATGGAGGCGGCGGGCCTGCTGGTCCAGGTGCCCGACGGCAGGGCGGTCAGACTCATCCTCACGGTCAAGGGCAGGAGGGTGGCCGCGCTCCTGGAGGAGATCGAGTCCATCCTCTCGGATCGATGTCCGGCCCCGCCGACGGTCCGAGAACGGATATAGTCTAACTATCTATAACCATTAATAATATAGACAGGCGGTATAATCCAGTATCCGTCGGAAGGTATGGCCATGGACGATATAATCGAGATCGAGGGCCTCGTCAAGCGGTTCGGCGACAAGACCGCCGTCGACGGGCTGGATCTGAGCATAAGGAAGGGGGAGTTCTTCGGGCTCCTCGGACCGAACGGTGCCGGGAAGACGACCACCATCAGGTGCGTCTCCACGCTGACGAACTACGACGGAGGGTCCATCTCGGTGTGCGGGCTGGACCTGAAGGAGCACTCGATAGAGGCCAAGGAGAGGATGGGCGTGATCCAGCAGCACATCTCGCTGGACAAGGACCTGACCATCAGGGAGAACATGATCTCCCACGGGATGTACCATATGATGGGGAGGGCCGAGCGCGACGCGAGGATCCGCGAGCTCTCGGACTTCTTCGGCCTGGAGGAGTACTTGGACAAGCCGGTGGACTCCCTCTCGGGAGGATGGAAGAAGAGGGCCGCCATAGTGTGCGCCATGCTCCACAGCCCGGAGGTCCTGTTCCTGGACGAGCCCACATCGGGTCTGGACATCAACGCCCGCAGGCTCCTGTGGGACGTCCTGAGGAGGCTCCACGCGTCCGGGACGACCATAATCCTGACCACGCACTACATAGAGGAGGCCGAGGCGCTGTGCGACAGGGTGGGCATCATCGACCGCGGGAAGGTCATAGCCCTGGATACGCCCAAGGCGCTGTGCGAATCCGTCGGGAGGATGACGGTGGAGTACACCCTGGACGGCAGGCGCGTGTACAGCTACTGCGGAAGCAGGGAGGAGGCCAACGAGATGGCCTCGAAGGTCACCGACGCGGACGTCTACGTCAGGAGGACCAACCTGGAGGACGTGTTCGTCGAGCTCACCGGGAAATCAGTGGGGGCGCAGTCATGATGCGGTTCCTCAGGCAGGTGTACTACGTCGCATGGGCCGACCTTAGGTACATGCGCCACAACCTGTTCAACGTGGTGGTCATGAGCATCATGAGCCCGATACTGTACCTGATCGCGTTCGGGTTCGGACTCAGGTCCGGGACCACCGACATCGGCGTGTCCTACGTCGCATTCGTCATCCCCGGTATCGTGGCCCTGTCGTCGATGAACTCGTCGTTCTCGTCCACCGCGACGAGGATGAACGTGCAGAGGCTGTACTACCGCAGCTTCGATGAGATGATGATGTGCCCGCTGAGCCTCCACGCGATAGTCTGGGGCAAGAGCATGCTCGGCATCATCAGGGGGCTCATAGGGTGCTTCATTCTGTACGGGATAGGGCTGTGCCTCGGCGCCGCGGGGATCGGAGGGACGGAGCTCGTGCTCTCGCCCATGGTGATCGTCTGCATCGTCATAGCAGCGGTCTCGTTCTCGTTCCTCGGCATGACCGCCGCCCTGTTGGCGAAGTCCCACTCCAGCATGTCCACGTTCAGCACGCTGATCATCCTCCCGATGACCTTCCTGTGCGGGACGTTCTTCTCCGTGTCCGCCCTGCACCCGGTCTTCCAGGGGATCCTGTACTGCCTCCCGCTGACCTATGCCAGCGAGACCATCAGGGCCGCCGCGCTCCCGGACTATCTGGACTTCCCGTGGCTGTGCCTCCTGGGCCTGGTGATATGGGGAGTGGTCTTCTACTGCATCAACTACCGCCTCCTCCAGACCAGGAAGGTCTGAGACGGGAGAGGGCCGGCTCCGCCGGCCCTCCAAACCGCATACTCACGTGTCCCATCCTGTCATCTCTCCCCCTGTATATTGAAATACGCGCGGGAGCTGGACCCCTGTCATGGCTGATGCGGTCGTCCTCAGGAGCGCGTGGGGGGCCATGTTCCGCACGCTGCTGGCGGTCTTCCCCTTGGCGGCCGTCCTGATGCTCGTCCTGGTGCCGGGGGCCCCCGTCATCGGGGCCGTCCTGCTGGTGGTCGAGGCAGGTCTGCTGTTCTGCCATTACCTCATCACATACACCTTCGACGACGAGAAGCTCACCGTCAGGGGGACCGGCCTGATGGAGCCGCCCGCGTTCTACGACAGGATCTACAGCGTGGCGGACGTCGATCCGGCCCCGGCGAGCTACAACATCCACGGATTCTCGCGCGACGCCATCCTCATACGCTACGACAGGGGCACGGGGCACTTCCTGTGCATCTCTCCGAGGGACAAGGAGCGCGCCCTGGGGATCCTCAGGGAGAGGTGTCCGGACGCGGAGTTCTCGACGGAGAGACGCGGAGCATCTTCGAGATTATCGAAATAAACGGTCCGCCATGCTCTCGGAGGAGCACGGCGGACGGTTTCAATCGGACCGCAGGGAGTCCTTCAGTATGACATGGGGGCGGCCGTCGTCGTCCACGATTCTCGAGACTACGCCGTACACCTCCCTCAGGTTCTCCTCGGTTATCACGTCCGATGGAGAGCCAATGGCGCGTATCGTGCCATGGTGCATGAGCACGATCGAGTCGGAGTACTTCGCGGCGATGTTGATGTCGTGGCAGATCATGATCACCAGGATCCCCTTCTCCCTGGAGAGCCTCCCGAGCATCTTCGCCACGTCCAGCTGGTGCCTCACATCCAGATTGGACGTGGGCTCGTCCAGGAGCAGTATCCTGGGCTCCTGAACCAGGCCTCTCGCCAGCATAACCTTTTGGTGCTGTCCGGCGGACAGCTCGTTGAACGGCCTCATGGCCAGATCTGATATCCCCAGCGAGTCCAGGGCCTCGTACACGATGTCCAGGTCGCCGTCCAGGGACCCCCATCTCTGATGGGGGTGCCTGCCCATCAGGACGGTGTCCACCACGCTCAACGGGAAGGTGTCGCTGGCCGAGTACGGCACGTATCCGACCTCCTTCGCCAGCTCCTTTATCGTCACGTCCCTCACATCCCTGCCGTCTATGAGCACCGTCCCCTCGGTCGGGGACAGGATCTTGTTGATGCAGTGGATGAGAGTGGACTTCCCGACCCCGTTCGGTCCCAGGACGGATACGAACGCCGGACCTTCCAGCTCCGCGGTCACATCTTTCAGGACCGGTGCGCTGGAGTATGAGAATCCCACTCCGTCGATCTTCAGTTGCATATCGATGTCACCTTGTTCGGAGGCGGGTTCGGCATCGCAGCCAGGCGCTCCTCCTCTGCCTTATGAGTATGTATATGAACAGCGGGCCCCCTACCATCGCGCTTATGACCCCTACAGGGAGTCCGTTTGTTCCGGAGACCTTGGCGACGGTGTCGGCTAGCAGCATGAATGCGGATCCGAACGCCGCCGATGCGGAGATAAGGTACCTGTTGTCGGATCCCACGAATATCCTCGCGACATGCGGTCCGACGAGGCCGATGAATCCAATCGTTCCCGTATAGCTCACGACGGACGCTGTGAGGAACGAGGCTATCACCAACGTGATCAGGCGTATCCGTCCAGCATCTTCGCCGAGGGTCTGGGCTGACCTGTCCCCCGCGTACATGACGTTCAGCTTCCCGGACATTAGCCATAGCGCGGCCACGCCCAGAATGGTTCCGGTGGCCATTACGGGGAGCGAGTCCCATGACACATCTGAGAACGATCCGATCCTCCACGAGTACGCGTCGGCAAGGCTCTCGGACGGTGCGGTCACGAGTATGAACTGGCAGACGGAGCTGAACAGGTACATCACCGCTATCCCTGTCAGGATCATGGCCGTGGGCGTCAGCCTTCTGTGCTTAGCCACCGCGATGATGAGGAGCGTGGGGATCAGCGAGAACACGAACGCGTTGGAAACGGTGCGCAGGCCTGCTGGAGCGAGCGGGATGACGGATATTCCGAGTACTATGCTGAGGACTGCACCGAGGAACGCGCCTGACGATATGCCCATGGTGTACGGGTCTGCCAGCGGGTTCCTGAAGTCGTTTTGCATCACTGCACCGGCGACGGAAAGCGCCGCCCCGGTCAGGACGGCGCCTATAGCTCTGGGTGTGCGGACGTTCCATATGAATCTATCATCCACCGGGTCCACGGGGTTTCCGAGAAGGTGTTCGAGGAACACTATCAGCGACTCCTTCAGGGAGATGTTGTAGATTCCGAACCCGAGTGTCAGGAGGAACGATGTGGCGGTCAGTACGCAGAGTGCCAGGATCAGCGCGATCCTGCGCCTTCCGGCGGACTTGTACAGTGACTTCCCTTCGGCGTTCAGTATACCGCCCCCGTGCGCTTGCTCTGGAAGACAATTAGCGCGAAGAACACCGGGCTCCCAATGATGCTCAGGATCACTCCGACGGGAATGCTGGATATAATCATGGCCAGATAGTCCGCCAGCAGGAGCAGGAGCGATCCCATGGCCATGGATACAGGTATGACGAATCTGTTGTCTGACCCTATCATCAGCCTGACCACGTGAGGCGCCACGAGGCCGACGAACCCCAATATCCCTGTGAACGCGACGATGGCGGCGGTCATGACGGCCATCAGGCCGAGGCAGAGCGTCCTGAACTTCCTGACATCCAGTCCGAGACTTATGGCGCTGCTTTCCCCGAGGGACATCACGTTCAGCTGCCTGGATGCCAGGAGGGCGAATGCCGCTCCTGCGACGGTCACCGCTGCCATCATCCCGATGGAGTTCCACGCGATGCCGTCCAGGCTCCCGATCTGCCACATGTACGCGCTCTTCAACGTATCCGCATCGGTGGAGACCATGAGGTACGTCACCATCGAGTTGAAGAAGTAGGATATCGCGGTCCCGAGCAGGATCAGCGTCGCAGGCGTCATGTGCACCTTCTCGGACAGCACTATGATCAAGATGGCTGGGACCATGGCCCCTATGAAAGCGTTCGTAACAATCCCCGTCTCGCCTCCGACGGTGGAGAAGGAGGCTCCGACGACTATGGCGGATACGGCTCCGAAGCAGGCGCCGGACGATATCCCGGTGCTGTAGGGGTCGGCCAGCGGATTGACCATCACAGCCTGCATGAGCACTCCGCATGCGGCCAGGGATGATCCGGCCAGGATGGCCGCCGCGACATGGGGCATCGCCGTGTTCCATATGTAGCGGTCGGCCCACCAGTACAGGGATCTGGGCTCGTAGGAGCCACCCGTGATGTGGGTCCAGATGATCTCGTACGATTCGAATATGGATATGCCGTCGTAGGACGACAGCGAGAATAGGCCGATGAACACAATTATGCCGGAGATGCACAGCACGAGTACGGCCAGCTTCTCCGCGATCGAGCGGTGGTATACTTCCACCAGCTCCTCTTTTCCATGGGGGTCGCCGCTGGCATCCATTGCTGCACGGACCTTCGTAGAGGGAGGGGTGGCGCCCCTCCGGTTTCATCAGTTCTTGGCCTCCTTGTACATCGCATAGTCGAAGTACGGGACGAGCTGCTCCAGAGCATGCCCCTGCACGGAGGGGACGCCCATGTCGATGCATTCCTGGAGGACTGAGTCCGCCCATTCCTTGGTGAACAGGTTGGGGTAGATTGCGACAGCGGTGTACGCCAGCTTCGCAGGCCCGGGGAGAAGGTTGTTGACATAGCTAAGTCTGTCCTCGAAGCCCTTGAAGTATTCGGATAGGGGGATCTTATCACGGTCGAGGTAATCCCAGGTGCTGATCACCTCCTCGTTGAATTCGTCCGCGGAAGCCAGCCAGTCTATGGAGCGGTAGTTCACGAGACGGTCCACATCGGTATAATTGGAGAGTGCCTCGACAGTATCCATGGATGTGGAATTGATCTTGTCCTTGGTGTACTTATCATAGAACTCATTGTTGACGTCACTGTAGTAGATCCCACCTGCAGCAACACCGGTGGTGGCGTATGTGGAGTTCTTGGAGCAGATGTACTTATACATATTGAATGCGATGAATGTATTCTTATTATCATCGGATATGGATTCTAGTTTGGATTCGATTTCGGAGAGTACGCGGTCCCTGAGCTTGGCATACTTCACGCCGAGTGGTTCTGTATCTTCTCCGAACAGGTACGAGAGCGTGAGGACGAGATCGCATTCGACCATGGCATCCGCGGACTTGAACGCCATGAACGGAATGTTAGCAGCCTTCAGGTCATCGGCTCTCTTCTCGGTCACCTGGGCAATCGCACTGTAATCGGTTATGAATGCACCAATGCCACCGACATCTTTGAGGGCTGCATCGAGATTGGTGAACTTGGCCCAGGACGCATCGGGAATGGTCCTGCTGCTTGCATCAAGATTCACAGCACCCTTGCCGATCGAGGCCTGCGCGTTCTCGTACGTCATGCTGAAGTACCCCGCGATATAAGGGGCTCCGCCAGAGTAGATGACGGGCATGTCCATGTTCGTCGCATAGGTGACGATGTTCCGCAGAGGGTACTGCACAGGGACTGTGGTTTCATTCCCTTCGCGGTCCAGGGCGATGACGTAGACAGTGCCCGCCCTCCTATCGATCATATTCTGGAGGATCGTCCTGTCGGTATCGTTCACTTCCCCGTCCCCGTTGACATCGGCTAGAGGGTGGTCTGCGAGAGTTTTCTCGCTGGCTATCACAGCCTCGAGGACCTCCATGTCCTTCTGATCGATCACATAGTTGCCGTCCGCGTTCCCGCGGATCATGAGGGTGGACTTCACGGATATCTCCGTATTGTCCTTGTCGTCCGAGCCCGTCGCCACGAGCACGGCACCGATAACAATGATTGCGGCCAGGGTAGTCGCAATCTTTAACAGCATGGATTTTTCCATTCTATCACATGAGCCTGAAAAGAGGTTATTGGATACATGATGCAATTTAATATAAAAACTGGGAGGATATATCCAAGCATAATATTAAATATTGATTAGTTAAGGGATACCGAAAATTATCTCACACGTGTTCTAACGCTTCTTTCTCCCGGAACCCATCGACTCCTCTTTCCAATTTTTTGGATTGTTTAGTTACAGGCAGTTCCTTCCTGATGGGCATCTTATTAACCGCGATACGCTGACACGGATGCGGCGGAAGGGTCGTTCCTCGGTTTCCGAATGTCTTGCTTTTTCCGAGGGTGATCCCTACCATGATCACGCGCTCCCGGACCCCGTATCCCATGGGTCCGCGGTCCGACCGCCTCCTGCCACGTCTGCATCAGGTCGACGCTTCGAGGTTGCTGGTTCCGCTACCCGCTACGTTCGGGGGCCCCAGGATCGAACATATGCACATTCTGTCACTCCGATGCTCTCGGTCTGAGCGCCTTATACCATTCATCCGTGGGACGCATCGCGCACGAGGTTCCGCCGCATCGCGATGGGGCCGGTGCGCGTATGTCCTGCACCGATGGGTGCGGGAGGTTCGAATATGGAAACGAAGAGAATGTATTGCGGGGGGGGGGGGCCAACGCCTCCAAGAAGCTCCTCGCAGCGCTCGCCGTCCTGGCGGTCGCACTCATCGCTCTGACGGCGG
>CAYUPU010000053.1:0-10935 GCA_964445265.1 uncultured Methanomassiliicoccales archaeon
GTATCCTGGTGATCCTGACGGGCTTCCCGCCGTCCAGATGGTACACGCCCTCCTCTCCTATGGGATTGTCGTACTGTGTGATCTGGACGCTCTTGGACATGTCCGGGTAGAAGTACGTCTTCCTTGAGAACCAGGTCGTGTCGTTGATCCTGCATCCGAGCATCTTCGCGAGCATGATGCCGTAGACCAGCACCTGTCTGTTCAGCACGGGCCTGGATCCCGGCATCCCCAGGCACACCGGGCAGACGTGCGTGTTCGGCCCGGTGGCCTCGGTGGTGGGGCACGGGCAGAACATCTTGCTCCGGGTGGGGAGCTGGACGTGTATCTCCAATCCGATCTTCATAGGACGGGCCTCCTGATCTCGAACGTTCTCTCCCATTCCTCCGCCATGGAGAACAGCGCCCCCTCGTTCCAATGGTCCGCGACGAACTGCATGCCGATCGGCATGCCGTCCGGGTCGTACCCGCACGGAACGCTCATATGGGGCATCCCGGCCAGGTTGGGCGGGACGGTCAGATAGTCCGCCTTGTACGAGTCCAGGGCGCTCATGCGGTCTATGTCGGCGAACCTGGGCGATGCGAACGGCATGGTGGGCGTGAGGACGGCGTCGTGGTCCTTCAGCACGGACCTGTACTCCGCGATGACGGCGTCCCTGACCTGTCTGGCCTTGGCGTAGTACCTGTCGCGGTACCCCACCATCCTGGTGAACGTGCCGAGGAGGACCCTCCTCTTGGCCTCGTCGCCGAACCCTCTCGAGCGTACGGACGAGAAGAAGTCGTTGAACTTCATCGAGTAGTCGCCGTCCTGCATCCCGTATCTCATGCCGACGTACCTGGCGAGGTTGGTGGACGCCTCGGACGTGGCGATGACGTAGTACGCGGGGATGGAATATCTGAATGCGGGCATATCGACCTCCTCCACATCGATGCCCATGGAGCGGAGGGATTCCAGGCCGTCCCTGAACGCCTTCTCTACGTCCTCCGACAGGCCCTGCATCCCCTCCCTGGGGACGGCCACGCTCCCGACCCTCCCGCGGCTCTCCTCCAGAGGGGGCTGCATGCAGGAGGTGGGGTCCTTCTCGTCCCTGCCGGCGATGATGCCGATGAACCTCCTGAGATCGGAGGCCCTGGCCGAGAGCACGCCGATCTTGTCGAGCGAGTTACCGTAGTCGATGAGCCCGTATCTGGACACCCTGCCGTAGGTGGGTGCCAGGCCGTAGACCCCGCAGAAGCTGGCGGGGCAGCATATGGATCCCCCCGTGGAGACTCCCAGCGACACGTGGTCTTCGATCGCCGCCGCCGCGCAGGCGGATCCGCCGGACGACCCGCCGCAGGATCTCTTGGGGTCGTACGGGTTCCTCGGGACCTCGTATGCGGAGTTGGCGGAGAACGTTCCGAACCCGAACTCGTCCATGTTGGTCTTCCCGATGAGCTTCCCGCCGGCCGCGCGCATCTTGGCGATGGCGGTCGCATCGAAGACGGGGCGGTACCCCTCGAGGATCCTGGATCCCGCGCACGTCTCCATGTCTTTGGAGCACAGGTTGTCCTTGGCCGAGAATAGGAACGACGCATCGCCGGGGTCCGCATCGGCCGTCATGGCATGGAACATACCGAATCTGTCGTTGGTCTCCCGCAGGGAGGCGAGGACTGACGCCATCGTCATGAGAGCCTCGGCCCCCTGATGTACCTCTCGTAGGTGTTCATGTCCCTGAGGAGGTCGTCCGGATCGAACGCGATGTCCGGCACGTCCTCGCGGGTGATGTCGGCCACCCCGATGGGGTCGATGCCGCTGCTCCCGCATCCGGGTGCCTCGTCCAGGAGCTCGAAGTAGCCGAGGATGTCCGACAGGTCCTTGCTGTACCTGTCGAGCTCCTCGTCGG
Source organism: uncultured Methanomassiliicoccales archaeon (assembly GCA_964445265.1). GTDB lineage: Archaea > Thermoplasmatota > Thermoplasmata > Methanomassiliicoccales > Methanomethylophilaceae > Methanoprimaticola. Next base: position 1,880 of record CAYUPU010000053.1, read on the forward strand.
TGAGTCTGATGTGCGCGCTGCGTGCGACCCTTTCGACGGTTTGCCTGTCCATTCGTGAGACCTTCTTGCGCGCGTCTGTAGTCGCGCGCGATTGATAACCGTTGCGCGCTCGCGCAAGGAGGGCCGGCCCGTGCATCTCGAACGAGTCAGCTCCTAACGCCATCCCCTCGCCGATGGACGAGAGCCAGCGCCCTCTGTCGTCTCCGCTGCCGAGATCGACGGGATGAGCAGGTCCGGATGCCTGCACGCGCCGTCCGCGGATCCGGGGCCGCCCTTCCGGTGATCTCATCCTCCTGTCGCGCCATCGGGGGGGGGGGGGACACACATAGGTGGCGCCGCAGCACCTGCCGGTCCTGCAGGCGTTCAGGCATTTTACGCAGTTCGATCCGGAGTATGCAGGGGGATCGACGGCTCCGATCCGTCATCCGTCAGCCTGTGGGAGCGCACCGGTCGCCTCCGTCCGTTCACAGTCGTCTGTTTCCGAATGACAGGATAAAACGTTTCCCGATAGCCTTTATTAGATTCGTGTCCGTGGAGGAGATTCATGGCAGACGCCTCCCCAGAGAAGAAGATAGCCAACGCGATGAAGGCCATGGACGAGGGCGATTTCAAGAAGGCCTATACCGCTTTCAAGAAGCTCGTCGTCGAGTTCCCGGACAACCCCGATGTATGGTACTGCAAGGCGGAGTGCGGCAACTACGCGTCCGGGATGTTCGGTGCCAAGGCCGATACCCAGGAGATCATGGACGCCTACAAGAAGGCCATGGAGCTGGATCCCAGCCGCGTCGACTACTACCAGTCCTACGGGCAGTTCTGCATCTCGCTCGGGAAGTACGACGAGGCGGAGGGCGCCTACAACGAGGCCGCCGAGATCGACGAGTCCATGTCCTCCGCCCTCTACTCGGAGTTCGCCATCGAGTACTACAACCATGCTATGGCCAGCTACGGCGAGATCATGGACGACCCCGCCGCCCGCGCGCCGTTCGAGAAGAAGGCGCTGTCCTACATGCTGAAGGCCCTCGACATCGAGCCCGAGGAGGCCAAATCCCTTCTGTGAGGCCGGGGTGCGCCCCGCCTCAAACATCTTCCCCCTCCCCCATTTCTTCGATGGTTGCATCCAATCTGTACGTATATCTAATTTCAATAGAGATATTAGACGTATGATGGATGTCAGGTGTTGTTTGAGCCATTTTCGTCTCGAAAATAGCCGATATTGTACATCCATCATGGAAGAATTTATCTAGAACAGACGTTTGAGCAGATTCAACCGATTTAATTAGACATTCGGAGGGATAAAACGAACCCAAGAAAGTATCTGCTCGTATCGATGGCTCTAACTATCGCCGCGATCGCGATGATATCCATCGTTCCAGGCGCCGTATCGGCCGATCGCGTCGCAGGGGAGGATCCCGGCGACTACGGGAACATAGCATGGGTCGGGATCTGCACCGTTCTGGTGTTCATAATGACGCCCGGGGTCGCGCTCTTCTACGGCGGAATGCTCAGGAAGCAGAGCATGACGTCCATAATCGCTCAGACTCTGCTGTCCATGGCCGTCATGGGGGTGTCCTGGACGGTTGTCGGCTATTCGCTCGCGTTCTCGGACGGGAACGCCTTCATCGGAGGGCTGGACAATCTGCTTCTGAGGGGCGTATCGGATTCCGTGATACATGACGGATCGACGGTACCCGACATGGAGTTCGCACTGTTCCAGATGGTGTTCGGCTTCATAACGGCGGGCATAGTCCTGGGCGCGTGCGCCGAACGCGTGAGATATACGGCGATAGCCTGGTTCCTCGTTGTCTGGTCCGTGCTGGTCTATGCGCCCATGGCCCATATGGTCTGGGGAGGAGGCTTCCTCGCGGATCTGCCGTTCGATCTAGCTACCCTCGATTTCGCGGGAGGCACAGTCGTCCACATTTGCGCGGGCGCTACCGGGCTAGCGCTGGCCTGCTATCTCGGCAGGAGGAGCCCCGGGACCATCAAGAGGGCCCATAGCATCCCGATGGTGTTCATCGGATGCTTCCTGCTCTGGTTCGGATGGTTCGGGTTCAACGGCGGATCGGGTCTCGCCGCGAACGGCCAGGCGATAAGCGCCATGGCGGTCTCGATGATCGCGGCGGTCTGCGCCATGGCGTCTTGGGCCGTAGTGCAGTACATCCATGTCGGGCGCGTCGGGGTTCTGGGTCTGGCGGCCGGATCCATCGCCGGCTTGGTGGCCATCACGCCCGGTGCAGGCTACGTCACGCCTGTCTCGTCCGTCATCATAGGTCTCATCGGAGGGATCGTGTGCTACTTCGGAGTCATATTCTTCCGCAGCAAGACCGGCATCGATGATGCCCTGGATGTAATGGGCGTGCACGGTGTCGGAGGCATATGGGGCGCGATCGCCACAGGGATCTTCGCAGAGAACTGCTGCGATGTGCCCGGACTAATCCAAGGGGAATGGCATCTGTTCGTCGGGAACATCGTGGCCGTCGCGTTTACGCTGGTGTTCTGCTTCGCGGCGTCGTATCTGATCATCTGGATGATCGGAAGGGTCATGAGGGTCCGTGCCACCGAGAACGAGGAGCTCATTGGCCAGGACCTCGTCGAGCACGGCGAGCCGGCCTACGTGATGCGAGGTTGATGGTATGAAGATGGTCATAGCTGTGATAAGGCCGGAGAGGCTGCAGTGCGTGAAGGATGCTCTCAAGGATGCAGGGGTAACGGGCCTGACGATAGTTCACGTTACAGGTCACGGGGAGCAGATGGGTCTGGTGTTCACCACCAGGGTGGGCGAGTTCGTCGTCGATGAGATCGAGAAGATCCAATTGGAACTGGTTGTCGAGGATGACAAGGTCCAGACGGTGATCGGCGCCATCCGTTCCAGTGCCGAGACGGGACATCCCGGGGACGGAAGGATCTTCATCCTGCCCGTGCTGGAATCCATAAAGATCCGCAATGAGGATCCCTATCCCGCGCAGTGAACGGCGGATACAATGCCGGGCTTTGGCCCGGCCCTTCGTCCTGTCGTCTGGCCATCCGGTGTTCTTTTGGAAGCCGGGTCGGCGATCGTGGGCGACGCCTGAGGCGTTCGTGATAGAACGGAGGACCTCTCAGTGCGGGCTGTGCAGTCATCAACAGAATGATTGGGGATGGTAGCGAGGGATCGATTTGAACGATCGGTCTCCGGGTTATGAGCCCGACGGGATATCCTGGCTACCCTACCTCGCTATAATGCCCCCAGAAGCGGGGTACTATTTAACGATTATGTGCTGTATCCGGAATTCGGGCATGCACCTGTCATATCCGTGTCCGCCGAGGGCGCCGGAGAGGGGCCCGCGGCGGACGTCGCCGTCTGGTTCAGAAGAACTTCTTGAGGAAGAGCAGATCGTCGATCTTGCCCTTTATCTGAATCTTTTTGAGGACATATGCCCTCATGGGTCTGAGCGTGCCGTCGATGAGGCCCTGGAGGTTCTCGGGCGTGGTGGTTATCGTGACATCGGCGTTCGGATCGAGTCCCGGTTCGAAGCAGTAGATGCGGGAGTCCTTGAGCCTCATGGTGTACGATTCGGTTCCGAGGTCGAGGTCGAAGACCTTGTCTAGATGGGCGATCTCCTGCTTCAGTCCCGGGTCATTCTCGACTTTGGCGTGGAACTTGTCGATAACGTTCTGAATCTCCTGTTGCATGGTCATGCGGTTCACCACTCGTCCAGCCTTCTAACGGACCTGGCGGATATCAGGTGCCTCACGGGTTCCCAGGATCTTCTCGTGTGCGGAGGAGGACATCCGTTGTCGCGCATCCAGTCGGAGATGAAATCCATCGTGTGGTGGTCGCTGGGGTATCCGCTGCCGAAATCCCCGATCTCGCCATGGAGGTCCCGGATCATGCGATCGCGGGTGACCTTGGCCACTATCGAGGCTGCTGATACCGACGGGTACATATCGTCGGCTTTATGCTTTGCGATAATCGACGCGCCCCCTGCAAGCGATCCGAGTCCCGTTCCGAATCTGGACTCGTTGACGTCCGGGCAGTCGGCGTACACGGTGTCCGCAGGATATCTGGACACGGCATCGGCGAACATGCGGAGCTCGATGTCGTTCAGCGACTCCGTCTTCCGCCTCTCGTCGATCGCATCCGCGGAGACCACCTCCACCGTCCACCCGTCGGCCCTTCCTACGATCTCGTCGTACATCCTCTCGCGGGCCTTCGGAGTGAGCTTCTTCGAGTCCCTGACCCCGATCGCCGACAGGACGCCGTCGTCCTCGACCCATACCGCACCGACGACCAGGGGGCCCATGACCGATCCCCTCCCCGCTTCATCCACTCCGCAATGCATGAGCTACCTCTATAGTAGTACTTGGCACCCCTTTAAGACGGACCCGTTATTTAGGACCTCCATGACTTTGAAGTGCGACCTGCAGTACGGCGAGGGCGATGCGAGATACAGGCTCGACCGTGTCGGAGTCCGCAACGTGCGCAAGCCCGTTATCGTCAAGAGGGAGGGGCTCGGCAACAGGCTGAACGGTTCGCTCAACTGCTCCTTCGACATCTTCGTGGACCTTCCCGCGGAGCAGAAGGGCTCCCACATGTCCCGCAACGTGGATGTCATCAACGAGGTCGTGTCGGAGAGCATGGAGTCGCCGGTGCCCGGTCTGGAGGTCCTCTCGGCCAGCATCTGCCGCAAGCTACTGGAGCACCACGAGTACGCCAGCCATGCGGAGGTACGCATCAGCGCGGAGTACTTCAAAGCCAGCCGGACGCCTCTCGGGAGGGACACCTTCGAGACGTACACCCTGTTCGCCGGAGGCGATATCGTCAGGGGCGGCCGCCTGATGACCGAGATCGGGGTCCGCGCCGTCGGGATGAGCGCATGTCCGTGCGCCCAGCAGACCGTCACGGAGATGCTGGAGTACGGCGGCGACATGCCCGTCATGACCCATAACCAGAGGAACGTCTGCACTCTGAGGCTCACGCTCCCCGAGGGGGTGTTCGTCGAGGCGGAGGACCTGATAGATCTCGTGGAGGATTCGTTCTCGTCCCCCACGTTCGAGCTTCTGAAGAGGCCGGACGAGGGGCAGGTCGTGATAAACGCCCATAGGAACACCAAGTTCGTAGAGGATGTCGCCAGAGGCGTCCTGGAGAGGGTCGCGGCCCGCTACCCGGACCTCCCGGACGAGACCGTCGTCAACGTGGTCAGCGATTCCGAGGAGTCCATCCACAAGCACGATGCCTACGCCGAGCGCACCGCCACGCTGGGCGAGCTCAGGCAGGAGAACAACTGATCCGGAGGGGGGGGGCCGGACCCCCTCCCCCCGTCGGAGCCCGAAGGTCTCGACGGCCTTCCGGAGCTCCTTCCTTATCGGTATGCGCTGGGGGCACGCCTCCTCGCACATCCCGCATCCGATGCATCCGTCGGCGCGCCTCTTCCCCTGGGCGTCGACCGCCCAGGACATCTCCTTCATGGCCCTCTCCGTGTTCCCGTAGAGGGTGAACTGGTTCAGCGCGGAGAACGTTCCGGAGATCCCTATGTCCTCCGGGCACACTTTGGAGCAGTACTCGCATGATGTGCAAGGCACCGTGTCGATGGAGTCCAGGACAGCGGCCGCCTCGGAGAGGGTCCTCCTCTCCCCGTCGGTCAGGCGGGTGAAGCCCTTCATCACCGCCAGATTGTCCCTCATCTGATCCGCGCTGCTCATCCCGGACAGGACGACCCTCACGCCCTCGGGGTCCGCGGCGAACCTGAGCGCCCATGATGCGGCCGACATCCCGGGACCGGCTCTTCCGAGCACCTCGCCGACCCTCTCAGGGGGATCCGCCAGATAGCCGCCTTTGACGGGTTCCATCACGATGACGGGCTTCCCGTGCCTGACGGCGGCCTCGTAGCATCTGCGCGACTGGACGGTCCTGCTCTCCCAGTCCGCATAGTTGATCTGGAGCTGCACGAACTCCGCATCGGGATGCGCCTCCAGGATCGGCTCCAGCCTGTCGGCGGTGTCGTGGAAGGAGAACCCGTAGTGCCTGATCACGCCCTGCTCCTTCAGCCCCCTCACGAAGTCCCACGCCCCGATGTCGTCGAACACCTTCGTGCGGTTGCCTCCCAGGTTGTGCAGCAGGTAGTAGTCGAAGTATCCGGCCCCCGTCCTTTCCAGGGATGCGCGGAGCTGCTCCTCCGCCTCCTCGCGGCTCTTCCTCCCGATCCACGGCGCGTTCTTGGTGGCCAGTCTGAAGCTGTCGCGGGGGTACCGCTCCACCAGGGCCTCCCTCACGGCCTCCTCGCTGCCGGGATACGCCCAGGCGGTGTCGAAGTAGTTGAATCCGGCGGACATGAACATGTCCACCATCTCCTTCGTCTGCTCGATGTCTATGCCCCCGTCCTTCTGCGGGAGCCTCATAAGACCGAATCCGAGCCTTCCAACGCCGTCGAAGATGCCATCCATGAGATCACTCGGACGCCGTGCGGCGTCCGGTCGGATGGATAGGATTCGGAGACAAATAGTTACCTTCGCCCCATGCGGTGTTCGGCGGCCCCCGGCCGCGGAGGGTGAGCGGAACCGGGGGATCCGACTAAGTTACACCGCGATACTGTTAAAACGGCGCAGGTGCTGACTGGATGCACCTGTTCCGCCCCTGCGCGGCGGCCGCCGAGGCCGTTCGCCGGCAGGGAGCGGGAGCGAGGGAGGTCAAGCAATGGACAACAGAACGGCATGGACTATCGCCGCGGCGGTCCTGGCGGTCGCAGCGGCCGCCGTGTTCCTGTGCGCGGAGGACGGTCCCTTCGGGGGGGGAGACACCCCCCGACGGGCCTGGCTCCGATCCCCGGATAATCTTCGCGGGGAATGGGAACGAGGCAGAACGGGTTATAGGCACAGGCGATGGGGAGAAGGATCCCGCAACTGGGACGTTCACCGTGGAGGTGAACGCGTTGCAGGATGTGGCGACTTTCAAGATGGTGCTTGAGAACGCGGAGGCTCCTGTGGCATGGTCTTTGAAGGGGGATGTTCCAGGATTCATCACCATAGTCGAGAGTACCGGAACCTTGATAGTGGATGCGGCGGGCACCAACTTCAATGCTGCGGATATGGAGCGCGTTGTCACGGTGGCGGCAAAGGAGGGCGAGAGGGATCCCGTGGAGGCGCAGGTCCGCTGCGTGGTGAAACCAGATCAGAGTTGGGAGCTGGGTCTGGAAAGAGCCATAAAATTCTACGGTGGATTCGAGGGTCCGGACACTAACCCGGACGGTAAGTGGATGATGCAGGTCGTTTGGGATGGTAGGATTTCAGAAGGACAAAGGGAGAGTCTCTATCTGCTTAAGAACAAGGAGAAGCAGACCCCGGCCCAGTTAGGTGATTGGAGCATCTATGCAAAGGACACGAGCGGAATGTGGGTGAAGTATGACGGGGAGTTAGTCGGGTTTAGTCAATACCGTGAATATGCGGTCGTGGAGTTCGTCTATAATCCGGAATTGCCCCGCGAGGTGAGACTGGTGACGGCGACTGGTGGAGGAACCGGGTGGCTGGAGCTAGAACTGGACTATGTTAGGATAGGAACCATAGAACACACGTACAGTACTGAGGAACGCCAATACGGCGAAGGGTACAAGTTCACGGGGCCAGAGAATTTCGGTGTTAAGGCGGAGGCGGCATGACATGGCGAGCCTAGGTGATATGAGAATATCATCCGGAGTGGTCGCTATCGCGGTGCTGGCGGCCTGCATCCTGCTCCTGTTCGCATGCACGGATGCAGCAGGGGAGAATCCGATCGGGAAGACCAATCCCCCGACGATAGCCGAAACCGTCGAGGTGTACGGTTACACGGTGACGTTCAGTCTGACAGGCGTGACCCAGACCGACTATGTCGAGTGGGATTTCGGGGACGGGACTAGCTATGTGCAGGGGGTATGGGTAGATCCGAAAGAATCAAGGAATCAGAGAATAACACACACATACCCGATAGTTACCGAGGATAAGACGTATGTAGTGAATGCCAGACAGGTCCTGGCGTACGCCACGCCCAATCCTGGAGGTGATCCGCTCACCCTGACAGGAGAGAAGGTGAACAGGTTCACCGTCGTCGTCAAAGGGTATCCCGTACTGACGTTCAATTCCGATGGAGGGACCCTAGTCGATCCGGTCCAAGGGGAGGCGAAGAGCTTCACTCCGACGAAGCCGGCAGAACCGATGAAGAAGGACATGGAGTTCGCTGGATGGTATAACGGGGAGTCGGAGTTCGCCTGGGGGTCAGAGATAAGCGAGGACACCATGTTGACAGCGAAGTGGCTTCAACTCTTCGATGTCACCTTCGACGGGAACGGAGGGGACGTGCCGTTCTCGTACAAGAGGGTCGCGGACGGCAACTCGGTGTCCGATCTAAAGGATCCGACGCGCCAAGGATACGAGTTCATCGAGTGGGTGGCTGATGGAAAAAGGTTCACGAACTCCACTCCGGTCACGAAGAACCTCAATGTGAAGGCCACATGGAAGGAAAAGTACATCGTTACCTATGATGCGAACGGTGGGGAGTGCAGCAAATCCTATGACACGGTCTCGGAGGGAGGCACAGTGACGCCCCCGCAACCGAACCGCGGAGGGTACAGCTTCACCGGATGGGTGGACCAGGATGGGAAGGAGTACCCCAAGGGGGAAGCGGTGGAGGTTCGGCAGGATCTGAGGCTCACCGCCATGTGGGAAAAGGCGAGAGACGGATACGTATGGGTGACCTTCGATCCCAACGGCGGCACCGGCGATGTGCACGACCAGGAGGTGCTCAAGGGCGCCCAGAGGAGCGTCGTGGAGCTACCTGCGGGTATTACCAAGGAGGGATACGAGCCTGATGGGTGGGCCATCGGTTCGGAGGACGGGCCCGCATGGAGCTCCAGCGGAACAGTCGACGTAGACACCACTCTGGTTGCCAAATGGAAGAAGATCGAATCCATGTGGGTCGTCGTGACCTTCGATCCGCTCGATGGAACGATGTCCGATAGCGACAGGACGAAGTCCGTTCTGAAGAACCATACCATAATGGGCTAGGAGACCAGCGTGTTGGTGCCCTCTTATCAACACCGATGAGATAA
>CAYUPU010000054.1:0-10799 GCA_964445265.1 uncultured Methanomassiliicoccales archaeon
CTGAGGATCTTCGCGAAATCGACCTTGCTGTAGTCAATCATCTGTGTTTTCCTCCAATTCGGGCTCGGAGACTCCAAGCCCGACGGTGAAAGTTCCGAAGATGATATATAATCAAAATCGAGGATGGAGTCCGCATCCATGATTTAAATACTACATGAAAAATCATTTATATTTGATATTTCAAAAATTTGATTAAATCAACAAAAAGCAAGTGTTCATTTAAATATTATTTATATAGTGAACTCAATATTATATAAATAATCAAAAATTTATCCTATTAAGGTTAATTTTTGAAATTTTTATACGAATTTATTTTGATAACGGCATGGGATTATCCTGTAATCACCGAGTTTGGACATGTTGATTGGATGAATACCACATCCATCCAACATATACTCCAAACGATACCGCTGAACGAGACAAGACGACACCTGCGCATATTCGACATTATTTACGGCGGCCGTCTCGCATCCGTATAAATGAAAGGTACTGCACCGGATGCGGCTCCCTGCTGGAACCTGGGATGCGGTTCTGTCCGACTGCGTCGTCCGCGGAACGGATACCGAAGCGACGATGATGGCCGAAGCGGAGACGGTCAAGGCGAGTACGAGAATAAGAGCTGCGATCTGTTGACGTTCCTGCTGCTCGTCTAGCCGTACCTGTCGTGCTGATATCCACAGCCATGCTACGTAGCGCCTCCGATATCGCTTCGGAGGTATGGACGGATCCGGAATTCCAGAAGGCCCTCGCGGGATACGGCGCGTCCACATGACGTACGACGATGTGCTCACGTACCTCACATATGCCGCGGGATTGGCCCTCGCCAGCTGCGTATGCGCCGGGATCAGCGTAGCGCTCGTCCACACGGAAGGATATGGATCCTGGCGGCCATAGCATGCTTCGCCGCCGCAATCCTCTGCTCATGGTCCCTGTTCGGCCTGATCATCGGACCATTCGTCGAATGGAGGACATTCGGGTCCAGAGTCTGTTCATCGACTGACCACGGTCGGGGCCGGACGTCTCCGGCCCCCCCCCCCTCCCCATGCCGTCATCAGATGTATCTGACGACCTCGTCCGCCGGACGGGACGTCCCGTGATTGGAGGACGGCTCCGCATCGGCGGCCGCATACCCGATATCCATCAGCAGGACGGCCCTCTCGCCCGCAGGGATCCCGAACGCCTTCTCCGCATCGGAGTTCGCGAAGTAGTTTATCCACAGGGACCCCAGACCGATGTCGGCCGCCTCCAGCATCATATGCGTCGCAACGATGCTCGCATCCTCCTGTCCGGAGAATATGCCCTCCTGGAGCGGATTCCGCCACATCTCTTCGAGAACCATCGTGAACAGCAGCACCACCGGCGCTCCGAACCTGCACGGCGTGAGCGAATCCACCTTCGCCAGGCCCTCGGCGCTCCTGATGACGTATATCCTGACCGGCTGCAGGTTCTTGGCAGTCGGAGCTACCATACCGGCCTCTATGATCCTGTCGAGCATCTCCTGCGGAACCTGCTCGCCGGAGTACTTCCTGACGCTGTACCTCTTCTTCGCCAGATCGATGAAATCCGTAATCGTCACCGAAGGGGACGATATGCGATACATATCGATAACCGCTTCGGGCGCCGTGCCTGAAGCGTATGAGGTCTAGCATCGCCTTGGCCGGTATGCGCTCCAGCACCGATTCCGGCGGCATGCGGACGGCAGCCTTGGACGACACGGCCATGGGCCTCCTGGACCTCGCGGTCTCCACCGCGCGGTCGAGCTTCGCCTGGTTCTCCGCATATATCCTGAAGAGGACGTCGCCCGCCGATACCTCATCGCCGGCCTTGTGGAGGAGCTCCACCCCGGCCCCCGGATCGGACGGGGACCCGGCGGCCTTCGCTATCGCGGTCATGCTGTGGTTGTCCACGTACTGGACGACGCCCGCATACCTGGAGTGCACATCCCTCGAGAAGCTCCCGGGGACAAGATCGGACGACCTCAGGGAGCGCGACCCGTTCTGCGCCTCCACAATCTCGAGGAACTTCTCATGGGCCCTCCCGGAACGGAGTATCTCCTGCGCCCTCTCCCTGCCGTCGCGGGCCCCGCCCATCTCCAGTATTATCCCTGCGAGCGAGCAGGCCTTGTCCACCAGCGCCGGATCGGCATCGCCGCCCTCCAGCGCGGCTATGCACTCCCTGGCCTCCAGAACGGGACCGATGGTGCTCCCCACAGGCTGCCCCCCGCATGTGGCCGCGCACTCCACGTGGATCCCCAGGACGGTGCCCAGGTCTATTAGGTCGGCCGCGAACGACCGGGCGGCATCCAGGTCCGGGACCTTGGTTCCGACCCCGGTGGGTATGTCAACCAGCAGATGCGTCGTGCCGAGCGCCACCTTCTTGCTCATGATGGACGCCATCATGGTCGGGCGGGGATCTATTCCCAGAGGCCTCTCCGCATCGATTATTGTGCTCCCTACAGGGGCATAGTCGTCGTTGCCGCAGGCGAAGACGCCCATGGTCCTGCGCACGGTCCTCCCAAGGGTCTCCGCGTCCATCTCCACATCGCAGAAGACGTCCTCGAAATCCGCGGACCCGCAGGCGCTGCTGACGGCCCTGGAGGAGAGCTTGGGTATGACCAGCCCCTCCGATGCGACGATGGAAACGACTATGGGCGTCACATGGTTCCCGGGAACGCCACCGAGACTATGGAAATCGAACACCGGCCTTACCCCCAGATCGACGGTGCGGCCGGTGGCGGCCATCGCCCTCGTGAGATAGGCTATCTCCGTGATGTCCGAATTGTTGACGTTGAAGGCCGACACGAACGCGAGGATCTCCTTCTGCGAGAGACTTCCCTCCTGCACATCGTCGACTATTGATCTTATCTCCTCGTACCCCAGACGGCGGCCGTTGATCTTGCGCCTTATGGATCTGACGGATTCGGGCATCGTGGCGTACTCGACCCTGACTCTCTCCCCTTCGCGGGTGCCGTAGCGCTCCATGTACATCGGGGCCATCGACACCGTGCCCTCCGGGGCGACGGTGTCCGAGATCACGACGGCCGACAGGGCCGAACATCCCCCTGTGATGCGTACGCGGTCGGTGGCGGAAACCCCCATCTCGAGGCAGTCATCGGAATTGAGCAGCACTATGGGTTCGGAGAGGGTGACGTCGGTGGAGCGGACGGTCAGTTCCATGATGCCGCAGGGATGCGCGCATCCGTACTTGGATGTTGGCGCCGTCCATCGGCTGGTATTCAAATACATAGGCGGCATCATCCAATCGATCGGGGACGCGGATGATATTCAGGTTCTTCCACAGGTTCGAATGGGCGCTGGCTGCCCTCGCCGTGGCCCTGTCCGTATGCCAGATCTACATGGACATGCTGCTGCCGCAGTACATGGAGACGATCACGGACTCGTTCCTCCAGAACCGCACGGACGTCGTCCTGCAGAACGGGACCGAGATGCTGGGGGTCGCCGCGGCATCCGTGGCCCTGTCCCTGTGCGTCGGGTTCGTCGTCTCCAGGATGGCCGCGTCCGTCGGCAGGAACATCCGCATCGATCAGTTCGACAGGGTGCAGTCGTTCTCGATGCAGGACATCAACAGGTTCTCCGCATCGAGCCTCATAACCCGGTCCACCAACGACGTCTATCAGGTCCAGACCTTCATAGCCCGCGGGATGCAGGCCGTCGTCAAGGCGCCCATCATGGGCGTGTGGGCGGTCTCCAGGATCTACAGCACCCACGAGGAGTGGCTGATTATAGTGGTGGCCGGCCTGCTGGCCATCGTGCTGGTATCATTCGTGTCCCTCAAGGTCGCCACGCCGCTGTTCAGGAACGTCCAATGGTTCACGGACGGAGTCAACAGGAGCACGCGCGAGAGCCTGGACGGCATACGCGTGATCAGAGCCTACAACGCCGAGAGGTACCAGGAGGAGCGCTTCGACGCCGCCAACGACCTCCTTCTCGACAACAACGTCCGCGCCACCAGGGCCATGGTGTTCCCCATGCCCGTCACGCAGGCGGTCAACAACTTCATAATACTGGGGATCTACTGGGTCGGTGCCGAGATAGTCCTGAGCGCCGGCGATGCGGACAAGGCCCTGTACTTCACGGACATGATAGTGGTCACCACCTACTCCTCCATGGTGATCTCCGCGTTCATGATGATCCTCGGGATATTCAGGATGCTGCCCAGGGCCATGGTCGGCATGAGGAGGATAGAGGAGGTCGTCGATACCGAGCCCTCGGTGGCTGGCGGGACCGCGACGGAGGGCGTCCCCGGGATGAGGGGCGCCGTCGAATTCAGGAACGTGTCGTTCTCATACCCCGGAACAGGGAAGGAGATCCTGCACGACGTGTCGTTCACAGTGCCGCCCGGAGGGACTTTCGCCATCATCGGATCCACAGGCAGCGGGAAGACCACGCTGGTCGATCTGATGATGAGGTTCTACGACGCCTACTCCGGGCAGGTCCTGGTGGACGGCCTCGACGTCAGGGAGTACGACCTCCGGGCCCTCCATTCCAGGATCGGATACGTGCCGCAGAGCGCCGTCATCTTCTCCGGAACGGTGGAGGAGAACGTCAACTACGGGTCCGGATCGGAGGACCGCACCGAGAAGGATGTTCTGAAGGCGCTGGAGATCGCCCAGGCGGAGTTCGTGCTCTCCATGCCGGACGGCATCCGCTCCCGCATATCCCAGCACGGCAGGAACCTGTCCGGAGGGCAGAAGCAGAGGATATCCATAGCCAGGGCCGTGTGCCGCAGACCCGGGATATACATCCTGGACGATGCGTTCTCCGCCCTGGACTACAGGACCGACAGGGCGCTCAGAAAGGCACTGGAGAGGGAGACGTCCGGGAGCACGCGGATCATAGTCGCGCAGCGCATAGGCACGATAATGGACGCCGATGCCATCATCGTCCTCGACGAGGGCAGGATCGTGGGGGCGGGGAGGCACAGGGACCTCCTGAGGGACTGCCCGCTCTACAGGGACATCGCATCCTCGCAGATGACAGAGGAGGAGCTGGCATGAGTGGGGATCCGAAGGGCGGGAAGCTGGCTCCCGGAAAAAGCGGGGGGCCGGCCCCTCCCGGTCCGCCGTGGGCCCGCGCCGAGAAGCCGAGGAACTTCCGCTCGGCGATGTCCAGGCTGATGTCCTATATGGGCCGCTACAGATACGCCATAGCGCTGGGAGTCGTGCTGTCCATGGCAGGAGCCGCCCTGACCACCGTCGGGCCCCGCTACCTGCAGAGAATCGCGGACACCATATACGACGGCGAGATCTGGCTGGCGGACACGGACGGCATCGCCGGGCTCGCCCTTGCGGTTGTGGCGATCTACCTCATCGCCATGGTGCTCAGCATGATCGAGCACTACATCGTACCTGTGACGTCCGAACGCGTGGCCAATATGCTCCGCAGGGACATGGACCGCAAGATCGACCGCCTGCCTCTGGACTACTACGACAACAGCAGCACCGGGGACATCATGTCCAGGCTCACCAACGACGCCGACACGATAGGGGAGCAGTGCGGGATCAGCCTCAGCGTGCTCTTCACGGCATCCACGGTGCTGGTCGGATGCCTCGCCATGATGCTCGTCACCTGCCCCGTGCTGGCCGCGATCAGCATCATCCCTCCGCTGGCCGGATTCGCGGCCAGCAGGATCGTCATCGGCAGGACCCATTCGCTCTATGTCCGCCAGTCCCGCGACATGGGCGCCATGAACGGCCTGGTGGAGGAGACCTACTACGGCCACGACATCATGAGGGCCTACAACGGAGAGGAGAGGGCCAGGGCTGAGTTCGTCGAGATCAACGACGACCTCTGCAGGAGCGTGTACCGCTCCAGGTTCGTATCCAGCACGCTTCCGCAGATAATGAATCTGGTGGGGAATCTGAACTACGTCGTGGTCTGCGTGGTGGGGTCGATGCTCGTCATCTCCGGGGACATAACCTACGGGGTCATCGTCGCGTTCATAGTCTACGTCAGGATGTTCAGCCAGCCGCTGCTCCAGCTGTCCGACGCGTTCGGGAGCATGCAGTCCCTGGCGGCATCCGCCGAGAGGGTGTTCGACCTCCTGGACGCGCCCGAGATGGAGGACGAGTCGGATAAACCCCGCATCCCCCCGGCCGCGGAGGGCGAGGTGGAGTTCAGGAACGTCGACTTCTCGTACATCGAAGGGGTCGAGGTCATCCACGGATTCTCCATGAAGGTGCATCCGGGGGAGAGGATCGCCATAGTGGGCCCCACCGGTGCCGGGAAGACCACCGTGGTGAACCTCCTGATGCGCTTCTACGAGGTGGACTCCGGCGATATCCTGATCGACGGCGTATCCACGAGACGGATGCGCAGAGACGATGTGCACTCGATGTTCTCGATGGTCCTCCAGGACTCGTGGCTGTTCGACGGGACCATAAGGGAGAACATCGCGTTCAACAGGCCGGACGTCACCGACAGGGAGATCCGTGCGGCCGCGGAGGCTGTCGGCATCCACGAATTCATCGAATCGCTCCCCGACGGGTACGGGACCCCCCTGAGCGATGCCGCTGGGATATCCGCCGGCCAGAGGCAGCAGATAGCCATCGCCAGAGCCATGGTCAGGGCAGCCCCCATGGTGATATTCGACGAGGCCACCAGCTCCGTCGACACCCGCACCGAGAAGAGGATCCAGGCCGCCATGGACGCTCTGACGAGCGGCAGGACCTCGTTCATCATAGCGCACAGGCTCTCGACGATCAGAGACTGCGACCGCATAATCGTTATGAGGGACGGCAGGATCGCGGAGA
This sequence comes from uncultured Methanomassiliicoccales archaeon, assembly GCA_964445265.1. Lineage (GTDB taxonomy): Archaea > Thermoplasmatota > Thermoplasmata > Methanomassiliicoccales > Methanomethylophilaceae > Methanoprimaticola. The sequence continues at coordinate 6,773 of CAYUPU010000054.1, forward strand.
CGGGGACGCATCGGGACCTCCTGGCCAGAAAGGGATTCTACGCCGAGCTGTACAACAGCCAGTTCGAGAACTGCTCATGAGGCCATGCTCCCACGATGTCATCACGGCCCGTACATCGGTAAATACAGGGACGCGATGGGGCGCGCGATAGCTTGACCCCCGTCGGAATCCTGGAGACCCTGTCGGAGGGCCTGTGGTACCTCCCGCTGATCATGATAGTCCTTCTCGGCATCTACAGCACGATCAGACTGGGCGGAGTGCAGATCGCCGGCATCGCCGAAATGCTCCGCGCCACCTTCCGCCGCGACGAGGGGTCCAACAAGCCCACTCCGTTCCAGGTGTTCTGCATGAGCATGGGGAACAGGATAGGCGTCGGCAACATCACCGGACCGGTCCTCGCCATAACCGTCGGCGGGCCGGGTGCGATACTCTGGATGTGGGTGTTCGCGTTCCTGGGAACAGCGACCAGCTTCCTGGAGACCACCGTGGGCCAGATGTACAAGTCCAGGGGGCCCGACGGCAGGTTCCGCGGAGGCCCGGCGTTCAACATCCTGAAGGGCCTCGGGATGAGGAGGGTGTCTCTCGCGGTCGCCTTCATCATGGTGCTGATGTACATCCTCGGATTCGTATCCATGGAGGTATCCAGCATGTCCGAGGCCATCGACGGGGCATTCGGGTGCGGGACGCTCGCCATCGCCCTGGCCCTCACCGCGCTCACCGCGTACATCGTCCTGGGCGGAATGACCCGTGTCGCCAGGCTATCCACTGCGATCGTCCCGGCGATGGGGATCCTCTGGCTGGCCTTCTGCTGCATATGCATCGCATCCTCCGACGGCGGCGTCGCCAGCGCGTTCTCGATGATCGCGGACTGCGCGTTCTCCGTCCCCTCCGCAATAGGCGGCGGAGTAGGCGCCATGCTCATCATAGGGATGAAGCGCGGCGTCCTGTCCAACGAAGCAGGGGTGGGGACCATCACCAACATATCGTCGATAGCGAACGTCTCCCATCCGGTGAGACAGGGGTACTCCCAGGCGCTCGGCGTCATCATAGACACCGTCGTCAGCACCCTCACCGCTCTTGTCGTACTGTCCTACGGCTCGTTCGACGAGATCTGGACGCTCTTCCAGGCCGAGGGGGAATCGATCAACCTGCTGCAGGGCGTGATGGAGGCCTCCGTCGGCGACGTGGCCCCGTACATCGTGGCGCTGTTCCTGTTCGTGTTCGCATTCACATCCCTGATGTCCGACTACGTCATAGGAGAGAACAACCTCATGTTCATCACCGGATCGAGAAGGGCGAGGGTCGCGATGTGCGTGTTCCTCCTGGCCGTCGTGTTCCTGTCCGGATTCTACGCCTCCGACGCGCTGTTCGCCATCGTGGACATCCTCCTCGCTGTATGCGGAGTGATCAACTGCCTGGTGATGTTCAAGCTGGGCGGCAGGGCCGTGGAGGCCTATCGCGACTACAGGAGGCAGAGATCGGAGGGCGTAGAGACCCCGGAATTCCGCAAAGGGTGCATAGTGGATGATGAAGGGCTCACGGAATGGGACCGACCGGCCCGTTGCATATGAAGAATGGCGGGGATGCCCCCGCCCCGGGGTTTCATTCGATCAGCTTCCTGATCCACTGCCTCTCCCTGAAGGAGACCTTGCCGTCCACGGCGCAGACGAGCAGGCAGACCAGGACCATATCGTCCTTGAGCTCCGGCGACGCCACGCCTATGAGATCCACCATCTGGTCGACGACCCCCTTGTACCCCTTGGGCCTGTCCAGGCCGGCGGCCTTGAACACCGTCCGGGCATCGTCGTAGCCCACGTCGCGGCCGAATGCCAGGTCCAGGACCGGCTTCACCACGAGGAACTCCGAGTCGTCCAGCCTGCCGTCGGCGGCTATGCTGCAGAGGACCAGGTCCGCGAAGATGGCGACCGCGTCCTCCCCGTTGCCGGTGATCCCTCTCAGGCCATCTATCACGGATGCGGACTTCGCTCCGATGACCGCCGCATAGGCCGAGGGGTCCATCTCCTCGACCGCCTTACAGAGCTTGCTGAATTCGCTCATGGGCATTCGCACGCGCCCCATATTTAAGAACTGGTCCCGAACAGCTTCGATTCGGAGCGAAGATCCCCGGAAGCACCGAAAACGCCTTTATCCGTCATGCATCACCCACCCAGAGGCGTTCCGGATGGCAGTGGCGCTCCGCATCATCAGACTGACACAGAGGATAGACGAGGGCGACCACGACGCCTACGATCAGCTCAAGGCGCTGGCCAAGACCGATCCCGATGCCCGCAGGGTTCTGAAGACCGTCAAGGAGCCCGTTAAGCCGGTCCCGCGCGTAGTCAAGATGCCGGACCGCAAGCCCGTCGAGACGATGGAGCAGACGGCGGCCAAAGCCAGATCCGGCGATGAGCAGGCAATAGCCGCGCTGCGCAAGAGGGCGGAGTACGAAGATATCAAGGCGCAGTTCGCACTGGCCGAGGCTCTGGAAGAGTCGGATCCAGATGAAGCCAGGAAGTGGTATATCCGCTCATCCAAGTTCCCCGAATCGAAGGAGGCCCTCAGAAGACTTGCATCCAAGGGTGACAGGGAGGCGAAGGCCTGGCTGGCTGCCCATGAGGACGTCGGCATGGTCCCCCGCACCAAGCCGAAGGCCGAAGACCGCGCACCATTGAGGGACGACCTGGGATACATCCGCCCGCCGTCCAGCCACAAGAAGTGCAGGATCGGCGACGTCTATAGGATAAACGATGCGAAGCTCCAGACCGGGCAGAAGAACACTATGGTCCTCATCAAGGAGATGAAAGGCGACTTCGTCACCGTTTGGACGGTCACCCGCGAGCCGGGCAAGAGGAAGGCCGTCAAGCTCATCGATCCCTCCGTGGCCGGGTTCGCCAGCCCCAGCGTCTATGTCGTCACCGAGAACACCAAGGTGTACCGCAAGGACGGTCTGGCCGAATACAGGGGATCCCTCAGCGAGAGGGATGTCAAGCAGTTCAGGCTCTCGGCCCGATCCGCACGACTGGAACGGATGTGCTGAAAAACGGACCGCGGGGGCGCGGTCCGAGACGGGAGGGGCGGACCCCTCCCTGTTTGATCCTCAGTACGAGACGCCCTGCCAGATCATGGCGTTGCAGACCTTCTCGAACCCGGCGATGTTGGCTCCGGCGACGAGATTGCCCTCCATCCCGTACCTCTTCGCGGCATCCGCGGAGTTCCTGTAGATGGTTACCATGATGTCGTGGAGCTTGGCATCGACCTCATCGAATGACCAGGACAGCCTGGCGCTGTTCTGGCTCATCTCCAGGGCGGAGGTGGCGACGCCGCCGGCGTTGGCGGCCTTGGCGGGCCCGAAGAGGACTCCGGCCTTCTGGAAGGCGGCTATGGCCTCAGGAGTGCTGGGCATATTCGCACCCTCTGCGACGGCGATCACGCCGTTGGCGATGAGAGCCTCGGCGGAATCCCCGTCCAGCTCGTTCTGGGTGGCGCAGGGCAGAGCGATGTCGCAGGGGACCGTCCAGATGCCCTTGCATCCCTCGACGTACTTGGCGGAGGGGACATACTCGAGGTATGTCTTGATCCTCGCCCTCTTGATCTCCTTGATCTCCTTGATCACGGTATAGTCTATCCCGTTCTCGTCGTAGATGTAACCGTTGGAATCGGACATGGCGATGACCTTGCCTCCGAGCTGGTTGACCTTCTGGTTTGCGTAGATGGCGACGTTCCCGGACCCGGAGATGACGACCCTCTTGCCCTCGAAGGATGTTCCCGCATCGGCCAGCATCTCCTTGGTGAAGTAGCATAGGCCGAATCCGGTGGCTTCGGTCCTGGCGAGGGATCCGCCGCTGCCGATGGCCTTTCCGGTGAGGACGCCGGTGAACTCGTTCTGGAGCCTCTTGTACTGGCCGAACATGTATCCGATCTCCCTTCCGCCGACCCCTATGTCACCGGCAGGAACATCGGTATCGGGGCCGATGTGCTTGGCGAGCTCGGTCATGAAGGACTGGCAGAAGCGCATGACCTCCATGTC
>CAYUPU010000055.1:0-10676 GCA_964445265.1 uncultured Methanomassiliicoccales archaeon
TGTGTAATGTTTGTTATGAAGAGATCACCAACACGCTGGTCTCCTAGCCCAAATGATTTTCATATTTGGTACGATTTGTTTGTTATACGGGATTTGACACTAAAATGGATGGGATTACAATTTTTTTCATCCATTACTATTTATGTTTACCTAACAATTAAATAGAATTAGTAGACTGTTCGAGTTGGTTGTATAATCCAATGAGTGACGGGATATACGAATCTGACAAGGACGAGTACCGCAGAAGCGTATCGCAGAAGGTAATGCTGCTTGCAGTATTCGTCGTGCTTCTCATCATAGCGGTCGTCGGCTCGTGCGCGCTCGGTACGGGATATGATTTCGAATACACGTTCGAGATCCTGATTCAGCACATCCAAGGGGAGACCTATCCGCATCGCTCCGAGGATTGGTGGGCGGACTACTACATCTTCAACAACCTGTTCCCCCAGGTCGTTATGGCGGTCATCGCCGGTGCAGGTCTGGCTCTGGCCGGAACAGTGATGCAGAGCGTCATGGAGAACCCTCTCGCCGATGCATACACGACAGGCATAGCGTCCGGTGCGATGCTCGGCGCGGTCACATCCATAATCATGGGTTTCTCATTCTCCACGGTCTCAGCCAGCCTGGGGATAATCTCCAATGCGTTCATCGGATCCATGATCCCCGCGGTTCTGATGATCGTTATGATCCGCAGGATCGGGACATCTCCATCCACGGTCATCCTCATAGGAACCGCCCTGTCCTTCTTCTTCAATTCAGTAGTGACGCTGCTGATGGTCACTTCGGGCACCGAGCAGATCCAGGACGCCTACCTGTGGCAGATCGGATCGGTCGCCGGCGCGCACTGGGAGGATATACCACTCATGCTGACGATGGTGATCATCGGATCTATTCTGGTACAGATATCCTACAAGAGTCTCAACGTCATGTCCCTGGGGGAGAGAACAGCGAAGAGCCTGGGACTCAACGTATCGCAGTTCAGGATGCTCTGCATACTGCTGATATCCCTGCTCGTGGCCTCCATCATCTCCTATACCGGGATAATAGGATTCATCGGACTGGTGGCTCCGCATATCGTGCGGTTCCTGCTCGGCAACGACAGCCGCTTCGTCATACCCGGGTCCATTATGCTCGGCTCCCTGATACTCGTACTGGCGGATCTGGCATCCAGATCGCTGGCCGACTATGCGAGCGTTCCCATAGGGGTTATAATGTCGGTCATAGGGGCTCCGATATTCCTGTATCTCATCGTCAGCAAGAAGTCCAAGAAGGAGGTGTTCCGATGGTCAGCATCCTGTTGAGAGCCGGCTCCGATGACAAGACGGGGTATTACGGCATCAATCGTCGCAAGAGGATGTTCATCGTGGCGTTCATAGTCATGGCGCTGGTCGTCGCGGCATGCTCCCTCGTCATCGGATTCTACAAGGTGAGCTTCTCGGAGTGCATTGACATAATCCGCGATCATCTGAGTGGCCGCATAGAGGATGTCACCGCCGACAACATAGTGTTCGGTTCCAGGCTCCCCATCGCGATATTCGCCATCGTCTGCGGCGCATGCCTGTCGATGGGAGGCGCGGTGATGCAGAGCATCCTGCGGAATCCGCTGGCGGATCCGTACATGATGGGGATATCGTCCGGCGCCTCATTCGGTGTCGCGCTTTCGGTCATAGCAGGGGTGGGCGTGGGACTGTCTGGTCAGATGGCCCAGACCTCCATGGCCTTCCTGTTCTCCCTGATCCCCATGGCCGTCGTCCTCGTGTTCTCCCTGAAGAGGCGCATAACGGCCACCAAGATCATACTGATCGGGATAGCGGTGTCCTATGTCTTCTCGGCGTGCACCACGCTCCTGATGATGACCGCCAACGACGAGTCCCTCTCGGAGGTGTATTCGTGGAACGTCGGCAGCCTATCGCTGATAACGTGGGATTCTCTGCCCATCCCCATAGCCGTCACCGTTGCGGGCGCGGCCATACTGTTCTCGATGGAGAGGAAGATCAATGTTATGATGAGCGGGACGAACACCGCACACTCCCTCGGAGTGAACGTCGGTCGTACGACGCTCATCCTCATGGTCACGATATCCCTCATGACCGCGGCTGTGGTTAGCTTCTGTGGGACCATCGGATTTATCGGACTCGTGGGTCCGCACATAGCCCGCATCTTTGTTGGCTCAAGCACGCGCTATCTGCTTCCCGCTTCCGCAGCATTCGGAGGAGCGTATCTGCTGCTGGCCAACGTCATAGCGTCGGTCACCGGCCCCAGCGGTCTGCCCGTCGGAGTGGTCAGCGCGCTTGTCGGATGTCCGCTCTTCATATTCATATTGCTCAAGGTGAGGAAGAATGCCTGGTGAGGAGGAATCGTCATGAGGATCCAGATATGCGGGCTGGAGTTCGCATACTCCAGTGTTCCGGTGCTGAAGGATGTTACTATGGATCTCAGCGGTCCGCAGCTCGTTTCGATCATAGGGCCGAACGGTGTCGGGAAATCCACACTGATACACTGCATCGACCGCATACTGGAGCCGACCGCCGGCGTGGTGGCCGTCAATTCGGTGGATGTCGGTGCGATAGACATGAAGGAGCTGGCGAAGACGGTTGGATACGTCCCATACTCGTCCAGCGATGCGTTCCCGCTGTCGGTCGTCGATACGGTTCTGATGGGCAGGCATCCGCATTCCGGATGGAAGTCGCTGGATCACGATCTGGACATCGTCTATTCGGTCCTCGATCTCCTCAACATCAGGGATCTGGCGATGAGGGACTTCGATGAGCTCTCCGCAGGCCAGCATCAGAAGGTCATGATCGCCCGCGGTCTGGTCCAGGAGCCGCAGGTCCTTCTGCTCGACGAGCCCACGGCGAATCTGGATATCAAGCATCAGATGGAGGTCACGCGCATCCTGAGGAAGCTGGCTGTCGAGAGGGGCATCCTGGTGGTGATGATCAGTCACGACCTCAATATAGCGGCCAAGTACTCCGACAACGTCCTGATGCTGTACGGAGGGAGCATATTCGCGGTGGGTTCGCCATCCGAGGTCCTGACGAAGGAGAACATCAAGGCCGTCTACGATGTGGACTGTGAGGTCGTATCCGACCACGGCCGCCCCCATCTTATCATGCAGGATCCGGAGTTCGACGGATGCGCGGACGATGCCGGTTCCACTACATACGCCAGGGCCAATGCTGATGTCGGGCCGTTGGAGCTAGATGCGCCCTCCGACGACGGCCCCGGAATGGCCGGACGCAGGAAGGTCCGCGGGCGATTCCCGCGATCGAGACGGATGCGCTCTCGGATGCGAGCGCATCCGTCCCGAGGTCAGAACCATCCGTTTATGTATCCGACCCGTTACAGCCCATCATGGGCGTCACAGTCAGACCGTACACCTTGCGCGACCTCCCTGCGATGGCCGCGGCATGGAACCGCGTCGTGGAGGACGGCATGGCCTTTCCGCAGGTCGAGGCAGTCCCTCCCGGGCGGGAGGAGGAGTACTTCGGCTCCTTCTCGGCCTGTTCCGTCGCGGAGGTCGACGGCAGGGTGGCAGGGATGTACGAGATACGCCCCAACAACATCGGCCGCTGCGGGCACATCGCCAACGCGAGCTACGCGGTCGATCCGGAATGCCGCGGCCGCGGCGTCGGAAGGGCCCTGGTGTCGGACTCCCTGGTTCGCGCGAAGGACCTGGGCTTCCGCATCATGCAGTTCAACGCGGTCGTGAAGGAGAACGCCGGTGCCAGACGTCTCTACGAGAGCCTGGGCTTCCAGTTGGTCGGCGTTATCCCCGGCGGCTTCCATGCCATAGACGGAGTTTACCATGACATCTGCATCTACTACCACGTCCTGCGATAGCAGGTTCGCGCGGTCCTTCATCAGGGCCTTCCTCGCCGGCATATGCATCTCCATAGGGGGATGCGTCTACCTCAACACCGAGCCGAAATGGGTCGGGGCGGTGCTGTTCGCGGTCGGGCTCTCAACTGTCTGCGCGTTCAATCTGGATCTCTACACCGGGAAGGTGGGGTACTGGATCGGGAAGAGGCCATCGTACGCCATCGACCTCCTGGTCATAATCCTCGGCAATTTCGCGGGATGCCTCCTCACGGGCCTCATGATGCCCTACGATGCGGCATCCGGCGCCGTGGACGCCAAGCTCCAGCTGGACTGGTACCGCGCTTTGTTCAAAGGGGTCATGTGCGGCATACTGATGTTCATAGCCGTGGATATGTACAAGACCCGCGGCACGTTCTTCGGGATAGTGTTCTGCGTTCCCGTGTTCATCCTCGCCGGATTCGAGCACTCCATCGCGGACATGTTTTACTTCTGCTCCGCAGGGGTGTTCTCCCTCGATGCGCTGGTGTTCATCGTCCTCATCATCATCGGGAACGGCATCGGCGGGCTGCTGATACCCTTCTGCCGCAGATACATGACGGAGCCGGAGGGCTCCTGAGCCGGTCGCCCGGCCGGCCTACGGCCGGGCGCATCCCGCGATCGGACTCCCAGTCCCATCCTGTACGCCTGGTCGTACGCGGCGGTTCCGACGATCTCGCCCTTCTCATAGACGCCCGTTCCGAGGACCGTCCCCTTCTCCACCGCGCCCTTAACGCATGCCGCGTAGCCGCGGAAGCATTCCAGAGTGGTCCTGGCGGCCTCCTCCTCGCCCTCGGCGCATGTGGCGATGTAGTAGAACTCCTTGTCCCTCACCTCGAGCCATCTCGCCACGGTCCTGTCTATGACCGCCTTCAGCTGCGCATCGACGGAATAGAAGTACACGGGGCTGGCGAGGACGATGACGTCCGCATCGATCATCTTCTGCAGGATGCCCTCCATGTCGTCCTTCACGATGCAGGTGCCGGTGCCCTTGCACGCGTAGCAGGCCCTGCAGAATCCGACGTTCATCTCCGCCACGCGGATCTTCTCGACGCGGTTGCCCGCCTCCTCCGCGCCCTGGACGAACCTGTCGCACAGGATGTCGGAGTTGCCGCCCTTCCTCGGGCTCCCAGACAGCACGAGGACGCTCTTTCCGGAGCCATGCGCCGCGGCCATGGTATCAGCGCTCCTCCGCATCGGCCATCAGCTTCCTCAGCGGTCCGTCGCAGAATGCCCCCATCTCCGCGACGGGGTCGGTAGCGCCGTTGGAGAGCGTCCAGCATGCGACGATCCCGTAGTACGTCCTGACGATCGCGACGGCCTCGGGGCCGTCCCCGGGGAGCCCGAATCCGGCCAGGATGTCCCTGATGCGCCTGGTGTCGTACTCCAGCTTCTCGGATCCCGGCATCCCGGGGACCGATGCGGAGGATATCGAGCACGACAGCCAGCTCCTGCAGAGGTTCACTCCCAGGCCGCCGATGTAGCTTATCGACCTGATGAGGAAGGAGGACAATGCGGCGACGGCATCCGTCTCGTCGTCGGATGTTGCGGACACGCCGTCGAAACGTATGCGGGCGATCTCCTCCATCACGTCCTCCTTGTGTCCGAAGTACGTGTAGAACGATCCCACGCTGACGCCTGCGCGGGATGCTATGTCGTTGATGGATACGGATTCGAAGCCCTTGGCGGATATGAGCCCCTCTGCGGCTTCGACTATCGCGGCCCGAGTCTGCTCTGCCGCCTCCTGTCTCTTTCCCATGGTATGAATCAGTCATGCATCACTACTTAATGATGATGAACGCTCTTCAATGAACTCGAATCCGACACAGGGAATCGCGACAGGACAAGGATGGGAGGAGATGAGTGGTCCCATTGAGATTTGAACTCAAGACCTTCCGGTTATCAGCCGGACGCTCAAACCAAGCTAAGCTATGGGACCGATTGAATGCAGGGATATACAGGGTAGATATAAAGCTTGCGTCTGAGCCAATAGTAGGCTGGCACCCTCTTTATCTACCCCCGCGATGTTCATCGAGGCATGGCTGATATCCTCTACGAAGAGAGCGGCCCGATACTGCCGAGGAACCTGGCCTGGGTGCTGACCCTCGTCCTCCTCGCCACGCTGGCTTTCATGTGCGTCATGCACTCCGATATAGGATGGACCGGCATATCCGTGGTCGCGGCGTTCTTCGCCGCCGCCATCGTGCTGTCATTCGCGCTCGGGCTATCCGTGGCGGTGACGTCGGACGGTGTCGAGATGACCTATATGGTCCGTACGAAGGTCTATCCGCGTGATGCGATCCTCGACAAGCGCAAGGGTCGTCTCGAGGACATCAGGAGCTATTCGCAGTGGGACCTGAAGGGTGTGAGCCACCGCTCGTATCTTCGTACGGGGGACGAGGACGGCGTGGCTTTGAAGCTCAAGGGCAAGGCGGTGGTCGTCATATCGTCCGCCGATTCCGGCGCGTTCTTCGACGCCGTGCCCACGGAGGATGCAGAGGGTGATCAGCGATGCCGGCTTCCGTATTCCATTGGATCAGGGTCCAGACGTTCTGCTACGCGACCGAGAGGAAGGAGCTCCTGGAGGAGACGATGGAGATCCTTCTGGGGGATGCAGACGAGTTCTCCGAGGACGAGTCCCAGGGGGAGCACGGCAACATCATGACGATACTCGAGGCCAGACTTACCCACCAGAGGCAGTACAGGATGCTGTTCGCTAATCTAGGGCAGGGGATCAGGAGCGAGATCCTCGGCGATCTGGATAACCGCCTGGACGACGACTGCGTGTTCTACCTCCGTCTGGACAAGCAGAAGGCGGTGCAGGGCGTCTACGAGATCGCCCATCACGGGGATGTAATCACCATCACGGGGAAGGTGCAGGCGCATCCTGCGAGGAAGGAGGTCGCCGTAAGGGTGATGAGGGATTTCCTCGTCGACGACGGGCTGTTCGTACCGGCGGCCCGCGCAGAATGATGCGGGCGGTCCGCGCCGGCATCGCCGGCGCGGCCTCCGAAGCTGTTTCAAAGAGGGCGGACGCCCTCATTCGTCGTGCTCGCCGCTCTCGGCGGGCACGGAGACCTTGTTCATGACGCACTCGACCGCACGACGCCCCTTCACCGTCTTCACCGTCACGACGATGTTCCCGTCGGTGACCGTGTCGCCCCTCTGCGGTGCGCGGTTCAGCTTGTAGAGGACGTATCCCATGACGGAGTAGTCCTCGTACTCCTCGGGGTCGAACTTCGCTCCGATGGCCTCCACGGCGTCGTATATGTTCGCCCTGCCCTTGACGAGCAGCGACCCGTCCTGCTGCAGGACGTAGTCGGGCTGGATCTCATCGCTCTCGTCCCAGATGTCTCCCACGAGCTCCTCCAGGATGTCCTCCAGCGTGACTATGCCCATGGTGCCACCGTAGGAGTCCAGAACCACCGCCAGATGGACCTTCGATTTCTGGAAGTCGTTGAAGACGGAGGCTATGCTCATCGTCTCCGGCACGTACTTCACAGGGGACACTATGTCCTTGAGCGCGAAGTTGTCCTTGTCGAATATGTGGGTGTAGAACTGCTTCGCATAGGCCACGCCGATGATGTTGTCGATTTTGCCATCGTAGACGGGGATCCTCGAGAACCCGGAATCGGAGAACAGCCTCCCTGTCTCCTGGACCGTCGATCTGACGTCGAGGGCGACGACGTCCATGCGGGGGGTGTAGACCTCCGATACGGGGGTATCGTCGAAGCGGATGGCCGATTTTATCAGCTCCCCTTCCGACTCCTCTATGACCCCGTCGTCCTGCAGGCCGTCGATGGCCACCTCCAGCTCGTCCTCCGTCATGGCAGCGGTGTCCTCCCCGCCCATCCTGTCGGAGACGGCCCTGGTGATCTTCCCGAACACCCAGGACAGCGGGGACAGAAGGGTCTCCGTCACGCCGACCACGGTCACCAGCTTGAGGACGTACCTCTCCGGGCGCCTCTTGGCCACGGTCTTCGGCATGATCTCGCCGAACGTCAGGACCAGAAGGGTCATGACCACGGTGGATACCAGCGAGCCGGTGGCCTGTCCGAGCAGGATCGCGAACGCCAGGGTGGCTATGGTCGTGGCACCGATGTTTACGATGTTGTTCCCGATGAGTATGGTGGTGAGCAGACGGTCGTAGTTCCCCAGGATGCGGAGGGCCTTCTCCGCCTTCTTGTCCCCGTCGTTGGCCAGCTTGCGGAGGCGGACCTCGCTGACGCTGGTGAACGCGGTCTCCGACATGGAGAAGAACGCCGAGCATACGATCAGAAGTGCGATAGCAACGAAATAGGCAATCGTCAGAGCATCAATCATTCGCGGTGACACGCTCCGACGGGATGTTTGTTCGATCCAATTCCATCAACCGTTGGCAGTGTATTGCATCGGAGAGGATTATAATGGTATCGCATTCCTGCCGCGGCGCCTCCGCAGGAACGCCATTGCCAAGCCTTATAACGGCTCCTGATAATGCGCGCGCGATAGAGATGGCAAACATCACCTACGAGATCGTCGAGAGCATCGCCGTACTTTCCGAATCGTCCAAGGGCTGGACCAAGGAGCTCAACCTGATCAGCTGGAACGACAGGGACCCCAAGTACGACATCAGGGAGTGGTCCCCCGATCACGAGAAGATGGGCAAGGGGGTCACCCTCTCCGACGAGGAGGTCGCCATCCTCAAGAAGGCCCTCGACCAGAGAGGGATCCGATCGGGATGACCGTATCTGGATCCGCCTATCTCGAGAGGTTCCTCGACGACGTCGACCGCGTGGCAGGCGGCACGCCGGGAGCCATATCGGGGGACAGGTGGCTCGTCAACAACTACGATCCGGACAAGCTCCGCCTGCTCCTCCCGTACCTGGGCTTCGAGGATAGGAGGGTGGTCGCAGAGACCATCACGATCCTCACCGATGTGCGCGAGCGCGGCGCCATGGAAGCCATCGAGAGGATGGCCGGTACGGACGACAGGATCTCCATGGCGCGTCTCGGGTACCTCTCTACGCTCCGTCAGGACGACGAGGCGGTCCCAGAGCTGTTCGACGTGCTGGAGCACAGGCGCGGCCAGGAGTTCTCCGTGGCCGCGAGGAGGATGGCATCCATCGGCCGTGCCGAGGACGTCCCCCGCCTCCGCAGGATCTACGGGCAGGTCGGAGGGACCATGAGGGACGATGTCCGGGACGCGCTGGACCGCATAGTGTCCAGGAATCCGGAGCTGCGGCCCACGCGGGATCTGATCCTGAGCGTGCCCGTCTATCCGGACGAGAACGCCTTCGAGGACTTCCTGGACGGGTCGATAGACTATCTCGATGTGAGGTACAGGGCCAACGTCCTTCCCAAGAAGGCGGTGTCGCAGAAGGTTTTCGCGAACGTCTCCAGGGCCATACGCACGATGCGGGCCCGTCTGTACAACGAGGCCGACAACCTCGGCATATACGGTCCGGACAAGGAGGACCGTTGGCACCAGCTCGCAGATCTCATGAGGTGGGCCAGCGAGGACCTCTCCGGCAAGGAGGTCGTGGGGTCTGATCGCAGCCGGTCGAGGGTATGCCCCCGCTGCGGAGGCATGCTCACCTGCTACAAGGGCATATGGATGTGTCCCGAGTGCGGTGGCGATCTGCGATCGGTTCCATGAACGTCTCCTAACCCACTTTAAATAGAGGGAGCGGATTGGGGAGGTCCAAGGCGTAACGGTAACCTCCGGCCCCCGGCAGGGGCTAGGGAGAATTATTGGTATACCTCAAGGAGAAGTAATCATGGCATACGGAGGTTACAGGGACAGGGACAACGACAGGCCCAGGGAGTTCTTCAAGGCGGTCTGCTCCGACTGTGGGAAGGAGTGCGAGGTCCCCTTCAAGCCCACCCAGGGAAGGCCCGTCTACTGCAGGGACTGCTTCAGGAAGCACCAGCCCGCCGACAGGAGCAGGTACTGAGATTCCTCGGGGGCTCCACGGAGCCCCCATAAAAAACATCTAATGCACCGCCATCGGTGGTGCGATTTCTTGGATTTCTTGTGCGTCACCAGCCAGGGGTTGTAGACCAGCGAGATCAGCCTGAGGACGCTGACGCATATCATGCCGACCGAGACGCCCGCTATCATCAGGATGACGCCGGGCGCGACGAATCCCTTGGAGTAGCCTATCAGGCCTCCGACTATGCAGAGGCCCGCGACCACGACCAGGATCTGGGCGATGAGCCGGACCCTGCCGAAGTCCATTCAGAGCACCTTTTCGCCGGACGACGGTGTCGCGGACTCGTCCACGGCCTCTACGGGTCTGAAGCGCCATGCGGCGACGGCCTCCATCCCCATCCTGGAGAGCTCTGAGCGGACCTTCTCGAACACGGGCCCCTCGGTGATGCGTGCCTCGGCGACCGCTCTTATCGAGTATCCTACGCGCCCCTTCCATACCAGGAACTCGGCGTGCGGGCACTGCTCCAGATAGGCCACCGTGTGATGCATGAACGCCTCCCCGGCGTACAGGAATCCGTCGTCGACGACGATCGTGCCCAGCACTATGGAGTGGGGAAACCCCTCGGGGGATACCACGGAGAGGACCTTGCTGGAGTCGGGGATCCTCAGAAGCCTGAGGAGGGGCTCCGGAATGTCCATCCGGATCAGTCCTCGGACGGCTTCTTGCGGTTGGCCACGGCCATCGCGACGAAGTAGACGATCATGGCGGCGATGCAGAATGTGAAGTTCTCCATGCGACGGCAACCCCCTTCGCTCTAGATAAACCTCACTCGGGCGGCACGGGTCTCAGATTTGTGAATCCAGTGAGCCCTTGGAGGCTAGGGGAACGCCGGAATCGGGGGTC
>CAYUPU010000056.1:0-10380 GCA_964445265.1 uncultured Methanomassiliicoccales archaeon
GGACCCCCGATTCCGGCGTTCCCCTAGCCTCCAAGGGCTCACTGGATTCACAAGTCTGGGTGTGTCGTTCGGTACGATTGGTTTATTAATACCGCCTTTATTACCAGGTTCAAGGGATCGCACTAGGCTGCCCCTGTTCACACTCACTATCATCACTCGCCCCGTAGAAGGGGGCGAACACCGTCGCGCATCGGGCAACGGAGCGACCGTCCCGGTCAAAGCATGCGCGCAGGTTTGGTACCGGCCCGGATCGGATAATATGTACCGGCCAGGTCAGAACGGCGGCTCCAGTGTTCTCTCTTAGATATACACCCTACGGAGGGTGCTCATGAATATCGATCCGAGTGCAACGAAATACATGGTGAAGGCGAAGATCAATGCGGACGGCATCGTGGAGAAGCCCGATGTGGTCGGTGCGATCTTCGGACAGACGGAGGGTCTCCTCGGGGACGAGCTGGATCTCAGGGATCTGCAGAAGTCCGGCCGCATCGGCAGGATAGAGGTCGAGATAACATCAAAGGGAGGGAAGTCCGAGGGTATAATCTACATGTCCTCGAGCCTGGACCAGGTCGAGACCGTAATCCTCGCATCCGCTCTGGAGACCGTGGACCGCGTCGGTCCCTGCAAGGCGTCCATCCACGTCCTCGGGATAGAGGATGTCAGGGTCACCAAGAGGGAGAAGGTCGTCGAGCGCGCCAAGGAGCTCCTCAGCGAGCTCGTCAAGCAGTCCAAGGGCTCCAGCACCGATCTGACCGAGAGCGTCAGGCAGAGCGTCCAGGTCGAGGAGATAACCACCTACGGCAAGGACCACTGCCCGGCCGGCCCCAATGTCAAGGATTCCGAATCCATAATCATCGTGGAGGGCAGGTCCGATGTCCTCAACCTCCTCAAGGCAGGCATCAAGAACGCCATCGCAGTGGAGGGCACGAACATCCCCAAGACCGTCCAGGACCTCTCCCGCGAGAGGGTCTCAACCGCCTTCGTCGACGGCGACAGGGGCGGAGAGCTGATCCTCCGCGAGCTCTTCCAGGTCGCGGAAATCGACTTTGTCGCCCGCGCGCCCCGTGCCCACGAGGTCGAGGAGCTCAGCGCCAAGCAGCTCGTCAAGTGCCTGAGGAACAAGATGCCGGGAGACCAGTACATGGAGATGAACGGACTCGTCACCCCCCAGGCCGAGCCTCCTGTCGAGGAGACCTCCGAGGAGCGCGCCGAGCACGAGCACCGCGAGAGGCGCGAGCGCTCCAGGGACGACCGCAAGGAGGACCGCGATGAGCGCAGGGAGAAGCGCGAGAGGCGCGAGCGCTCCAGGGACGACCGCAAGGAGGACCGCGATGAGCGCAGGGAGAGGAAGGAGCGCTTCGATTCCAACGCCATCGACAGGTTCAGGAAGAAGGAGGAGAGGGAGGAGCCCGCAGCCCCCGAGGAGGAGCACGAGACCCGTCTCATGATCCGCGAGGCGCCCGTGCAGGACCTCGTGGAAGCCCACGAGGCGCCCCTGGCGATCGCGGAGCCCAAGGCCGAGCCCGTCGAGGTTCCCGTAGAGGAGGAGAAGCCCAAGGCCCGTACGAGGTCCCTCCGCGGCAAGAAGCCCTCCAACAAGAACCTCTCTCCGGAGCAGGAGGAGTTCAGGGACATGCTCCTGAGCCTCTCCACCACCCACAACGCCAAGATCCTGGCAGGGGACCACACCGTGATCCGCGAAGTCGCGGTCAAGAGCCTGGTCAATACCCTGAAGGAGGAGACCGGCGAGGTCGCGGCCATCGTGTTCGACGGCGTGATCTCCCAGAGGATACTCGATGTCTCCGCCGACAAGGGGATAAAGACCGTCGTCGGAACCAGGAAGGGCAACATCACCAAGATGCCCGCTGACATCGTCATCTGGACCAAGGAAGACCTGTATTGAACCCGATCGGACGGAACATGACGGACAAGAGACCCGTAGAGACCTGGGACGACGTCAAGGCGCTGTCGTCCACAGAGGAGATTCAGATCCCCTCCGACCCCTTGGACCGCGTCCTGGGGCAGGAGGAGGCCATCGAGCTAGCGAAGATCGCGGCCCGCCAGAGGAGGCACCTCCTCCTGGTCGGGCCCCCCGGCACAGGGAAGTCGATGATCGCCCGCGCCCTCTCCATGAACCTTCCTCAGCCGAAGCACGAGACCCGCGTGGTCGAGAACCCCGAGAACCCCGAGAGGCCGTTCCTGGAGGTCCTGGATGCCGACGAGGTCGAGAAGGAGGAGAGGATCAAGGAGGAGTCCGTCGGGATCCTGCTGGACCCCAAGGACGCCCCTGTGAATGTGGCGGAGCATCTAGGATACAGGTGCAAGGAGTGCGGGGGATACTCCCTCCCGACCGACCTGACCTGTCCCCACTGCAGCAAGAGCAAGGTGGACATGGGCGGCCGCAACAACCCGTTCCAGGATCTCCTGGGGGGTATGCTCGAGGCCGCTCTTCCCCAGGCCACGGCCGGGAAGGAGAAGGTCCACACCACCCGTACCCGCAACGGCGAGGAGGAGGTCGTGATATTCGAGAGGGCGGGCGACAAGATCCGTATGCTCGATCAGAAGGCCATCGCCAAGCGCGGGGAGCTCCAGCGCACGTCCAGGGAGAAGGTCCTGGTCCCTCTGCGCAGGAACCCCTTCGTGCTCGCGACCGGCGCCTCGGAGACGGAGCTGCTGGGTGATGTGCGTCACGACCCGTACGGCGGCCATGAGAAGCTCGGGACGCCGGCGTACGAGAGGATCGTCGCCGGATCCATCCACGAGGCCAACGAGGGCGTGCTGTTCATCGACGAGATATCCCATCTGGGGGATCTCCAGAGGTACATCCTCACAGCCATGCAGGAGAAGACCTTCCCCATAGTGGGGAGGAACCCCCAGTCCGCCGGCGCCAGCGTGAGGGTGGACGACGTCCCGTGCGACTTCATCCTGGTGGCCGCCTGCAACATCCAGGATCTGGAGAACATCCTCTCCCCTCTCCGCTCGAGGATCGTCGGCGGAGGCTACGAGGTCCTGGTGGATGTGGCGATGCCCGACAACGACCGCAACCGCGCCAAGTACGCCCAGTTCGTCGCCCAGGAGGTAAACCTCGACGGCAGGATCCCCCACGCCACCATCGGCGCCGTGGAGAAGATCATCGAGGAGGGCCGCCGCAGGGCGAAGGAGGACAACATGATCAACTCTCTGACCCTCAGGCTCAGGGAGCTCGGCGGACTCATACGCGCGGCAGGGGACATCGCCGTGATGGAGGACGCCCCTCTAATCACGGAGGACCACATCGATCGGGCCCTCAGGCGCTCGCGCAGCGCGGAGGAGCAGATCCGCGAGAGGTACGGGTCCTACAACAAAGGGCTCGGAAAGGACGTGTCGTCCGCTCAGAAGGAGCGCTCGTCCTACTATTTCCAGACCGAGCATCTCGACGACAACATGTTCTCGTGATGCGAAAACGCCGGGGCCGACGGCCCCGGCACCGTTCCGTCATCCCGAGCGTCGCTCGCTACACATTATTAGATGGATCGCGATGGCCTCACCCATGAGAAGGGTTCTGGCGGTCGCCGCCGTCCTCATCGCGGTCATCGCGATGATCGCGTTCGAGACTCCCGGCGCAGATGCCGAGGATGAGACACCGCTGCCCCAGGATCTGTACCCGGATGCGGACGCCATAATCTCGCAGGGGCCGGACGGGAGCATCCAGATAACCCTTCGGGATCCCGGATCCGAGTCCGGCTACGTCACGCGCGCACAGCGCTCCGGGACGCCGGTCAAGCTCATCGATCTGTCGGATGCGGGGTCCGCATTCAAGGCGGTCATGATCGGCGGCACCGTGGGCGATCTGACGCTGGTCACGATAACGACCTATTCTGCAGACCGGTTCCCGGTGGACGTGTCGTTCGAGCAGATCTCCGGATCGATCAACCATCTGTGGGCGGTGGAGGTCTCTCCAGGCACGGCCCGGGCCCTGCCGGATGACTACTATGCTCCGTTCTCGCCAATAGGGTCCCTGAGCATATCGCTGTCGGGACGGGTGGCCGAGCTGTGCCCCACGAAGGCGCTGATAGGTGTGGCGTCCATGGACATATCGATCGACGGCGGCACCGTGGACAGACTCTATCCGACGGGCGAGAACGGCCACTACGGCTCGGTGTCGGTCGTCATGAACGGCGGCACCGTGGGATACATGTCGCATCAGAGCGCCGTCGCGGACAGCGTCTCGTACAGGTTCATCCGCGGCACCGTGGAGTATCTGTGTCTCGGAGCTGATTCGGAGGGAGGGAGCGGATACTACAGGACCAATCTATGGACGTTCTATGCGATCCGCGATGTGGTTGTCGTCGTGGAGGAGGGCGTGACTGTGGGCCGCGCAATCCTGGGCGCAGGCATTCTGGACCGCCCGTCGGTACTCTGCAACAGTCAGGCGCCGACGTTCCCGACCACACGCAATGTGAGCATAGACGTCGACGGTGCGGAGGTGTCCGCGGACAGGGCGTTCCTGGCATGCGATTCTCTCGGTGCGGCATCGGACGGCAAGATCTACAGATTCCAGAGCTACACCGTCGGCTCCGCACCCTCCGTATCCAGCATCCGTTCGACGTACTATCACAACTATCAGCCCCGGAGCGTGTACGGGGACGACGGCATATGGCCCTCCGCCGGAGGTGCGGACATCTCCACCGGGACGGTGGTCTATCTGCAGGCGGATCTCGTCGTCCGCGCGGGTGCGGCGGCGAACGTCCTGCCCGGGGCCACTGCGGTCGTCGCATGCAGGATCGCGGTCTACGGGTCGCTCATCAATTCCGGATATGTGGACAACGGCGGGCTGATCGAGGAGAGGGATTCGGGAATCATGTCGGGCAACGATCCCGAGGGCAGAGGGTTCGTGGCGCAGGCGATCTACTCCTCATCGACCGTCCATAGAGTGGATGTCATGACGGTCACGAGGAACGCCGTGGCGCTATACGGATACACCGGGGAGATCAACTTCAACACGGCCCTGGTCATAATCGAGCGGATCGGCTGCACCCTGGTGGTCAGCGCCCCAGCAGATTTGTACATACGCGGCAATCCCGCGGTGGTGTCCATAGAGGAGATCGGGGCGGAGGAGGGTTGGTCGTCCGCATGGAGCGTCTACGTGTCTCCTGCGGACACGCCGTCCGGTTCCTTGTTGACGATGACAATGACCGTGCCGCTCATGGCGTCTTCCGGGTACGCGATCCACGTGAAGGGTCCATCAGGATCCGAGATGGAGGTGCTGGAGACGGGTCCGTCGGGCACGACGTTCGCTCTCGAGGGGAACGGCATCTACATGTTCAGGGCCGAACCGCCCGTGGATCCCGTTCCAGAGCCGCCGGAGGACGGAGGGCCGTCCATGTTCGTGAAGAACGCGGCCATAGCCGTGGCCATCGTCCTTCTGGCGGCGGCCGTGGTCTATATGCTGCTCAGGAAGCGCCGAGGTCGAGGACCATCCTGATCCCGTCCCCTCCGTCGCTGTACAGGCCTGGAAGGTCGCACAGCTTCCTGAATCCTCTGCGCGTGTAGAATCCGATGGCGGCGGAGTTGGTCGTGCGCGCCTCCAGCTGCACCCTGCGGATCCCGTGGCTGGCGCATTGGAAGATCAGGGCGTCCATGAGGGCCGATCCGGCGCCCCTGCCCCTGTAGGTGGCGTCCACGGCGAACAGGGCGAGCGAGACGGTCCCGTCCCCGATGATGTAGCTGTTCAGCGCCCCGACGGTATCGCCGGTGAAGGATACCGCGACAAGCTGGCCTGCGGGCCATTGCATCATGGACCATTCCAGGGTGTCCGGGGCGAAGTAGTCGTCCAGGTTCGTGTTGAATATCCTGAACATCGAGGGGATGTCCGATCCCCCCGCGCGTCTGACTGTGAACAGGCCGCTCATCCTGTTAGCGGATGGTCGACATCATCAATACAGTTATCGAGGGGCAGGGGTGTGAAGATGTTTCGGGAAATGGTTTGCAGGTCGGAGACGGGATCGTCTCCTTCTGCCCCCGGAGCTGTTCTTGCCTCTGCCGCGGCTTCCGCTCCTGCCGCTCTTCTTCGGCTTGAGGACGGCGGATGCGACGGCGATCAGCACCAGCAGGACGAGCGCCACGAGGTACATATGGTCCTCCAGCTCGCCGAGGATGTCGATCCCGTCCTTCACCGTGTAATCCTGCGTCAGCGTGACGGTGTTCCCGTCCGCGTCGGATACCTTCACGGTCAGTGTATGGGTGCCGACCTCCGGCGTGGCGACGATCCTCCCGATATCGGTGGTCCTGACTGCCGACCCGTCGCCCAGATCCCATACGTAGGTGTATGCGCCGTCGGGATTGACGGTCACCCCTATCGTGATCTCGGCGCCTGCCTCGTACTCCGTCTCCAGCTCCGATATGAAGGCTCTGAAGCCGTCGTACGAGTAGTACTGCTGGAAGTCCTTGGCGAAATAGGATGCGAAGTAGTCCGCCACCTCCGGGGAGTGTATGGCAGCGCAGCACTCCCTGTTGTTGAAGAACGAGTTGGAGGTCCAATTGATGGAGGACACCCACACAGTGTCGTCGGCTATGACTCCCTTGTTGTGCACGTACGGCTTCGTCATGACCGCGGCCTGGATGCCGGTCTTGGAGTTGATCTCCATGGCGGAGGCGTCCGGATCATCGGATGCATTGCTGCCGACCAGGAGCTTCACATCCACTCCGCGGTCGGAGGCTGCCGACAGCAGGTCCACCGTCCCTTGGTACTTGAGGCTCTGCTGCTCGCAGTACAGCCTCTCCTTCGCGTTGGATGCATAGTACTCGAACGCGGCATAGGAGCTGTCGTTGGACAACACAGGGGTCACCTTCGCGGCGTATGACTTGAACGATCCCCAGGAAGGAGGCTGATTGTACGTCGGCTCAGAGGATCTGGAACCGGGGTAGAGCTCCGAGAACGTCTTCACGTCTCCGTAGTCCATGGACCAGTCGTTGGCGAAGACGTCCGACATGAATCCTGCGTAGCCGGCGCTCTCGATGATCGCGCCCCATCCGCGATTGCCGTTGCCGTCGATCTTGTACGACGTGTCCCTGATGGTACCGTTCATGTTGTCCGTCACCCAGTTCTCCGATGTGACGATCGTCGTGTCGTTATCGATCACAGCGAACTTCGCATGATCGTAGCTGTATCTGTCGATGTCACCGACGTTTATGAAGCGTATCTCGGCGCCCTTGTCTACAAGGTATCTGTAGTAGGGGGCGGCGTTCGTGACGGAATCTTTGTAGCCCAGCGGGTTGCCCTCCATCAGGATGTCGACGTCCAGCCCCTGTTCCGCCTTCTCGGCCAGGAGGCCCATGATGTTGCGGCTTTGCAGCATGTAGATCTCGATCCTGATGCTCTCCGTCGCATCGGAGATCGCCTTGTAGACGGGGACCCCGCCGCTCTCCGGGAAGGTGAACGGTGTGACGGTCGCATCGAACCGGAGCGACGGATCGAAGTCGAATGTCGTCTGGCCGGGGATCACGATCCTCCAGTCAGAGTATGTGTTCGTGTCCTCCGATCCGGTGCGCTGGATCCAGCCGTTGTTGTTCTTGGACGCCGTGGGGCCGGTCCATACGGACCCATCTCCAATCTTGCCGTTGCCGTAGCATACAGCATCGATGACGGCGGATCTCTTGAGCAGGTAGACGTCGTCTCCGCTGTTGGATAGGTTGAAGCTCCCGGTCATGGTCGCGTCTGATCCGTCGCGGTCGCCTTTGTAGTACACGACGGACACGCCCGTCTGGTTGACAAATGCGTCCGAAGGCGTGTAATTGGAGGCGATGACCAGAGTGGATCCAGAGGGCACCTTGATCGATGCGAATGATATCCATCCCTCCTTGGAGGGATCCCGGCTGTCGGCTATGGTGTAGTCCTTCATGTCCACGGTCGCGGATCCGTAGTTGTGGATGGAGACGCCCTCGCAACCGTACGGATTGACCTGATAGAGCATGAGTCCGTCCATCCGCGCCCCGTCGGCGTCGTCGCCGAGCGGCACGGCTATGGCGACAGCTAGCACGACTGTCGCCAGAATGAAGCATCCCATCTTCATGTCTGGCTATCTCTGGGTCATGGAGAAAAAGATATCGGCCAGGCTCCAGTTGGACCCGGCCGGGGAGCGGCGATCGGGCGTCGGATGCGGCGGTTCTGGCACCAGGTTCCGCATCATCCGCGCCCGAGGGGAGCCTCATGCAGCGCATGGCGTTCAGCACTGCGAGGATGGTGACGCCGACGTCGCCGAACACTGCCAGCCACATGTCGGCTATGCCGACTAGTGCCAGGGCCATTATTCCGAACTTGACCGCCAGCGCGAACGCTATGTTCTCGTAGACGATCCTATTGGTCTTTCTGGCCAGGCGGATGCAGCCCGGTATCCTGGACGGCGCGTCGTTCATTATCACCACATCCGCCGCTTCTATGGCGGCGTCGGATCCAAGTCCGCCCATGGCGATGCCGATGTCCGCTCTTGCCAGGGAGGGGGCGTCGTTGATGCCGTCCCCGACGAAGGCGGTCGTCCTGCCCTTCGGACATTCTGCCATAAGCCTCTCCAGCTCGGCCGTCTTGTCACCTGGAAGGAGCTCGAACACGACCTCGTCTATTCCCAGCCTCCCTCCGACGTCCCTGCATATGCGCTCGGCGTCGCCGGACAGCATCACTGTCCTCTCGACATCCAGGGCCCTTAGTCCGGCGATGGCTTCCTCGGAGTCGTCTTTGACGACATCGGAGACCACGATATGGCCGAGGTATCTGCCGTCCTTCGCCACATGGACGTTCGTTCCGGCGATCTGCTCGTCGCAGTACGGTATCCCGTGATCCGCCATCAGACGGTGGTTGCCGACCATGATCTTCGATCCGCATATGACGGCCTCGACGCCCTTGCCCCCTATCTCCCGGGCCTCTGAGACATCGGAGGAGCTGACGGAGCCGCTACCGGCCTTCTGTATCGATTTAGATATCGGGTGGTTGGATGCGGATTCGGCCGCGGATGCTATGTCTATCAGCTCCTGGTCGGGTATGCCGGACGAGTGCACCCTGGAGATCTCGAAGCTCCCCTTGGTCAACGTTCCGGTCTTGTCGAACACGACCGTGTGCACCCTGGACAGGGCCTCCATGTAGCTGGCGCCCTTGACCAGCACGCCCATCCTGGATGCCGCCCCTATCCCGCAGAAGTAGCTGAGGGGGACGGAGATCACGAGGGCGCAGGGGCAGGAGACCACGAGGAACGTCAGGGCCCTGTAGAGCCAGACCACGAAGTCCTGTCCGAGCAGAGGCGGCACGGCGGCTATGACGACGGCCGCACCCACCACGGCGGGCGTGTAGTATCTGGCGAACCTGGTGATGAACTTCTCCGCGGGCGCCTTCCTGGTGGTCGAGTCCTCCACCAGCTCCAGCACCTTCGCGACGGTGGAGTCCTCATAGCCCTTGGTGACGGAGACCGTGAGCTTCGCGGAGAGGTTGACCGTCCCGGAGACTATCTCATCCCCCGGGCCGATGTCCCTCGGCACGGACTCCCCGGTCAGGGCGCGAGTGTCCAGGGAGGAGCGCCCCTCGACCACCCTTCCGTCCAGAGGGACCCTCTCGCCAGGGAGGACCTCGATGGTCTCTCCGACGGAGACATCCTCCGGATTCACGGTCTCGGCCGCCCCGCCCCTCACGACATGGGCGAACTCCGGCTGGATGTCCATCAGCGCCGCTATGGACTGCCTGGTCCTTCCCGTGGCCTTGCGCTCGAACCATTCCCCGATCTGGAAGAACAGCATCACGGCCGTGCCCTCCGGATACATCTGGATGGCGAACGCCCCGAGTGTGGCGACGGCCATGAGGAAGTTCTCGTCCAGGAAGTTCCCGTGTCCGATGTTCCTCGCGGCCTTCCACAGGATGTCGTATCCTATGACGATGTACGCCGTTCCGAAGACGGCGAGCTCGACGGCGCCGCCCGCATCCGCGGTGTAGTGGAGGACCATGCCTGCGGCGAACACAGCCGCGGCGACGGCTATCCTCCTTTCGAGCCTGTCCATCGGGTCCCGCCTCGTCTGATCCTCTTCACGGTCACATCGCCGTCGATCCTCGAGGCTATGGCGGACGCCTTCTCCGTTATCGCGTCCATCGTATCGTCCGGAGCGTTGATGGTGAGCTTCTGTGTAACGAACGATACGGATGCGCTCTCAACTCCGTCGATTCTGCAGACCTCGTTCTCTATCTTCGCGGCGCAGTTCGCGCAGCACAGCCCGTCCAGCTTGAGCACGGCCTTCATAGTATCACTTGAACATATGAGCAACTGTTCACATATTAATGTATGGCCGATCGCGCGTCCCGGACCGAATCGTATACGTGTTAAGTCACCAGTGAGTTGATACCGGAACCATAATCAACATTACAAA
>CAYUPU010000057.1:0-10181 GCA_964445265.1 uncultured Methanomassiliicoccales archaeon
ATCTCATCGGTGTTGATAAGAGGGCACCAACACGCTGGTCTCCTAGCCCAAAAGCATTTGCACTGATGCCATGGACCGGGTAACACGGAATCGCGACAGAGGACCTGTTTGGAGACCAGTTTTGTTCATTGCTTTCAAAGAGTTAAAGACACGACCGTTCATGACTCGGGCAGAAGAGCGTGTGCGCGCGTTATATAGATGAAGTCGCGTGCTAGCACGTATCACGGTGATCGACATGTTCGGAAAAAGCGTAAGATTAGAGAGGATCGTCGACAGGAACACGGGGAACTGCGTCATAGTCCCCATGGACCACGGGATCAGCTCCGGCCCCATCCCGGGGCTCATCGACATGAAGAAGACCGTCGACGACGTCGCCAACGGCGGAGCCACGGCGGTCCTGATGCACAAGGGGCTCATACGTTACAGCTACAGGAGCAGCGGACACGACATAGGCCTCATCATGCACCTGTCCGCGTCCACGGACCTCGGCGTCACGAGCAACAGCAAGGTCCTCGTGGCCAGCGTCGAGGAGGCCATCAAGGCCGGAGCGGACGCCGTATCCGTCCATATCAACGTCGGCGCAGAGACCGAGCCCGAGATGCTCCAGGACGTCGGACGCATATCCCGCGACTGCATGGAGTGGGGGATGCCGCTCCTGGTCATGGCCTATGCGCGCGGCCCGAAGATCGAGAACTCCTACGACCCCCATGCCGTGGCGCACGCCGCGCGCGTGGCCACGGAGCTCGGAGCGGACCTGGTCAAGTGCAGCTACACCGGAGACCCCGATACCTTCAAGGACGTCGTCAAAGGCGCCCTGGCGCCGGTGGTCATCGCCGGAGGCCCCAAGATGAGCTCCGACAGGGACATCCTCCAGATGGTGTACGACTCCATACAGGTCGGCGGCCACGGCGTGTCCATCGGCAGGAACGTATTCCAGCACAAGAACGTCGAGGCCATGACCAGGGCCATCTCGGACATCGTCCTCCAGGGATACACCGTGGAGGAGTCGATGAAGAAGAACCTGAGCTGATCACATGGCCGCCAAAGAAATCTGGATCAGGGCGGACATACCCGACGACAAGGAGGTCCGCAAGGAGCTCGTGCTCTCCGCGCTCGAATCCGGGATAACGGACGCGATAGTGCGCTCGGACGACCTGGACTTCGCCGACCTCGGGAAGATCACGCTCAGGGTGAACAACAAAGGCAGCCTGGGCGACGGGTACGAGCTCGTGGAGCTCTCCGCCCCCTCCGACCAGGAGAGGGCCCTGTCCATGGCCGGAAGGAAGGAGGGCGTGGTGCTCGATTCCAGGGACTGGACCATCATCCCTCTGGAGAACATGATCGCCAAGTTCCACACAACATCCACCAAGGTGTACGCCTGCGCCGACACGGTCGAGCAGGCCAAGCTGTACATGCAGACGATGGAGCGCGGAGTGGACGGCGTGGTCATCTGCACGGACGACCCGTCGTCCATCAGAGGGTACTCGGGCATAGTGCAGGAATCCGACTCCGTGCAGCTGTCAGAGGTCGAGATAGTCTCCGTCAGGAACATCGAGATGGGCGATCGCGTATGCGTCGACACCATCAGCAACATGGTCCCCGGCGAAGGGATGCTTATCGGCTCGCAGGCCTCGTGCCTGTTCCTGATCCAGAGCGAGAGCGAGGAGAACGGCTACGTCGCGTCCAGGCCCTTCAGGGTCAACGCCGGGGCGGTCCACGCCTACGTTATGGGGCCGGAGGGGCGCACCAGGTACCTCGGGGAGTACAGAGCCGGGGACACGGTCGTCCTGGTGGACAGGAACGGAGCCACCAGGCTCTCGTCCGTCGGAAGATGCAAGGTCGAGGTCAGACCGCTGGTCATGGTCACGGCAGCCGACGGCGACAGGACGTTCACCACCATACTCCAGAACGCCGAGACTGTGAAGCTCGTCACGAAGGACAGTGCCGTGTCCGTCACGAAGCTCGAGCCGGGGGACAGGGTCCTCGCCAGGCTCGAATCGGGAGGGCGCCACTTCGGGATGAGGATCGAAGAGACCATCAGGGAGATCCGATGAAGGTATGCGCATCCCTGAGCTCCGCCGGCGACCTGTCCCGCTGCAGCACTAGGATGGTCGAGGTGCGCCTGGACCTCCTGGGCTCGGTGCCGGACGCTCCCGGCAGGGACCTGCTGGTGACGTTCCGCGGACCGATAGACCTGGGCGTCCTCCCCGAGGGCTTCTCCGGAACGATAGATATCGGCCAGAAGGCGCGTCCCGAGACCGATGCGGAGATCGTGGCATCGTACCACGACTACGAGCGGACCCCGTCCGCCGACAGCATCGCATCCATTCTGAACGGGATGGACTGCGACATAGCGAAGGGTGCGTTCATGGTGAACCGCCCCCGGGATCTGGTCAGCATACTGGAGGCATCCGGCTCGATCCCCGGAAGACACGTTCTGCTGGGCATGGGTCCGCTGGGCACGGTGACCCGCGTCCGCTCCGGGATCCTCGGCAACGAGTTCACATTCGGATACGTGGGGGAGCCCACGGCGCCCGGACAGCTCGGCGCCGACGAGATGGAGGCTCTGGGGGACGGGTGCACGGTCACAGGGATCATCGGGAGCCCCCTGTCGAAGAGCAGATCCCCCGCCATGCACTCGGCGGCGTTCGCGGCCGCCGGGATCAAGGGCGTGTACCTGCCGTTCGAGACGGAGGACCTGGACGGCATGGAAGAGGTCGTGCGCGGATACGGCATCCGCGGACTGAACGTGACCATACCCCACAAGCAGAGCATCATGGACCATCTGGACAGGGTGGATCCGGATGCCGAGGCGATAGGGGCCGTGAACACCGTCACCAACGACGGCGGCAGGCTCGTCGGGAGCAATACGGACATCATCGGCATAGGCACGGCCCTGGACAGGGCCGGCATAGACATCGACGGCGGCAGGGTCCTGATCATGGGGTCCGGCGGATCCGCCCGCGCATGCGCCCGCTTCATGTCGCTCCACGGGTGCGACACGGTCATTACAGGAAGGAACAGGGATTCCGGCAGGACGCTCGCATCCGAGTTCGGAGCGACCTACAGGGAGCCCGGGTCGGTGCCGGCCATGATGTTCGACCTCGTGGTCAACTGCACGCCCGTCGGGATGTACTCCGACGGACCCTACCCGGTGCCGATCGAGCCCCTGCAGAAGGAGCAGGCGGTGCTGGATATGGTATACGGCAAGGAGACCCCCCTTGCGCGCCGCGCCGCGGAGAGAGGGTGCAGGGTAGCCCGCGGAGAGGACATGCTCGCGGGCCAGGGGGCCGCATCGTTCAGGATGTGGACCGGAAGGGACGGCATGTTCGACGTCATGAGGGATGCCGTTGACCTCCGAAGGCGAATCCCACGGGTCGATAACCGTGATCAACGCCATGCCCACCGGGATAGGCGCGACCATCGGGACCTCCCTCATGACCAGGGCCGTGTTCTCCGAGGACGGGGGATGCAGGACCGTCAGGATCGGCAACGACGAGACGGAGGACGGGACGATGGCGTCCATCTGCGTCAGGCGCGCCTACGAGCGCGCCGGCATGGAGGAGCCGGAGGGATGGCGGCTCGAGACGGATTCCGAGATCCCTGTATCCAGGGGACTGAAGAGCAGCAGCTGCGCCTGCAACGCCATCCTCCGCGCGGTGGCCGCCGAGATCGGTCTGGATATGGATCCGGTCGACCTGATAAGGCTGGGTGTGGAATGCGCCAGAGAAGCGCGCGTCACCGTCACCGGATCCTTCGACGACGCCTGCGGATGCGGGCTTGGAGGGCTGGTCATGACGGACAACAGAAGGGACGAGATACTCGCGCAATCCCCGGTCGGGGACCTCGATGTGGTCATCAGCGTCCCGAGATTCAAGATCAGGAAGTCCACGATGCCCGTGGAGGCCCTGCATGCGGCCGCCCCGCTGATGCAGGAGGCCATAGACATAGCGATGAGCGACCCGTACAGGGCCATGACCATGAACGGCAGGATAATCTCATCCGTCCAGGGAGTGGACAACTCCGTGGCGGAGAGGGCCGTCTCCATGGGCGCCCTGGGGGCCGGCATGTCCGGCTCGGGGCCCGCGGTCGCGATAGTCGTGGACAGGGGCGACGGCAGGAAGTTCGCCTCGGATCTGGAACTCCTGCCGGAGGAGACGATCCTCACGAGAACGAGGTGCGGACAATGACACATATCACATTCACAGGCGGCAGGATAGGCGGGACCGTGTCCCCTCCGCCGTCCAAGAGCCATACCCACAGGGCCCTGTTCCTCGCATCCATGGCGAAGGGACGGTCCAGGATAGACGACTGCCTCCTCTCCTCCGACACCCTGGCCACCGTCGCCGCATGCAGGGCCATGGGAGCGGAGGTATCTATTGACGGATGCACCGCGACCGTGGACGGAGGGGACCTGCATGCCCCCGCCAGGACCGTGGACGCGATGAACTCCGGCACGACCATGAGGATCGCCGCAGGCATCCTCTCGACGTTCGACAGGCCTGTCACCATCACCGGCGATGCCTCCCTCCTGAAGAGGCCCATGGGCCCGCTCCTCCGTGCGCTGGAGACCCGCGGCGTGGAATGCGTGTCGGACGGCGGCCGGCCGCCCGTGACTGTGAAGGGGCCCGGCCGCGGCGGAGCCGTGTCCATAGACGGGAGCGTCAGCTCCCAATTCATAACGTCCCTGCTGCTCTCGGCGCCCCTGCTGGATGAGGATTCCGTCGTGACGGTCGAAGGGGAGGCCGTTTCCGCCCCGTACCTCGACGTCACGACCCGCATGATGCACCTGTTCGGAGCAGGGGTCTCCGGCAGCAGAGGCGTGTTCGAGGTCCGCGGCGGCACCGGATACCGCCCGTTCGACTACCGCGTTCCCGCCGACTTCTCGTCGGCCGCGTTCCCGCTGGTAGCCGGAGCCCTCGGCGGCGAATGCACGGCGCGGGGCATGGATCCGGACGACCCGCAGGGCGACAAGGCCATTCTGGACATACTGCGCAGAGCAGGGGCGTCCGTGGAGGTCCGCGGCGACGGCGTCACCGTGTCGAGAGGTAAACTGATGGGGTGCGATCTGGACATGGGGCCCGTACCGGATCTGTTCCCCGTCACAGCGGTGCTGCTGAGCACCGCGAAGGGCGACAGCCGCCTGTACGGGGCGCCGCAGCTCAGGTTCAAGGAGAGCGACAGGATCGAGACCACCGTCCGCATGATCAACGCCCTCGGCGGAAGGGCCGAGGGAACCCAAGACGGGTGCATCATCCATGGAGTGGACAGGCTCGCCGGGGGGCGTGTCGAGCACATGGGGGACCACCGCATCATGATGTCCGCGGCCGTCGCCTCCATCGTATGCGACGGGCCCGTTGAGATGGACGAACCCGGATGCGCCGACGTCTCATATCCGGGATTCCCGGAATCGATGCGGAGCATAGGCCTGTCATACGAGGTGCGCCGATGTACCAGTTCGGAAAGAGAGCGAGACTCACCCTGTTCGGAAGGAGCCACGGGCCGTTCGTCGGCGCCATCCTCGAAGGCGTCCCCGCCGGGATGGAGCTGGACACGGACGGCATCAGAGCGGAGATGGCGCTCAGGAAGCCCGCCGGGAGGATAGGCACCCCCCGGAGGGAGGCCGACGAGGTCGAGATCGCGGAGGGCGTCGCGAACGGCAGGACCACCGGGCAGCCGCTGCTGCTGAGGATAGCGAACAGGGACACCGACGGCTCGAAGTACATGCAGTTCTACGAAAAGCCGCGCCCCGGCCACGCCGATCTGCCGGCCCTTCTGAAGTTCCCCGGCCACGACCTGCGCGGGAGCGGGCAGTTCTCGGGCAGGCTCACGGCCGCGGTCGTTGCCGCCGGAGCCGTCGCCAAGCAGGTCATCGCCACCGAAGGGGTGTCCGTGGATGCGTTCACGAGATCCGTCGGCGGCATCCGCGATGCGGAACCCCGTACGGCCGCGGAGGCGCGCGGATCCCGCGCCTTCGCCACCCGCGCATGCGATGCGGGACTGGACGCCTCCATGCGCTCGCTCATAGAAGAATGCGGAGCCGCGGGCGACAGCGTCGGCGGCGTCGCGGAGTGCGTGATCACCGGCCTGCCCATCGGATTCGGAGGGGTATGGTTCGAGGCCCTGGATGCGGACCTCGCGGCCGCGATGTTCGGGATACCAGCCTGCAAGGGCGTGGAGTTCGGCGACGGATTCGCCCTCGCCGGAATGCGCGGATCGGAGGCGAACGACCCGTACCGCATGGACAGGGGCAGGATAGTCACCGGAACGAACCACATGGGCGGCGTAGTCGGCGGGATGTGCGACGGCGCACCCGTGGTGTTCAGGACGGCGTTCAAACCCACCCCGTCAATCGGCGTGGAGCAGGAGACCGTGAATCTACGCACCGGCGAGAACGACACCGTGACCATCGAGGGCAGGCACGACCCGTGCATCGTGCCCAGAGCCGTCGCTGTCGTGGAGGCCATGGCGGCGCTGACGATAATGGATCAGATGAAGAGGGGATTCCGATGACGGACCTTAAGGGGATCAGGGACGAGATACGCGATATCGACAGACAGCTCCTGGAACTGATGAAGAGGAGACTCGAGCTCGGTACGGAGGTGGGGAAGGAGAAGGCGAGGAGCGGCGGCGCCGTCCGCAACATCGAGCAGGAGAACAACGTGGTGGACCGCTACAGAGGATTCGCCCTGGAGAACGGCATGAACCCCGTGTACGCCGAGGCCGTGTGCAGGACGCTGATGCAGGAGTCCATAGAGATCCAGGCGTCGCTGCCCAGACCGGCGGAGACCACCCGCCATATCGCCATAGTGGGCGGATACGGGAAGATGGGGCGCTGGATGGCGGACCTCCTGAAGAGGTCCGGCCACCGCATCGATGTAATAGATCCGTCCGCCGGGAACGGCCTCACCGTGGAGGATGCCAAATGGGCCGACGTCGTGATCGTCTCCATACCGATATCCCGCACGGGCGGCATGCTGAGAAGGCTGGACGGCATCTGCAGACCGGATGCCCTGATCTTCGACATAGCGTCTCTGAAGTCCCCGTTCGTTGACGTCCTCAGGGATCTAGGGACACGCAGGAGGGTCTGCTCGATACATCCGATGTTCGGCCCGTCCGCCGCATCGATGTACGACAGGAACGTACTAGTGTGCGACTGCGGCTCGAAGGAGGCCGTCTCAGAAGCGCTGGAACTACTGGGGAACCACGGCGCCGACATCCGCACGATGCCGATCGAGGACCACGACAGATACATGTCCTATGCCCTCGGATTGAGCCATGCGGTGAATATAGCGTTCTTCACCGTTCTCGACAGGAGCGGCATCCCGTACAGCGACATGGAGACCGTGGCATCGACGACGTTCCAGAAGCTGATGGACACCAACAGGTCCGTCGCCCTCGAGGATCCCAATCTGTACTACGAGATACAGCACATGAACTCCAACCGCGGCAGGATGCTGAAGGAGTTCGACGAGTCCGTGCACGATGTCGTGGACGCCGCCCTGAGCGACGATCCGCGCGCGTTCAAGGACCTCATGGATCGCGGAAGGGAGTACTTCACCGAAAACCCCCCATCCCCCTGAGGGATGAGAACACGGGCATCATGCCGCCCATCACCAGGCGGCGGCGCTCGTACAGGCCCCTGTACAGCGCATGGCGGCCCTGATCCGGGACGAAGATCCTGGTCGGCGCCGCCAGCCCCTCCATCTCGGACCTCAGATCCGATACGTCCCCGACGGCACGAGCCGCGGTCACGCAATCCGTCAGGAGCGCGCCGCCAGCCGTCCCCATCACCTGAGCGGTGCTGCCGATCATATCGGCCTTGATCTGGTTCCACAGATCATTGGCGCTCCCGCCCTCGGCTATGGTGATCCTGTCCAGATCCACGCCTGCGGCGCGGTACTCGTCCGTGACTCCGATGTAATCGTACCCTATGGCCTCCAATACGGCACGCCACAGGGTCCCGCGGTCCGTTGATAGCGACAGATTCAGAAATGCGCCGGAAGCATCGGCCCCATCGCCATAGCCCCCTGTGAGATACGGCAGGAACTGCACCCCGTTCGAGCCGGCCGGCACATCCGATGCCTCATCGGTCAGCCTGTCGTATCCGGCATCCCCTGCACATACCGAGTCCTTGAACCATCTTAGCGAGAGCCCTCCCGTACGGATGAAGCCCCAATAGAAGTACGAATCATCGAGGGTTCCGCTGTTGAATATCAAGCCATTGCCGTGACTGCTCAGCTCGGGGACGATGCCGTCCGTTGACACACAGAACATGGAGCACGTGCCGGCCACATCGACCGCCCTTCCGGGACCCGTGAGCCCGCAGCCCAGCATGGACTGCATGGTGTCCCCCGCGCCGCCGCAAACGGGCGTGCCCGGGCGGAGCCCGGTCCTCTCGGCGATCTCGGCCGTCAGACCACCGACCACATCCCACGGCTTGACTATGCGCGGCATCAGGAAACGGTCCAGACCCAGCAGGGACAGCTGCTCGTCGGACCACCTCTTGCCCACCACATCGTAACCTAGACCCCAGCCGGACATGGTGCCCTGATCGATGAACGCGTCGCGGGCCTTCAGACCGGCCAGACGCATCAATATATACGGGGCGTTGTGGACGAACCTCGCGCACCCATCCCTCACTTCCTCCGAATTGCGCAGATACCATCTGGCGAAGAGTGCGGGGAACATGCAGCTCGCATCCGCGTTCCCGGTCTCCTCACCCCATACGGAAAGGTTCCAGGAGTTGATCTCGTCCGCGTCCTCCTGGGTGCGCGAATCGAGATAATTGATGTACGGGGCGATGGATCCCCCATCATCGCCCACGGGCGTGATTCCGCAGATGATGCCGTCCCCCATGACGGCCCGGATGCCGTGAGGTTCCAATCCCTTGGCGAGCATCTGCCCGGTGCATTCCGCGATGCCCCGGATGGTCAGCTCCGCGTACTCGTCCGGATCCATCTCCACGCTGCGAGGGCCGGGATGCCGTATGGTGGTGGGATGGGAGCTCTCGGCCACGCACCGCATCTCCGAATCGCAGACGACGACCTTGACGCTCTGAGTGCCGGCGTCGAATCCCAGATAGTACCTCTCGCTCAAGCTTATCATCTGCCCTACGCCGTCGGAATAGAAGCCTGTTGGGTGTCGTCCAGGAATCTGGTAGTTCCGGACGGATATTGCAGACGCTACGTGAGCAAATGTTTTCAACACCATGCGCATCATCCGCCGATGGAGCGGATGCAGATGAGGATCGTTCCATATTCCCCGCAGTACAGGAAGGACTTCGTCGAGATGAACACGGCATGGATCACGTACATGTTCTCTGTGGAGCCGGGGGATCTCGAGGAGTTCTCCGGGATAGAGTCATCTCTCGCGATCGGTGGCCAGATATTCTTCGCCCTGTCGGATGACGGCACGGCCATGGCCTGTTGCATGATCGCACCGCGGAACGACGGGGACTGGGAGATAATGAAGTTCGCCGCCCGCGACGAATACGCGGGCCAGGGCGCAGGAAGCGCTTGCCTGCAGGCCTGCCTGGACTATGCCAGAGGCAAGAGCGTCAGAAGGATCGTCATCGTCTCGAACAGAAGATGCACGCATGCCGTGCATCTGTACCGCAAGCTCGGATTCAGAGAGATCCCCGTCGACAAGGAGAGATTCCCGTTCGAGCGTGCTGACATAGCGTTCGAGATGGACCTTCGATCGCAGGTACCTCTTCCAGTCGTACCTGCCATCCCTTATGCGCGAGACGACCTCCGACGGGATGCGCTCCAGAACGGCCGGATCGAACAGGCCCGAGGACAGCGATCTGAACCCGGAGGACGCCAGCAGGCTGACGTCCAGAGCGGCCACTCCCGCCCTCCTCTGCAGAGGACCTGAGATGATGACGGTCTTCTGGACCTTGTCGTAGAGGATGTACTCCACGGAACGGTCGTATCCGCCCCCGGACACCATGAACGATACCGGGCCGATAGCGATGGAGCGCCACCGCTGGGCCTGGAATGACCAGCCAATCGCCAGGACTGCCAGAACCGCGCACACGGCCGAGAGCCCCGCGACGGCGGTAGGCTCGCACCCGCAGAGTGATGCGATGGCGACGGCGATCGCGCACACGGCGGCGAAAACGATTGGGCTAGGAGACCAGCGTGTTGGTGATCTCTTCATAACAAACATTACACACA
>CAYUPU010000058.1:0-9645 GCA_964445265.1 uncultured Methanomassiliicoccales archaeon
CCGGGCATCACCGTCTCCCCGTTGCCCTCGGCGACGTGGACGAGGGCGGACATGAGCCCGTCCGCGGCGTCCGCGGCCTCCAGGACGGCGTCCCTCAGGTACATCCTGAAGTCGGTGGCGACCTGGTCGTTCCTGCTGCGGGCGGTGTGCAGCCTGCCGCCCGCCGAGCCGATGGCCTCGGTCAGGGCGAACTCGATGCAGGTGTGCACGTCCTCCCTGGAGCGGTCGAAGACGAACGATCCGTCCTCGATCTCCGCCAGGATGTCCTTCAGCCCGGAGACGATCGACGAGACGTCCTCCTCCGAGAGGATCCCGCACGCGCCGAGCATCCTCGCATGGGCGATGGAGCCCATGACGTCGTAGAACGCCATGCGGGAGTCCTCGTCCAGGCTGCAGGTGAACCTCAGGGTGGAGTCGTCCATCCCGTGCTCGAACCTTCCGGACCAGAGGGCCTGCTTCATGCGGACCTCTCGCCGGACGGCTTCCCGGAGTGGGCCCTGGTGACGGTCCTCCCGGGGAGCCCCCAGACGTAGATGAAGCCGACGGCGGACGTGTGGTCGAAGCTGTCCCCGGTGGAGTAGGTGCTCAGCCCCTCGTCGTAGAGGGACTCCGCCGCCTTCCTGCCGACGACTGTGGCCTGGCCCTTGTAGAGCTTGACCCTGACGGTGCCGGTGACGTGCTCCTGGGTGCTGTCGATGAACGCGTCTATGGGCTCTCTGAGGCCTCCGAACCAGAGCCCGTCGTAGACGATCCTGGAGTACTTCTGCTCGAGGACGCGCTTGAACTCGATGACGTCCTTGGGGAGCGAGAGGGACTCGAGGGCGCGGTGCGCGGCGATGAGTGTGACCGCGGCGGGGCACTCGTAGGTCTCGCGGCTCTTGATGCCGACGAGGCGGTCCTCGACGTGGTCGATCCTGCCGACGCCGTTCTCCCCCGCGATCCTGTCCAGCTCGGCGATGAGCGCGACGCCGCCCATCGTCCTGCCGTTGAGCGAGACCGGCACGCCCTTCTCGAACCCGATCTCCACGTAGGTGGGGGCCTCCGGGGCCTTCTCGGGGTCGACGGTGTACTTCCACACCTCCGCCGGGGGCTCCTCCCAGGGGTCCTCCAGCACGCCGCACTCGCAGCTCGCGCCCCAGAGGTTCTCGTCCCTGGAGTAGGGGCTCTCCTTCTTCTGGATGATTTCTATGCCGTTCTCCTTGGCGTAGTCGATCTCCTCGTCGCGGGTGGTGTGCCACTCGCGCATGGGGGCGATGACTCCGAGGGAGGGGTCGAGGGTGACGATGCTGACGTCGAACCTGACCTGGTCGTTGCCCTTGCCGGTGCATCCGTGGGCGATGTACTTCGCGCCCTCCCTCTGGGCGATCTCCACGAGCTTCTTGGCGATGAGGGGCCTGCCGATGGCGGTGCTCAGGGGGTAGACGTTCTGGTACAGGGCGTTGGCCTTCAGGGAGGGCCAGACGTATCCGTCGACGAACTCCTCGCGGACATCGATGAAGTCGGCCTTGATCGCCCCATTCCTGAGCGCGCGGGCGACGATGTCGTCGTCGGAGGGCTCCTGGCCGAGGTTGAGCGCTATCGCGATAACGTCCACATCGTAGTTCTCCTGGAGCCAGCGTATGGAGACCGACGTGTCCAGGCCGCCGGAGTAGGCGAGGACGACCTTGTCCCTCTTCTTTCCCCCGTCAGCCGGGGCCGCGACTGTGCTGTCTGTGGAAACCATGCTATCGGTCCCGCCATCCCCTCCCCTGTAATAAAATCGATTATACACCCCGGGGCGGGTTTGTCCATTATCGGTCACAGAGTGTACGGATGCTCAGCGGAGGGCCTCCGTTGTCTTCGCTAGTCGGATTCGGATGCGCGTCGTGCAGGGGGTACGGACCCGTTCCCATGGTGTCTGAACGTCCTCTCGGGAACGGTCGGGCCGGCATGTGTCCCATTTCGAACAATACCTTTAATTCGCATCCTCCGGTGGTCCGCTCCGCATACAACGGTGAGTACATGACACGCGTAGGCATCATCGGAGGAACGGGTTACACGGGGGGCGAGCTGGCCCGCCTGCTGTGCGTGCATCCAGACGTCGAGATAGCGGCCATGACGTCCAGGCAGAACGCCGGGCGCCCCGTGGCCGAGTCGCACCCGTACCTCAGGGGATACGTGGATCTGGACTTCACCGGGAGGATATCGGACACCGACGATCTGGACCTCGTCTTCGTCGCCACGCCCCACGGGGTCGCCATGAGCGAGGTCCCCGGGCTCCTGGAGCGCGGGATCAAGGCCATCGACCTGTCCGGGGACTACCGCTTCCGCGACGCCGCCCTGTACGAGAGGTGGTACGGCCACCTCCACACCGACGCCGGGAACCTGGAGAGGGCGGTTTACGGCCTGCCGGAGCTGTTCCGCGACAAGATACGCGGAGCCGATCTCGTGGCCAATCCCGGGTGCTACGCGACATCGGCCATCCTGGCCATCGCCCCCCTCATGAGATCCGGGCTGGTGGAGGAGTCCGTTATAGTCGATTCCAAGTCGGGCACGTCCGGGGCGGGGATGGTCCCCACCGCCCGCACGCATCACGCGGGATGCGCCACCGCGGTCATCCCGTACAGTGTAGGGACGCACCGCCACACGCCGGAGATCGAGGCCGCGGTGGACATGTTCGCAGGGTCCCGCACGGACCTGGTCTTCGTCCCGCACCTCGTGCCCATAGTTCGCGGGATACTGTCCGACTGCTATCTGTCCGCGAGGCGCGACGTCTCCCAGGAGGAGGTCGACGCAGTCTACGAGGCCCAGTACGGGCGGGAGCGCTTCGTGCACTACGTGCGGGAGCCCCTGTCCCGCGAGGTGGCCGGCTCCAACCACGCCGAGGTGTCGTCCCGCGTGATCGGCCGGCGCATCGTCGCATTCGGCGCCCTGGACAATCTCGTCAAGGGGGCGGCCGGGCAGGCCGTGCAGTGCATGAACCTGATGCTCAAACTCGATGAGGCGGCCGGCCTCGACTTCCCCGGCCTAGGAGTGCGATTTCCATGGTAGAGATCATAGAGGGCGGGATCACGACCCCGCAGGGATTCAAGGCGGCCGGCGTCCACAGCGGCGTCAAGTACCGCTCGCTCGACCTGGGGCTCCTCTACTCCGAGGTGCCCGCGACCGCGTACTGCGCATTCACCAGCAACAACGTGAAGGCGGCGCCGGTCCAGGTGATGATGGAGGAGGACCCGTCGAAGCTCCAGGCCGTCGTGGTCAACAGCGGCAACGCCAATGCACTGACCGGGCACAGGGGCATCGAGGACGTCCATTCGATGAAGCAGTCGGTGGCCCAGGAGCTCGGCATAGACCCGGGGCTCGTCGGCGTCATGTCCACCGGCCTGATAGGCCGCTTCCTGGACATGCACAAGATCCGCTACGGCATCTCCCGCGCGTCCCGCTCCCTGGACGTCGGCCAGGGGCCGGACGACAACATAATGCACGCCATCATGACGACCGACACCGTGCCCAAGGTGTGCTCGGTCCGCGCCCGCCTGTCCGACGGGACGCTGGTGTACGTGTCCGCCATATCCAAGGGGAGCGGGATGATCGCCCCCCACATGAAGGTCCTGCACGGGACCACGCTGTCCCTCATAACGACGGACGCCGTGCTGGGTCCGGACTTCGGGAAGGTCTGGCAGTCCATCCTCGACGACACCATGAACATGGTGACCGTGGACGGCGACCAGTCCACCAACGACACAGCGATCCTCCTGGCGAACGGCCTCTCCGGCAGCATGCCAGCAGACCACGATCCGGAGTTCGAGGCCGCCCTGCGCACGGTCATGACGACCATAGCCCGGACCATAGCGTCCGACGGGGAGGGGGCCACCAAGCTGATCGAGGTCTCCGTGTCCGGGGCGGAGTCCCGCGAGGACGCCGTCGCCGTCGTGAAGGCGATCGCCAACTCCCCTCTGGTCAAGTCGGCCATATTCGGATCCGATCCGAACTACGGGCGCCTGATGATGGCCGTCGGCAACAGCGGCGCGAGGTTCGATCCGGAGAACATACGCCTGACCATCAGGGGCGGGGACATGGAGGTCCCCATCCTGGATGCCGGCGCCCCCGTGTTCCAGGACGAGCGCGCCGTGGAGGTCGTCCGCATGGCCATGGACAACAAGGAGGTCTCCATCCTGGTCGATCTCGCCGTCGGCGACGCGTCCGCGACAGGGTGGGGATGCGATCTCACCTACGACTACGTCCGCATAAACGCGGAGTACGCGAGCTGATCCGATGCTGTACCTCCTCAAGTTCGGCGGGAACGCCCTGGACGGGCGCGAGGGCATGCTCAGGCTGGCCGGAGAGGTCGCGGACATGGTGCGCGACGGCCACAGGGTCGTCATGGTCCACGGCGGCGGCCCCGAGATATCCGCCGAGATGGAGCGCCGCGGGATGCACCCCAGGAAGGTGGCCGGCGTCCGCGTAACGGACGAGGAGTCCCTGGACGTGGCGGAGCTCGTGCTCAGGCGGATCAACGCCGACGCCGTCGCCTGCCTGCAGGAGAAGGGGGTCGATGCCCTGGGGATCCCAGGGTGGTTCTGCACCGTGTGCACGAGGAGGCCTCCCGTGCAGGAGGACGGGGAGACCGTGGACCTTGGACTGGTAGGGGACGTGTCCGGCACGGACCCCAGCAGCATCATGGACCTGCTCGACGACGGCATCGTCCCCGTGATATACCCGATAGGCAGGGACGCGGAGGGGCGGAGGCTGAACGTCAACGCCGACACGATGGCGGCCGGGGTGGCCGCAGGCATAGGGGCGGACGAGATGATCGCCATAACGGACGTCCCCGGGATACTGAGGGACGTCGGCGACCCCTCCTCGAAGGTGGACGAGGCGACCCTGGAGGATATCGATGCCCTCATAGACGACGGCACGATATCCGGCGGGATGCTTCCGAAGGTGGAGGCGTGCAGGAGGGCCCTCCTGGCCGGCGCCGGCGCGGTGCGCATGGTGGACGGCAGGAGCGGAGGGCCGATAGTGGCGGATGCGGTGAAGGGCGTCCCGTGCGGGACTCTGATAAGGAGATGACGGACATGACAGGATTCGACGATGTGAAGGAGAAGTGCGACAGGTACCTGTTCCACAACTACGGCAGGCTCCCGGTGGCGTTCACGCACGGGGAGGGGTGCTACCTCTACGGCACGGACGGGAGGAGGTACCTGGATCTGGTCGCGGGGATAGCGGTCAACGCCCTGGGGTACGCCCATCCGGACTGGGTGGCGGCTGTGAGCGGGCAGGCGGAGAGGATGGCCCACGTGTCCAACCTGTACTACGTGGAGCAGCAGGGGGAGCTGGCGGAGAGGATCGCGGGGATCGCCCCCGGCGGGCTCTCCCGCACGCTGTTCGTCAACAGCGGCGCCGAGGCCAACGAGGCGGCCCTGAAGACGGCGGTGAGGCACACCGGCCGCACCAAGGTGCTGTCCGCCCTCAACGGGTTCCACGGAAGGACGTCGGCGTCCCTGGGCGCCACCGGGCAGGAGGTGTTCCACAGAGGGTTCGAGCCGCTGATCTCGGACGCCTACGAGTACTTCCCCTACGGGGACCTGGAGGCCGTGAAGGGGCTGATGACGAAGGACGTCGCGGCCCTGATCGTGGAGCCCGTGCAGGGCGAGTCTGGTGTGATCACCGCGCCCGCGGAGTTCTTCAAGGGCGTCCGCGACCTGTGCACCGACAACGGCACCGTGATGATCGTGGACGAGGTCCAGACCGGCATCGGCAGGACCGGCGAGTGGTTCGGCATACAGAACTTCGGCGTGGAGCCCGACATGGTCACCATGGCCAAGGCCCTGGGGGGAGGCGTCCCGATCGGCGCCGTGACCACGAACGACGCGATCTGCTCGGTCATGACCCCCGGAACCCACGGCACGACGTTCGGCGGCGGCCCGCTGGTGTGCGCCGCCGGATGCGCGACCATAGACGTCATCGCCAGGGACGGGCTCGTGGCGCACGCGAAGGAGGTCGGCGAGCGGTGGCGCGGGGACATACGCGCCATAGGGTCGCCGAGGATCGTCGACGTCCGCGGGTACGGGCTCATCACGGGCGTGGAGATGGACTCCCCAGAGACGGCCTCAATGGTCCAGAGGGCCTGCATGGACGAGGGCGTCCTCGTCAACGTCGCCCACGGCAGGACGCTGCGCCTGGTGCCCCCGCTCATCGTCTCGTACGAGCAGACTAGGGTGTTCACGGACCTGCTCAGGGGCCTGCTGTCCTGAGAGACACAACGGACCCGAATCAAACCTCTTCCATTTTTATTGTCCGTATTCAGACATTTGATATACGGGTAGACATATGCTTCTGATATGCCCAAGAGCCCAGTGAAGGAGAGCCTCGCGGAACGCACCCGCGTGTACATCGACGCGCACCCCAGCATCAAAGACTGCGTCTCCAAGGGACTGATCAACTACTCATCCCTCGCAAGGACGATCATGAAGGATCTCGGCGTGGACAACGAGGAGGCGGTCATGATCGCCTGCCGCAGGTATTCGTCGAAGCTGTCCGTCACCACGGACCACGAGCTCAGCATCCTCAGGATCCTGAAGGACAGCAGGCTGGAGATGAGGACCAAGACGTGCATCGTCACCGCCAAGAACGACTGGTCGGTGCTCCACAAGATGGACAACCTGTTCAAGGACCTCTGGAACGAGGACAGCATCATGCAGTGCGTCCAGTCCGCGTCCGCGGTGACCATCATCGCCGACACCCGCCTCAAGGAGAGGATCATAGACACGGTCGGCAGGTTCAACCTGATTAAGGTGAGGGAGAACCTGGTGGAGATCGCGGTCAAGTCCCCCGAGAAGATCGTGGACACGAGCGGGGTCATCGCGTACCTGATCACCAATCTCTCCGACGCCGGGATAAACATAGAGGAGACCGTCTCCTGCCACACCGACACGATTTTCATCGTCAGCGAGCCGGACATGATCAACGCCTACACCGTTCTCAGCAAGTGCATCCAGTCCGCCGAGGACACCATAAACGCCGGCAGCCCGTCCGCATGAGCCGGCGGCGGGGCGTCGCCCCGCACCGGCTCCGACATCCTAATATAGTGTACCATGCTAACACGTCGCACGGTGAAGCGAATGTTCGGAAAGAGCATCAGGATCGAGAGGATCATAGACAGGAACAGCGGGAACGCGGTCATCGTCCCCATGGACCACGGGATAAGCGCCGGGCCGATACCCGGGCTCATCGATATGAAGAGGACGGTCAGCGATGTCGTCGAGGGCGGGGCCACCGCGGTCCTCATGCACAAGGGCATGGTGCCCCAGGGCCACAGATCCTCCGGCCACGACGTGGGCCTGATCCTCCATCTGTCCGCATCCACCGATATAGGCGTCAACTCGAACTCCAAGGTCCTCGTGGCCACTGTGGAGGAGGCCCTGAAGCTCGGTGCGGACGCGGTCTCGATGCACATCAATGTGGGAGCGGAGTCCGAGCCCCAGATGCTGCAGGACCTGGGCATGGTGTCCCGCCAGTGCAGCGAATGGGGGATGCCCCTCATCGTGATGGCGTACCCTCGCGGCCCGAAGATCAGAAACTCCTTCGATCCCCAGGCCGTCGCTCATGCCGCGAGGGTAGCGATGGAGCTCGGCGCGGACGTCGTGAAGTGCAGCTACA
Source organism: uncultured Methanomassiliicoccales archaeon (assembly GCA_964445265.1). Lineage (GTDB taxonomy): Archaea > Thermoplasmatota > Thermoplasmata > Methanomassiliicoccales > Methanomethylophilaceae > Methanoprimaticola. The sequence continues at coordinate 7,642 of CAYUPU010000058.1, forward strand.
CCGGCGACATAGACTCGTTCCGCGACGTCGTCAAGGGGGCCATGGTCCCGGTGGTCATCGCAGGAGGACCCAAGATGGATTCCGACCTGGACGTCCTGAACATGGTCCACGATTCCCTGGAGGCCGGGGGCCACGGCGTCTCCATAGGCAGGAACATATTCCAGCACAGGGACGTCAGGGGCATGATGTCCGCGGTGTCGGAGATCGTGCTGCACGGGGCCTCCGTGGAGGAGGCCGCCAGGCTGATAAAGGGATGATGCGGGGGTCTCGCCGGCCGACGGCCGGCGAGGTCCCGTTCCGGGACGGCATCGGACAGCATTTATTACGGCCGTTCCCATCGGGAACGCCATGGAAGAGAGGAGGCCCGTACCGATCGGAGTGGACGATTTCAGGGAGGTCCGCGAGAGCGGATACTGCTACGTGGACAAGTCCGAGCTGGTATCCGACATCGTGGAGCAGAGGGCGAAGGTCTATCTCTTCACCCGTCCGAGGAGGTTCGGCAAATCCCTCAATCTGTCGATGATGCAGAGGTTCTTCGACATCCGGGACAAAGGGAACAATTGGTTCGACGGCCTGAAGGTGATGGACCATCCCGATGCCGTCGCCATGATGAGCACCCGCCCGGTCATCCACATCGACATGAAGGGGTTGAATGCGACGGACTACAGTAAGTTCCTGTCGGATCTCGGATTCAATGTAGGGACCCTGTACAGGAAGTACACGTACCTTCTGGATTCGGACGATATCCTGCCCACGGACAAGAAGGCCGTGCAGAGCGCTCTGGAGTACGACATGAACGAGACCATGCTCAAGAACTCGCTCGGGCTCCTGTGCAGGATGCTCCATGCCCATCACGGCATAGAGCCGATAGTCCTCATCGACGAGTACGACAACCCCATCAACAACGCGTTCGGGAAGAGGGCGTACGACGACATCCTGGAGTTCCTCCGCCTGTTCTACTCCGGAACGCTCAAAGGGAACGACGATCTCGGGTTCGCGGTGGTGACCGGGGTCATGCAGATCGCGAAGGAATCCATCTTCTCGGGTCTGAACAACCTGTACGTGGACAACATCTTCTCCAAGGACTACGACGAGAGGTACGGCTTCACGCCATCGGAGGTGCAGGGGATGTGCGCGGAGTACGGGAACCCCGATGCGTTCCCGGTCGCGAAGGAGTGGTACGACGGATACCGCTTCGGCGATGCCGAGATATACAATCCCTGGAGCGTCCTCAACTTCATCCAGTCGGGGTTCAGGCCCGCGACGTACTGGGCCGGCACCAGCGGCAACGATATCATCGACACCCTCCTGGACCGCGCCGACGACGACACATACGGGGACCTCCTGGCTCTCGGGAACGGGAAGGCCGTCGCCGACAGGGACGTCACGCCCACCGTGGCGATGGGCGACCTGGCGGCCAGGCGCGACGCTATCTACTCGGTCATGGCCATGACGGGATACCTGAACGCCGTCCCCGACGGGGACGGCTATTCGCTGTCCGTCCCGAACAAGGAGATGTACGGCGTGTTCACGGAGTTCATCGTCAGGAGGACGCTCAACGTCGCCGTCCGCACGTTCGCGAGGTTCTTCGACGCCGCCGAGAGGAACGACGTCCCGGTCATGGAGGGCACCGCGTTCACGATATTCTCGAGATGGTTCCAGGACTGGGACCTCCCGGACGAGGGCGCCTACCGCAGGCCCCTCGCCGGAGCGGCGATGAGCCGCTGCGGCAGGTACACCGTGTCGTCGGAGGCCCAGTCCGGCAACGGCAGGTCCGATCTCCTCATGGTCCGCAACACCCCGGCCGTTCCGAACATCGTCATGGAGTTCAAGAAGTCGGTCTCGGCGGATTCGATGCAGGAGGACGCGGAGGAGGGCCTCCGCCAGATCAAGGACAGGGAGTACTTCCTGGACCTGAAGGGCCGCACGATCGTCTACGGCATCGCGTTCCAGAACAAGCGCGCCAGGATAGTCTCCGAGGAGCTGGACCTCCGAGGATCCGTA
>CAYUPU010000059.1:0-9529 GCA_964445265.1 uncultured Methanomassiliicoccales archaeon
CAAGAAGTACGGCGAGCTCGTCCCGCTGTACAACAAGAAGAACTACGGCCTCTGATCCACGATCGGATGCCTGTTCTTTCAAACCATTTACCCGGCATCCCCCGTGCCGGGTTTCTTTCATATTGTACGAGCATCGGAATCCGTGTTCTTGCGGTCGGATCATGTGGCGGAGGTCGTCATCCTGATCCGGCACGTCGTCCGGATGCACGGGTCCGGTTCTACACATCCCCCTTCACGGGCGTGTGATCCCTGAGCATATGCGGAATCGTTCGCCCGGGCCCTGGTCGGTATCCGCACCGCGCTGTCATGATCTCCCGAATCCCTTTGGGCCTCCTGACATCGATCGACCGTTGCGGACCAGGGCCGCACAGGCCATCGGTGCATGGCCGCCAAGTTCGATCCCGCATCGTTCTCTGCTGTACCAATATGCTCAGGAGGGGGTGCCGCCCCCTCCCGCTGATCCGCAGAATCGTGCGAATCTGAGGAAGACGTTGTTCTGGTCGATGCTGCGTGCGTAGCTGAACGAGACGCATTGGGAGCTGGCGATCCGCAGACCCATTCCATATCTCTCATGCTTCACCGGGTCGAACATGGGTCCGTCGTCCCTGATCGTTATCAGGATGCCGTCGTCCGTGCATCTGGCGATGATGTCCACGATCCTCGATGGATCGCGGCCGAGTCCGTGCTCGATGCTGTTCAGGACGATCTCCTCGCAGCACACCCTGGCCCTGGCGGCCTCGTCCGGTCCAGAGCATCCTCCGACGAATTTCTCCAGTCCGTCGAGGGCCTCTTCCATGCCCGCCCCGTCCCCGGGCACCGATGCTTCGAACACCATGCCATGTGGCTTCCTGAACAGGGCGATGCCGCTGTAGTCCGGATTTCTCCTGCGGATGATCCAGGATGCTGCCAGTATCCCTGCGGACACCAGCGCCTCGCCTAGGCCGAAGGACATCCATATCCAGTCCGTGCCGTGCTTCGACAGGACGTACGCGAGTATCAGGACGGAGAAGCATTCCGCGATCGAGATGGCTATGGATATTGGCCTGTGTCCGAACACCTGGAAGAGGATCAGCACCATGTAGTTCATCGCCTGGAAGATCAGGAACGGTGCGAACAGGCGGATGCAGTGCTCCGCCTCGGGCACTATATCGGCATCGGTGACTCCGAACGCCAGGAGGAACAGGTACGGGCAGACGAGCGCCAGCACCATAATCGTTCCGGATGCGGCGACCTGGTACCTGGCGGCCAGCCGGGTGACCATCCTCATGCCCGTCAGATCCTCGGATCCGTACAGGGTGCCGCCGACGGGCTGGAGGGTCTGCGAGATGCCCGATACGAATATCGACGAGAGCATCTGTATGTTCAGGCACACGGATCTGATGGCCATCCCGTCCGATCCCATGTGCTTCATGACGATGAGGTTCATTCCGAGCATGTTCACCAGGATCATCATCATAGCGAGGGATGCGGGCGCTCCCATGGCCAGCATGTCTCTGGCGCGGATTTCGCCCTTCCCGAATCCGAGGGAGCACGACGGCCTTCTGAAGTGGATCAGGAGGACCGCGATGCCGACGAGGTATCCCGTCGCGGTGGATGCAGCGAACCCCGCCAGTCCCATGTCCGTGGAGGACATGAGGATGTAGGCCAGCACTATATTGGTGATGTTGGCGGCCACGAACGCGGATGTGGCCAGCTTGGGGTCGTTGTCGGTCCTGACGAACGTCCCGAGGCCGGGCATGAGCAGGTACAGCGGGCTGGTGGCGAAGACCAGGGCGCCGTAGTCCCTGGCCATGGGGCGGAGGGAGTCGGTGGTGCACAGACAGTCCATTATCGGGTCTATGAACGCCACCCCTATGCAGGCGATGAGAGCGGATGCCGCCACGGACATCCCCATCGATTTCGTGAATATGCCCCGGATATCGCATTCCCTGCCCCGGCCCATGCTAATGGCCATGACCGTCGCGCCGCCGATGTTTATCAGCGCGTTGGTTGCGGCCAGCAGCTGGATGACGGGCATCATGACGTTGACGGCGCCCAGGGCATCGGAGCCCAGCACGTTCCCCACGACAATACTGCCCAGCATCGAGCCGAACGAGACCGCCATGGTGGACATCACGGTGGCGAGGAGGAACGACCGGAATGCCCGGTTGATCAGGTAGGGTCTGCGCTCCATCGCCTCTCCCTTCTGTCCACGATCGAGCGGAGCTTGATGCTCGTGCTATTCATCACGAATCCGTCGGGTCCGACGTCCCTCACCTCGAGCTCCATAAGGCGAGTCGGTACCGTCTTGGCGAAGGAGTCGTAGCTCCTCACCAGGGCGTCCGCGACAGCCTCCTGGCCGGCGCTCAGGCCGTCGACGCATATGACCATGGCCTCCGACAGGCCTCTCGTCTCGAGTATCACCTGCATCAGGCCGCCGTATCCGAACTCGTCACTGAGGATGGACGCTATCCTGTGGTAGTTGAAGAACGTCCCTCCGATGCGCATGACGTCCCCGTGGCGTCCGAGGAGCTGGAATCTGGGCTCCCTTCTGCCGCACGGACAGGGCCCTTCGACCCATCTCCCGAGGTCTCCGATGTCGTACCTCTGCGTGCGCCCCTCCTCCCTGCGGAATCCTGTGAAGAGCATCCTTCCGGTCTCTCCGGGTCCGACAGGCTCGTCGCGATCCATTCTGACTATCTCGAGCCTCTGGATGTCCGTCGGGAGGTGGTAGGTGTCGCACGGGCTGCATCCGCACTGGTAGCCCATGACCCCCGTCTCGTTGGCGGCGTAGAATATCGTGCGAATCTCCTCCACGCCCATGCTCTCCAGATAGGCCCTGTTGCCGGCGGACATCATCTCCCCTCCGTACAGGACCATCCTGATGCGGCCGTAGCGCCTTATCTCGTCCTCGTTGTCCCTGAAGAGGCGGACGATGTAGCTGGGGGCCCCCATGGCGACGGTGGCGCGCCCGACGATCATGTAGCGGGCGGCGAGCCGGGTGTCGTCGAGTCCGCTTATGCGCAGATGGGGTATCCCGGCCCGGTCCATTATGGATATGCACATGTTCAGGCCGCCGTAGAGGTTCCCTCCCTTCAGGAAGTCGGCGACCACATCCCTTTCCGGATCTATGTCGTGGATGCGCATGGCCTCCACGCCCGGATCGATCAGATAGGCATCGTAATCCCGGCGGGAGTAGCTGCAGAACACCGGCTCCCCGGTGGTGCCTCCGCTCTTCAGGAGCACTCCCGCGCCCCTGTCGGGGACCGGAGGATAGTCCTTCTTCCCCTGGATGGGTCCGGACGTCTCCACGGGCTCCGGATTGCGGAGCTCCCTGAACGACTCCATGCCGTCCATGGGGGTCTCGGTGCGCATGCTCACTCTGCGGAGGTACCGCGGCAGGGTCCACCCTCCGTCGTGGGGCTCGCCGTCGTACCCCGTGCTCATGCTGTCCAGAGGCGTTATCCTCCCGACGCCAGCGGCGTACAGCGCCGCCGAGACCTCGTCCAGATCCCCGATCCCGCACGCAAGCCCGGCCGTCTGCAGATACCCCCTCATGCCCCTGAGGCGGGCGGCCAGCATCCTCCTGGGGAGGGGGGACAGCCACACCGTGCGGAACAGGGGGGACGGCTGGAACAGGGTGTCGTAGCCGATCAGGATCCTCCAAGTCCCGTCCGGATCCCTCAGGATCCCGCCAGGACGGAAGAACAGGTCGCATTCGTGCACGGATGCGACTGCCGATATCTCGGCCGCCTGGGCGTCGTCCGGCTCCTTCCGGGGATACATCCCCTTCGCTCTGTCGAGGGCCTCGCCCAGCATGGCCGCCGTACGGTCTATCGTATCCCTGTCCTCGGTGTCAACGAGGACGCACTGCGGGCTGGAGCAGGACTGCTGCTCGTTCCTGCAGATGCTCTTGGCCAGGGCGTCCATGGATGTGGCGTCCACGCATCCAGGTTCGAGGTACGCGAAGCTGATCTTGTGCCCCCAGACGACCACGGGGACCCCGTGGGGCGCCATGCCCTTTATCGATGCGACCGCCTCCTCGCCGCCCCACACGCTGATGCAGTCCGCCCTGTCCAGGAGGTGCTGCATGGTGTCCGTGTCCTTGGAGGAGAACCTGAGCAGGTAGACGAAATCCGATATGCCGGGGTGGGCGCAGAGGTCGGATGCGACCTCGAATGCGAACTCGCCTATGCGCGATGCGCACTTCACAATGTTCACGTTGCCGGTGAGCAGGCCGTCCGCCAGAGCAGTGGGCGCGACGATCGGGGAGTTCCCGGAAGTCACATGGACTACGACGCCAAGGGGCCTCCAGGCCTCGTAGAGCTGGTCCTTCCAGTCCACCCTGGTCATCTCGAACGGGTCGCCTGCTCCCAGCTCCCTGCGCATCTTGGTCTCGATCGATTCCCTGCTGTAGGCCGCCTCCAGCGCTTTCAGGATTGCGGACGGGTCCTCCGCGCCGTCGCGCTCCAGCGCCCTCAGGTAGCGCTCCGTGTCGCCGTCGCGTATGCGGCGGCTGATCGAGTCGCACGCCTCTATGACGTCCTCCGTCCTCGGGACCCTGCCGAGGGTCCCTTCTATTTCGGAGTCCAGGTCCGGCAGGAGGTCCCTGAAAGATTCTGTCGGGCGCCCCCTCCATATGCTGCATGCCATGTCAGCGCCTCCTGAGGATCTCGGCGGCGGCCACCGCGCAGCTCTTGTTCTTGCTCACACCGGCTCTTCCCATGAGCTCCAGCCATGGCGCGGGGTTTCCGCAGGGGCAGCTACCTGGAGGATGCAGGATCCCGAAGTCGCCCATCATCAGGCTGGTGACCGGAACCGCGGTGTTCATCGCGGACACGAAGTTGACGAAGCCCTTGCGTCCGTAGCCCAAGGGCTCCAGGGTGCGCGGGTCGCGTATCAGGATCCTGTCGTACACCGGCATGTGGAAGCGGTGGCAGGCGCAGTCCGTGTATCCGACGCCGTGCTCCACAGCGCCGTACGACTCGCGGAAGCACGAGTCCGGAAGGCCCAGCCTCTCGCCGGCGTATCTCCTGAACTCCTCTGCCGTGACCTGCTTGTCCGCGAAGCCCTTCCATCCCCCTCCCATGCAGACGAAGGAGCGGGGGTCGAGGTGCAGCGCGGGCATGCCCATGGCCTCCATCTTCTGGAGTGTGAAGTACAGGAACGCCGGGAATCCGAGGATGTACACCGGGAGCCCCTGCTCATCGAACCTCTTGAGGGCCTCTATGCACCCGAACAGGTCGAACTCGTGCTCCTTCCCGGTGAACCTCAGCGCATAGACGAGCTCGTTCTCCTTGGCGAAGCGGCGCATCATCTGCCTCGTGCGAAGGGTGCCCATGTTCGCCCCGGGGGCCGGCTCGTACGAGTACATGAGGAAGTTGGCGGGACCGTCGATGATATGGCCGTAGTACCCCATCTGCATGTCCACCGACTTGTCGGAGGCCGTTATGCTCCAGAGGTCGAAGAACATCTGGCTCTTCTGACCGGAGGTGCCGGATGACGTGAGTCTGAGGACGATCTCGTCGTCCGGAGCGGTCTGGACGGTGTGCGTCTTGTAGAAGTTGGCATGGATGGGCGGGATGCGCGCGATGTCCTCCATGGTCGATATGTCGTCGGGGGAGACCCCGCTCCGCTCCAGCAGATCCGCGTAGAACGGGCATGCCGTATGGCGCCTCAGGTTCTCCCTGATGGATTCCAGGTACGTCTCCTCGGACCCATCGATGTCGTACGGATCCCCCCATTCCCACAGGCGCCTTGTGGCGGGCATGCCATCGGCTGCGGGCATGGGGTCGTCGAGTCCTCTTATGTAGAATTCCGTGGTCATAGATCTCCCTCCGGGTCGAATCCGCGGACGGCCTTCAGGAGCTCTCCGAAGCCGTCCGTCGTTTGAATCGTTTCGTAGTCGACGGCGCGAGACATGGTGTTCTGCATGAGCAGCAGGTCGCGGTCCGAGCAGGCCGGGAACATCCCGGCACAGAAGAACCCCAGGTCCCTGGCCGCCTCGTATGCGCACGGTGCGGCGGGATCCCGCAGGTCTATCGCGAGCTCCGTGAGCTCGCATCCGAGCCTCTTCGATTCGTGGAGCCTTCTCCTCAGGACGTCCGCGGCATCCGTGCCGACGGCGCGGACATGGATCCTGGACGTTCCCATGACATCGTTGTGCGAGATGTCCGCACTGGTCGCGCCGGCGGGCTCCGACGGGTCCGCCAGGACGCGCTCGGCCCCCAGCCCCGAGAGGATCCTCCTGCAGAGCCCCTCCGTCTCCGGGGGGATATGGATCCTGCGGGGGGAGTCCGAGAACAGCAGCGCGGACCAGAACAGCGATCTGCGGCGCTCCTCGCCGTAGGATGTGTCCAGGTCGGCCGGTATCTTGTTCAGCCAGATGCCGCAGGGGGTCATCCCCTTCCTGTCGCTAACCATCTGGGTGAACGGGTGGTACGCCACGGGCTCCATGTTCACGGAGGCCATCCCCATGGATTCCGCGGCGCGGATGGAGTTGTCTATGAGCCGGTTCATTATGGACAGCTTCCTGAACCGCTTCTTGACAACGACCATGGCCATCTCGGCGGTGCCCGGGAGCCCCGTGTCCCTCAGGAGGGACATGAATCCGGCAACCTCCCCTTCGGGCGAGGTGGATGTGAACGGGATGACGGATCCCTCATCCGCGGACATCTGCAACCTGTCGGGTATGTACACGGCCTCGTTGATGTAGCTGTAGCCGAACTCGTCGTACAGACATCTGGAGACCTGCACCCTCTCCTCCGGGCGCATGGGATGGATGTCGAAGTCGTCTGGGGTGTACGTTCTCGGGGGAGCGTCCTCTTCTGCGCGCCCTACGGCCTCCGCGGGGGCGCGGATCCTGAACGACTGCTCCCTTCCGCCTCTTCCCAGGTTCCTCAGCTGGACCCCGTCGCTCCTGCGGAGGATGCGGGCGATGTCGCCGTGACCCTCGTCCTCCATGGTGACGTAGTCGAAGGGCATCCCCTTGTCCCTCACCGTGAACACCAGGTCGTCGCCCTCGCGGGAGACCTCCAGGGTCGCATCGGGGGCAGCGCCGAGGCGGTCTCCGTACTCGGCCAGGCCCAGCAGCACCTCCTCCAGATTGAGCCTCATGCGGAGCAGGCCGTCGCCGTCCAGGTCGTTCGCCGAGGACACCGACTCCGCCAGGTCCAGGATGCAGGGCATGGTGCCCGCATCCACCTTGAACGACGTCTCGACGATCCTCATGCGATCGCCCAAGCAGCGTCCTGAAATCGGAGACGCGGAGGACCTCCTCCACGAGCCCCGACGAATTGATCAGCGAAACGGACGGGCAGGCCTTCCTCAGGACGACTATCGCCCTGAGTCCAGCGCTAGACACGTACCTCAGCCTCTCCATATCTATGACGACCCTCCTGCCCGAGCAGTGCTCCAGGGCGCTGCTCTGGAACCCCGGGGCGGTGGCGGTGTCCAGCCTCCCCTCCAGAATGATCGTCGTCTCCGTTCCGTCGTCCTTGTATTCGATTCCGAGAGCATTTCCGGGCATCAGGGCCCACCTCCGATATCCAATGTAAGCGCGTTTCTGCCGTGGATCCTGCAGTAGGCGGCCGACCGGCATACGGACATCACTATCCCTATGCCCTCTCCTCCGGGGTCCCTCTCATCGATGGGGGCGTCGTCCCTGTCGCGGGGGGCGGTCGGATCGAACGGTGCCCCGGAATCCACGAACGAGATCCTGGCGGAGCCGTCCTTCTTCAGGACGGTGATCCTCGCATCCCCTCCGTCCGCGTATGCGTACGAGGCGATGTTCAGGAAGACCTCCTCGGCGACCAGCTCCGCCCTGAGGGACAGCTCATTCTGCACCTGCCCGGCCGTCCATGCGACCGCCTCCCCGCACCCCCCCGGGACGGCACAGAACACGCGGGATGCGGTCCTATGGAAGCGCATCGCCAGAACTGTCACGTCGTCGTTCTGGGGGGTTCCGTCGGCGAACCGGCGGACACGGGAGAGCAGGGACGACAGAGCGTCCTGAGGGGAGTCGGATGATGACAGAACGGTTCCGATGCCCTCTTCTCCGAACATGGATCCACGGCATTCCGCCTCGCTGACCCCGTCTGTGAACGCCAGGAGCATGTCGCCGTCCGCCAGGGCGGTCTCATCCGATCTGTATGCGACATCCATCAGACCCATCATGGGCCCCCTGCCGCCGTTCAGCCTGGCGATGCCGCCGGCGGAGCGGACGAAGGGCGCGGGATGCCCGGCGCACACGTACTCCAGCCTGCCGGTGTCGAGGTCCAGCACGCCCATGAACGCGGTGACGAACATGCATGAGGGGTTGTCGTCGCACAGAGATGCATTGGCCGATTCGGCCGCGGACCCAAGATCCGCTCCGGATGTCATGCGGTCCCTTATGACGCTCCTGCATCTCATCATGAACAGCGCTGCGGGGATGCCCTTGCCGGATACGTCCGCCACGACCATGCCGATGCGCCTGTCCCCTATCGGGAAGAAGTCCAGGAAGTCCCCTGCCACCTCCTTCGCCGGTTCCATGTGCGATGCTATCTCTGCACCCAGCATCCAGTCCACCGCGGAGCCGTCCGGGACGGCGGAGAGCTGCAGCTCTCTTGCGGCCTCCAGCTCGGCGTCCCTTCTGGCGGATTCGGCCATCTCGTCGATACCTAGGAACACCGCTCTTATGACGATGATGAACGCCACGGCGGTGAGGAGGCAGATGCCTATCGTGTAGATGCTGTCTTCGCGCGGGTCGTAGAGCCACAGGATCAGGGATCCGGCGATGCACGCAGACATGGGCGCCAGGACCGTCGCGTATCTCTCCGCGAAGCCTCCGTTGTCGGAGGAGAACGATCTTATAGTTTCCGCCATCCGCCGCCTCATGAGCAGGGCCGCAGCGGCTCCGAACGCTATCTCGCAGCATAAGGTGAATTCCGGCACATCTATCCCCAAGGCCCTGTCGAGGCACTTCACGATCCCTAGAGGGAGCATGCAGGATGCGACGGTAATTATCACGTAGTCCAGCAGGGCGGCCGCGATGCGGTTCACCCGACCTCCTCTGTAAAGAAGCGCTCCGGCTATCGCCGTGACCGGTGCGCACAGGATGAGCGGACCGATCAACGGCCCTCTGTCAACTCCAGGTATGCCTGTGTGGTACTCGGTCATGCCGATTGTGAACGGCAGGCTCGCTATGAGGGCGAGGGGCGCGCCGATCAGAACGGTCCATCCGGCGATGGTGCGCAGGACGGAGCCGCGCCGTTCCATGGTCATCGCCATGGCGATGGCTATCAGCATAGCGTAGACTATGTAGAATCCAGTCCAGAAGAGTTCGAACTCTCCGAGTCCGGCCTCACGGTCCAGAAGCCCGAACAATTCGATCCCTCCCCATGGCGGAATGCTCGCATTGCGAGGTTAAAACCGCATCGAAGCAAGGATGACGATGTGTGTTCTGCAGGGGTTTGAGCGATGAATCCACAGGAACCCATAGCCTTATCGATTATAATTGGGCTAGGAGACCAGCGTGTTGGTGATCTCTTCATAACAAACATTACACACA
>CAYUPU010000060.1:0-9430 GCA_964445265.1 uncultured Methanomassiliicoccales archaeon
GGTACTCGACCTCCGCATCGGCGAGGGCCGTCATGCAGCTGGGGCACCAGTTGACGGGGTAGTTGGCCTTGTACACCAGTCCCCTGTTGAACAGCTCCACGAAGGAGAGCTGGGTGATGCGCCTGTAGTAGGGGGCGTCCGTCTGGTAGTATATGCTGGGGTCCATGCTCTCCCCGAGGATCTCGAAGTCGTGTGTCATCTGCTCGATGAAGCCGTTGGCGTACTCCTCGCAGAGCCTCCTGTACTCCTCCCTGGGGGTGTCGAGCTTGGTGATGTGGTGCTTCTTCTCGACCTTGACCTCTATGGGCGTGCCGTTGACGTCGAAGCACAGGGGGAAGAACACGTTGTAGCCCCTCATCCTCTTGTAGCGGGCGACGAAGTCGATCAGGGAGTATCCCGTGGCGTGGCCGAGGTGCAGCGGCCCAGATGTGTACCGGGGCGGGTTGTCTATGCTGAACACGGGCTTCTCGGACTTGGGATCGAAGCGGTAGACCTCGCCGGTCCTCCACATCTCCTCCCATCTCCTCTCGATGGATGCGGAATCGTATGCCATGATGAACGGCACGCCAATCCCCCGTTGTTATAATAAAGTAATGCGCGCGCAGGCGCCGGGGGCGCGTCAGTCGTGCCAGCACGTCGCATCGGCATCCCATTTATAGCGGGACCCGATGGGGCGGTGCATGAACGCGAGGACGGCATTCGGGTTGATCGGCTCGATCGGAGGGCTGATCCTCATGTACTTCGCCACCGGGGTGCCGATACCGATGTACTCGGTGTGGCAGCAGGAGCTGGGCATGACCAATTCCCAGCTGTCCTTCGTGTCCATGTTCTATCTGCTCGGGACCCTGATCCCGCTGCTGTTCCTGCCGAGGATATCGGACCATCTGGGCCGCAGGCCCGCCACCGTCTTCGTGGTGATGGTCGGGATCGCCGGAGCGGTCTCGTTCATGCATGTGGACGGCCCGTGGTCGGTCATGGCGGGGAGGCTCATCCAGGGCATGGCCAGCGGACTGGCCACCAGCACCGTCGCCGCCTATATCGTGGACCTGTCCACGGATCTCCCGAAATGGGTCGGTCCCGCGATAACCAGCAGCGCTCCGAACATCGGGATCGTGGGTGGGGCCCTGTCGTCCGGCGCCGCGGTGGCCTACGGCGGAGCGACCGTCGAGACGTTCATGTCAATCGTCGTCCTCCTTCTGGCGGTCGTCATCGTCTTCGTCCTGCTGGGCAGGGAGACGATGCCCCGTTCGCCCGGCCTGCTGAGGTCCCTCGTGCCGAAGATCACCATGCCGTCCGGATGCGGCCGCCTGTTCGCGGCGTGCTCCATGCTCTTCGTCGGCACATGGGCCATAGAGGGGTTCTCGCAGTCCTTCAGCGCGACGGTCGTGAGGGAGAGTCTGGGTCAGGACGACGTGTTCGTCTCGTCCGTGGTGATAGTGTCCATCCTGATCCCCAATGTGATCGGGTGCTTCATAGCCAACAGGTTCGAGACCAGGACGGCGCTGAGGGCCTGCATGCTCGCCGCGTCGGTCAGCGTGCTCATGATGTACGTCGCGCTCCGCATGGGGAGCCTTCCCCTGTACGTGCTGTTCAACGCCTCCGCAGGGCTCGCCGAAGGGATAGGGTTCGCCGCCGGGGTGACAGCCATCATAACCCGCGCGACGCAGATCCAGAGGGCGGGCACGTACTCGCTGATCTACGCCGTGTCATACGGCGGATCCGGCATGGCGAACCTCATCGTCGGGCTCGTTCCGGGGGAGTGGGCGGTCATGGACTACCTGTCCTGGTACGTGCTCATGATGTTCGCCATGTTCGCGGTGCTGATGGTCCTCACGGCCAGGCCGTTCCCTGCGGTCCCGTCGCGCGAGGTCCATCGCTCGTGACCGCGGTCCCTTCCGCGCTGCGGCTCCTCGCCCTCCTTCACGAACTCGAGTATGTCGCCGGGCTGGCAGTCCAGGGTCTCGCAGATCGCCTCCAGGGTCGAGAACCTGACGCCCTGGACCTTCCCCGTCTTTATCTTGGAGAGGTTGACATAGGATATGCCGACGTTCTCGGACAGCTCCCTGAGGTTCATCTTGCGGTCGGCCATTATCCTGTCGAGACGGAGGATGATCGGCATCGTATCACAGGAACTCGTCCGATTCCGTCTGCAGGGCGGTGCCGTATTCGAAGAGCAGGGTGAAGACGAACGTGAGGGCGCCCGCGATGGCCATGTGGGCGGGTATGTCGAACAGGTAGGTGCCGGGCTCCAGTATGGCGATGAGCACCAGCTGCAGCACAATGAGGGCCACGAACGTGGACCCTATCGTGATGGATATGTCCTTCATGCGGTCGACGTTCGCCTGGACGAACGGGCTGGACCCCTCCTTCACGGAATCGACCAGCTCGTATCCCAGAATGCAGGACCACAGGCACGCGGCCAGCGTCAGGACGTTGCAGAACAGGTGGATGATGGTGCCGCTGTTGTCCATGGGCTCGCTGTGGACCTGAGGGTCCATGTAGCAGCACGCTATCCCCACGATGTTGACGGCCAGCATGAACGCCACCACTATGATGGCGACGACGGCAATCCAGACGCCTATCCTGCAGATCCTACGGAGCTTCCCGAGAGTGGCCTCGCCCACCGTCCCAGACATCGTCTCCTTCATCCGCTCTGATTATTAATCGTTTTTTCTGTAGTTTCTTCGAAGATTACGAATTTATCATAGAACATTAAACTTTTATATCTCAGCGCTAATACACATTACGCCGTGAAACACGGTGGAGCTGAGAACATGTCTTACAACACGAGGTTCCGCACGCTGAGACTGAGGCGCGGAGATCTTCAGAAGCTGAAGGATGACGGGATGACCCGGGATATAGAGGTGGTCGGGCTGGTATACGCCGACGACGACGTCACCCCGGATCTGATAGAGGACACCATCTCCAGCGCGAGGATCTACGGGCGCATCATCGCAACGCCGGGCGTCAAGCAGGCTCTCCTCTCCAGAGACGCCGCCTGAGGCGGTGCATCCCATCGGCCGCGGGGCGGGCCGAAAGCTACTGCATCCCCGAGACATCACCGCCCCGCGGTACCATCCGGGCCGGCTGGGACTATCCATCCGTTCCCGTCATGCTAATATCCGAGTTGCGCATGTAAACCCGGTGCAGATTTGGATACAGGCATTCTGGCGGCGATCGTCGTCTATTTCATTCTTATGCTCGTGCTCGGGGTCTACTTCCTCAGGAGCAGCAAGGCCCAGGGCATGAGGGAGTACTTCCTCGGAGGGAGGAAGATGAATCCGTACGTAACGGCCATGTCGGCCCAGGCGTCGGATATGAGCGGATGGCTCCTCATGGGGCTGCCGGGGGCCATCGTGGTCGCCGGACTGGGACAGGCGTGGATCGGCATAGGTCTCGCCATAGGGTCCTACGTCTCGTGGCTCATAGTGGCGAAGCGCCTCAGAAAGCACTCCGTCGTCTCAGGCAACTCCATCACGATGTCGGAGTTCTTCTCCAACAGGTACCGCGATGACAAGGGGCTTCTGAGGATCATCAGCGCAATCATCATCCTCTTCTTCTTCACGATATACGTCGCATCCGGCTTCAAGAGCAGCGGCGTCGTCCTTTCGCTCTCCATCGACATAGGCCTCGAGATCGCGATCATAGTCGGTGCGGTCATCACCATACTGTACACTCTCATGGGAGGGTACACCGCGGTCTGCTGGGCCGACTTCTTCCAGGCCATACTCATGGTGGTCTGCGTCGCGGTCGTTCCGCTGGTGGCGATATTCGACATGGGCGGCTTCGACCAGGTCTCCTCCGCGCTCGACACCGCCGGCATCCCCGAGGGATTCACCAGCCTTCTGTTCGACGGCGGCGAGCCCATAACGTTCACAGTGCTGATATCTGCGCTGGCCTGGGGCCTCGGATACTTCGGCATGCCGCACATCGTCGTGCGCTACATGTCCATCAGGAACCCCAACGAGATCAAGGTCGCCAGGAGGATCTCCCTCGTCTGGATCGTCATCGCTCTCGCGTCCGTGGCGGCCATCGCGGTCGTCGGAAGGGCGTACTTCGCGATGCAGGGCGTCACCCCCGGCGTAGACTGGGACGAGGAGTACATATTCCTCGAGCTGTCCAAGGCGCTGTTCGTTCCCGGGCTGTCGTTCGTGTGCGGCATCATGTTCGCCGCCATCCTCGCGGCCATCATGTCCACCGTCGATTCCCAGCTGCTCGTGGCCACCTCGAGCATAACCAACGACATCATGGGCAAGTCCAAGAAGCGCCAGTACACCGACAAGCAGCTCGGGTGGGTGTCCAGGGCCATCGTCGTGGTGATATCCGTCGTCGCCCTCGCCCTCGCGCTGTTCGGTTCGGACAACATCATGGGCCTCGTGTCCTATGCGTGGTCCGGGTTCGGATCCGCGTTCGGTCCGCTCATGCTCCTGTCCCTGTACTGGAAGAGGATGAACCTCCAGGGCGCCATGGCGTCCATGATCGCGGGGTTCGCCACCGTTCTGATCTGGGAGACGTTCATGGACTTCACAGGCCTGTACTCGCTCTTCCCCGGATTCATCATCTCGATGATCGCCGGTATCGCCGTGGCCCTGCTCACGCCCGCGCCCTCCGCGGAGGTAGTGGACGAGTTCGACCAGGCGCAGGTCTACGAGGAGAAGGCCGAGTGATAGAGGACTTCGAGACCATCGAAGGGGAGCACGCCGGGGAGCTGACCCTCAAGGGGTCCAGGTTCATCGGCGTCTCCCTCCCGTGCCCGGACGAGGAGGCCATCCAGGGCAACCTGGCCCTCGTCCAGGGCAGGTGGCGCGACGCCACCCACTACTGCTGGGCCGCCGTCTTCGACGGATCGTCGAGGAGGGAGCGGTCCAGCGACAACGGCGAGCCCTCCGGTACCGCCGGCAAACCCATTCTAAGCGTTCTGAGGGGATCCGGGCTGACCGACTGCATGGTCGTCGTGATCCGCTACTTCGGAGGTACCCTTCTGGGGACCGGCGGGCTCGTCAAGGCGTACACCGACGGGGCCAGGGCCGCTCTGGACGGCGTCCGCAGGGTGGGCAGGCGCGCATGCTGCGCGTACATGTTCCATCTGGACTACTCGATGTACAGCGCCTTCGAGTCCAGGATGGCCGATATCATGGCCTGCCGCCCCGAATGCGAGTACACGGACCGGGTGGATCTGAGGGTGAGGGTGCCCATAGGCCGGAGGGACGAGTTCCTCCGCAGGCTGTCCGATCTCACCGAGAGGAAGGCCCGGCCGATAGAGATGCCGGACTGCTATATCCGATGCCGACGTCCGGCCGCGGTCGAACCCCAAATATATTGAGAGGGCTTCGGACCCGCCATGCTTCTGAAGGCCCAGTCCATCGCGAAGTCCTTCGGTCCGGTCAAGGTGCTGAAGGATGTCAGCCTGCAGGTCAACGAGGGCGACAGCATAGGGCTCATCGGGGTCAACGGAGCGGGGAAGACGACGTTCATACGGATACTGCTCCGCCAGATGAGGCCCGATACGGGGGAGCTCACCGGCCGGTCCGACAGGATAGGCTATCTGGAGCAGTTCGCGGAATCGGGGGACGTCACGGTCCGCGAGGTCCTCGGGAGGCCGTACGGGCACATAGAGGCCATAAAGCGCCGTCTGGACGAGATCGGCGAGGAGATGGCGTCCGGCAGGGACGATCTGGACTGGAACGCCCTCGCCGAGGAGAACTCGAGGCTGGAGGCCAGGCTGGCCGCCGCCGATCGCGACGACGAGGCCATGAAGGCGAACGCCCTGAGGAAGGTGGGCCTCGATCCAGGCGTCATGGAGCGCTGCATGTCGTCGCTATCCGGCGGGGAGCGCACCAAGGTGATGCTGTCCAGGATCGTCATACAGGCCGACGACTGCGACCTGCTGATCATGGACGAGCCGACCTCGCACCTCGACATCACCACGGTCGAGTGGCTGGAGGACTACCTCATCAATTCGCACTGCGCCGTGCTCGTCGTGAGCCATGACAGGTACTTCCTGGACAAGATCGCCACCCGCATGATGGAGATCGACCACGGCAAGTCGAGGGAGTACAAGGGCAACTACTCCGATTTCATTACGAAGAAGATGCTCGACCTGGACCGCATGGAGAAGGAGTACAGGAAGTACGCCGCCCAGAAGAAGAAGCAGGAGGAGATCGCGGCTCAGCTCCACGCGGACCAGTGGTACATGACCACCTTCAAGACCCGCGAGAAGATGATCGCGAAGATGGAGGTCAAGGAGCGGCCCGAGAAGATGCAGGAGGTCACCGTCCGCATCCAGTCGGCCCCCAAGTCCGGGAAGAACGTCCTCATCGCCAAGGGCCTGAGGGTCGAGCTCGGCGGCAGGACCATACTGTCCGGAGTGGACCTGGACATCCAGAAGGGCGAGAAGGTGGGCATCTTCGGAGGGAACGGCGAGGGGAAGTCGACCCTGGTCAGGGCCCTTCTGGGCGAGATCCCGTCCGAGGGCGAACTGTGGATGGCCCCCGGGGCGAGGATAGGCTACTATTCGCAGCACCACGACATGCTGGATCCGAAGCTCACCGCCGAGGAGCAGCTCCTGCTGATAGTCGGAAAGGAGCGCAGGGCCGAGGCGAGGCACATGCTGGCGAGGTTCCTGCTGTTCGGCGACGACGTCGAGCGCCCGATGTCCACCCTGTCCGGAGGGCAGAGGGCGAGGGTCGCCCTGTGCACGCTGCTCATGGACGCCACGAACCTTCTGGTCCTCGATGAGCCCACGAACTACCTCGACATCCCGACCAAGCACGCCGTGGAGGAGGCGCTGGTGGAGTACGACGGGACGGTCATCACCGTCACCCATGACAGGTACTTCCTGGACACCGTCTGCACCAAGGTGGTCGAGGTGGGAGGAGGCACCACCCGCGAGTTCGCGGGCACGTATTCGGAGATGAAGGGCAGGCCGAACGTGCGTGAGATCGTCCTCGATGCCGACGAGTACCGCGTCCTGGCCCCGTTCACCAACTGGGCCACCGGCAGGAAGTACGCCAAGGGCGAGAGGGTCCTCGTGACCCCGCCGGAGCAGAAGAACTTCGACTGGGCGATCAACCAGGGCAAGCTGAAGAAGACCGGCGGCAGGCAGAGGAAGAAGGTCGACAGGTCCTACGTGGACGATCAGCGATCGCAGCAGCATGTCCGCCACGCCGTCGATCCTGGTGCGGAGGAGCTCCAGCACGGCGCGCCCCCTCTCCTCCGTGACCCCGTTGTCCCCGAGCATCCCGAATCCGGATTCGAGCATGGATCCGATCGGGGCCAGGGTGCCGTACATGGTGTCCAGATCGAGCCAGTCCAGATCGGCATGGAACAGGCGGTTGGGCTTTCCGAGGTCCGAGTTGACCGTATCAATCCTCATGCGGATGCTCTCTGTGAAGCTCCTGCACATGAGAGAGGTGCCGGTATCGAACACGGGTGCAGGCCCTATCCACTCCAGCGTCTCCGCATCGCGGATGAGGCCGTAGTTCCCCATGTGCCGGTCGGTGTTGAGCATGACATGGTCTATCAGATCCATCCTGTCCATAGATCCCTGTATCTCCACCCCCTGGTCCGTGCAGAATCCGATGTACGCATCGCGATATCCCCTCCTATCGGCCTTCAGGCCTCTGACTATGCGCGATGCGGGTACGAAATCGGTGGATGCATCCACGAAGTCCTTGCAGATGGAGCATGGGAGGCCGTCCGACCATACCAGGTCGTAATGGGCGCAGGGTATGCTCTGCCCCTCCATCAGCATCGTCGCGGCGACCTCGTTGAAAGGTTCCTGATAGGCGGGCATATTGCCAGATTTAACGAGGTAGCGCTCCCCGCCTGATACCACCCAACGTTTGCGGAGGACGCCGTCCGATGTATTATCTGGGGATGACAGATCCAATTCCCCAGATGCCGGCCGTCCGAACAGCAGGTTCCCGATATCCGCAGAGAACGGGTTCTGGAAGAAGTTGACCTCCTTCCATTCCATCGATGCATCCGATCTGATCCAATACTGGTCCGACAGGCTCATCCCCATGCACAATGTGAGGAGAGATTGCGTATCCGTCATTCCGACGTATTCCATCATATCGCGGATCCCGGTGCGGCTCGCCGGGATGGAGCGTCCAGACCACCAGGATCTAAGCTCCGGGATGTCGGCTCTCCCGTCGACAGTCGTGCCGACAGGCATGTGATCCATGGACCGGACGCGGACAATGCCGACGATATAGCCGTCATCGTTGATCTCGAGGTCCGCCACCTCGATGTCCTTGTGCATGAGCGTGTATATCATCGGCGTCTCCGTACGCATCCGCATCTGACAGGATAAGTAGTTGCCTATGCCGTTTACAGTGTTCGGTAATTCGAACCAGGGACGGCGATGCTGTTGCTCGTGGTCTTCGGCAGACTCGTTGCGCATAAGCGTGACGCCTCCGTATGATTCCGGATCCCCGGACCCATTGGAAGAATGCAACGGTTAATTAGTCGTCCGGAGCATACATCCCTATGGATCCGTTCACCATTGCGATCGCACTGATCGTGCTCGGCGCGGTCTTCCTCATAATCGAGGCGTTCAGCCCGGGCGCGTTCATGGTCGTTCCAGGGACAGTCCTAGTGATCATAGGCCTGATAGGCGCGGTCTCCCCCGACGTCCTCCTGACATGGACGTCTCCCGTGCTGGCCGTCCTGGTCGCGGTACCGGTCACGCTGGTCACGATAAGGGTCTACGCCCGGCTGGCCCGGCCCGTGCCGCCGTCCACGACGGTGGCCGAATCCCTGATCGGACGCGAAGGGACCGTGACCGTTCCCACGGACGCCGTCAGCATGAAGGGGAAGGTCAGGATAGGGCCAGACACGTGGTCGGCAGTCTCCGACGAGCCGATAGAGGCCGGTGCCAAGGTGACGGTGGACAGCAGCGAGGGCGTGCACGTCCATGTCCGCAGGCTGCGAACGAGGAGTCGATACCATGGAAGAGGTGTTCCTGATCGTGGCCGTCGTCCTGGCGGTCGCAGTGATAGCAATGCTTCTCAGCGGAGTGAAGATCGTCCAGCCGTACGAGCAGGGCATCTACATGAGGCTCGGGAAGTTCGTGAGGGTCCTGAACCAGGGCCTGAATTTCGTCTGCCCTCTGATCAACCAGGTCGTCAAGCTCGACCTGCGCACGGAGGTCCTGGACGTCCCCAAGCAGGAGGTCATAACCAAGGACAACTCGCCGGTCGGGGTGGACGCCATCATATACATCAAGGTGACCGACCCGAAGTGCGCTTTCTTCGAGGTCACCGACTACCGTCTCGCCACGGTCAATCTCGCGCAGACGACGCTCAGGTCTATAATAGGCGAGATGGAGCTCGACCAGATCCTGTCCTCCAGGGAGAGGATCAATGCGTCCCTCAGGGACATCCTCGACGAGAACACCGACAAGTGGGGTGTGAAGATCGAGGCC
>CAYUPU010000061.1:0-9151 GCA_964445265.1 uncultured Methanomassiliicoccales archaeon
AATGTGTGTAATGTTTGTTATGAAGAGATCACCAACACGCTGGTCTCCTAGCCCACTTGTCTTCCATGATCCATCCATCCCATCCCGCGGAGGGTGCTCTTCGCAGGATTGCGGCACACCCATCGCCCTGCCGTATATTTAGCTGAGCGGACATCGCTCCGACAGGCCGTCGGAATCATGCGCCTGCATGCCGTACATCTCGATGATCTCGGACACGGTGGTGCACTGCTCGGCGGCCTTGTCGTCCCTCACGCGCCCGGTGAACCTGGGGAACCTTATCCCCAGCCCGGCTCCGTCCCTGACTACGTTCCAGGCGGCGGTATGGATCGGACTCAGCGTGATCTCCGCGGCTACGACCTCCAGGACAACGGCCGGCTCGAACCACACGTCCGGCGTCATGTCCGCATCCACCGACTGCGGCCTGGATTCCGAAATGCAGCCGTCGAGCATGGACGGCATGGAGTCCAGGAACGCGTCGTCGAATCCCGTCCCCAGCTTGCAGACCGTCTTGAAGCGGCCCTCGTCCTGGTCGTAGGCCGCCATCAGCAGGGCTCCGTAGCGTCCGGCCCTCTTCCCTCTGCCGTAGAACGCGCCCACAACGGCCAGGTCGAACGAGTCCGTCAGCGCCTGCTGGTAGTCCTTCTTGTACTTGATCCACAGGAACCCTCTCGATCCGGCACGGTACACCGAATCGTCGGCGACGGACTTAGCCATTATGCCCTCGCATCTGGCGGCGACGGCGCCGGCGAAGAAGTCCTCGCCTTCCTCCTCGCTCTCCACGATGGACGTCGTCGTGGTCTGGATCTGCCCGCCTATGGAGAAGCCGTCCTTCAGGGCCTGTCTGCGCTCGAGATACGGCCGCGACGTCATGTCCGTCCCGTCGAGATAGAGGCAGTCGAACATGAAGATCCTGACCGGGATGTCCTTCACCGCCTCATCCATGCCGTTCTTACGACGTCTGTGCGTGACCGTCTGGAACGGGAGCATGTTGCCCGTCTCCGCATCGACGGCGACGCACTCCCCCTCGACTATGGCCTCGCCGTACCTGCACGCTCCGCGGAGCGCGGCGGCGATGTCCGGGAAGTTGCCCGTGAGGTCCTCCAGCCTTCTGGAGAACAGACGGACCGAATCCCTGCCTATATGGGCCTGGACGCGGATGCCGTCGTACTTGTACTCGATGGCGCACCTCCCGCCCATCCTCTCGACGATCTGCGCCACGGATGGCAGCCTCTCGGCCAGCATGACCTTTATAGGGCTCCCCACGGCCACCCGCATCGCGCGGATGGCGTCCATGCCCCCTTCGGCTATGGTCTCCGCCACGAGGCCGATGTCGCATGTGATGTTGAACGCCCTCTCTATGTCCGGACGCTCCTCTTTGGTGGCGAAGCACACCGCCAGAGCGTCCAGGATGGTCATGTCGGCCGCGCCGACCCTCATCCTCCCCGTGACCGTCCTGCACAGGTACCTGGCCTCCAGCGGGCCCGAGTCGTGCAGCATGTTGGCGAGGAGCTTCGCCTTCCTGTCCTGAGAGTCCCTGCCGTCCGCATTCTGGATGTCCGTGAGGCCCCTGACGACCCTGGCGACGGTCAGGTCCTCGGAGAACAGGGTGGTCTGCTTCTTCCTCGACAGGAGCCTCTCGGCCACCACTCCGGGATCGCCCGTTTCGACCATCATCTCCTCCGCCTTATCCAGCGGGGAGCCGGACGTGACCGCGATCGCCCTGAGGACGAGCTTGTCGGCCATGCCCAGGACGCCCGGGACGAAATCCGGATGCAGCTTGCCCTGGCTCAGATAGACGATGCTCCTGAGCTCCCCGGGATCCGCCCTGCCGAAGAACTCCGCCAGGATGTCCGTCATCTCCAGCCTCTTGCTGGTCGCCTCAAGCCTGTCGAAAGTCTCCGCGAGCTCGGAATAGAGCATGCGCGGGCCATCGGAGGAGGCCTATAAATCGGGTATGCCGCGGAACCGCGGCGTCATCGGAAAGAATCCAGGCTCCTCTGCCCGCCGTCGCCGAGGGTCATCCCCCTGCTGAGCCTCTCGCTGAGCCTCTCGAGATTCTCCCTCATGCTCTGCTCCTTGCGAACGCTGGACCTGTCGAACGCCTCGTCCACGGTCCCCCTGGCTATGAGCAGGTATACGTCCCCGTCGCTCTTCCTGCCGGTCCTGCCGCGGCGCTGGATCGTGCGGATCTCCGACGGGACCGGCTCGTAGAACACGACCGCGTCCGTGTTGGACACGTCCAGCCCCTCCTCCCCGACGGATGTCGACACCAGGACGTTGTACTCCCCACTCCTGAAGCTGCCCAGCAGGGAGACCTGCTCCTTCTGCTTCAGGCCGCCCTTGGACTGCCCTATGAGCATCCCCACTCTGGCCCCGTCGATGGACGATATCTTCTCCACCAGCATCTCGCACGTGTCGCGGAACTGGGCGAACACCAGCACCTTCGATCCGGGACTGGACGACAGCGTCCGGCTGACCAGCGTCATGACCCTGGACACCTTCGGATGCTCCACGTTCGTCCTTTCCAGGATCGACTTGACGCCTGCGTACTCCGGACGCCCGACTATGGCCTGCGCCGCCCTGCCGCCCCGGTCCTGGGCGGCCTCCGCCTCCAGCCTCTCCAGGTAGCGCCTGAGCACCGTGGTCCCCTCGGACTCCACCTTGCTGACGGCCTCCAGGAGCTGGATGCAGGTCTTGTTCACCGTCAGCGCTCTGAAGATCACTCCGTTCCTCTCCCCATGCTCCGCACGGGCCTGGAGCTCGCCGCCCACCTTGAGCAGGTACGTCTTCGACGGCCTCACGTTCCTGTACGCCGCTCCCAGGCCGCAGAGCTCCCCATAGAAATGATCCAGCATGACCTTCAGGAGGGAGGAGATGTCCAGGATGTCCGACGGAAGGTCGACCTCGATCCTGTTGATGTACGTGTCATGGACGAACGGGGCCACGTCCGGGTCCGTCTCGGTGCGCATGTCTATACGGCGGAGGTTCAGCGCCAGACAGACCTCCTCTATGCGGTCTATGCTGCTGCCGGGGGACGCGGTCATTCCGACGGAGCGTACCCCCTTCGGAACACGGCCGGCCACGCCCACGTACGCATAATCGCCGCGTCCGCGGTGGGCCTCGTCGTAGATCACAAGGGAGAAGCGGGACAGGTCGTACCTGCCGGCCTCCAGGTCGTTCTCGATGGTCTGGGGCGTGGATACGATCACGTCGCTGTCCTCGACCACACCGGCGCGCCTGGAATCCTTCATCAGACCGTTGAGCATGGACACGCGCGTATCGACCAGCAGTCTGGAGAACTCGCTGTAGTGCTGCTCGACGAGGGGCTTGGTGGGTGCCATGAGCAGCACCTTGCCCTCGGACAGGAACTCGGCGGCCACCCTGACCGCCACCACGGTCTTCCCGAGACCCGTTGGCAGTATCAGAAGGGTGTTGGCTCTGACGCACTGATCGACCATCGCGGTCTGGTATCCCCTCTCCTCGACCGTCTCGAAGGCAATGCGCGGATGGTTCACGAACGCCATTGGAACGGCGTATGGGCAGGCTCAGGATAACGGTATTGGCCGTCAGATGAAGTACTCGGGACCGTCCAGGAGGTCCATCAGCTTCTCCCTGCGGGCGAGATCTATCAGATCGGCGATCGTGGTCCCGTCGAGGATTGCGTCCACGGCCTCATCGATCCTGCTCCAGAGGCCCATGTCGACGCACTTGGCGATCCACGGGCATTCCGCCCTGCCCTCCTGTGCGGATGCAGAGCCGTTGCCCTCCATCAGACGGACGATCATGCCCGCGGTTATCTTGTCCGGGCGCATCCCCAAACGGTATCCGCCCTGCGGTCCGCGCTCGCCCTTGACGACCCCCGCCTTGTTGAGCGCGGTTATGATCTGCTCCAGGTACTTCACCGATATGTCCTGGCGCCTGGAGATGTCCTTGATCTTGACATTCCCATCCGCCTCGTACGTGGCCAGGTCCACCATCATCTGTATGGCGAAACGGGTTCTTGTTGAGAAGTACACGATGCGCACTGACGTTCACAGGATTTATACTTTTCATAGTAGGAAATATGAGAATAATCGGACCGGAATCCCCGTGCGTCCGCGGCAGGGAACATCGGGGATGCCCGCATCCGCTTCCGCACCATGTTAAATACGATAAGGGACGTTCCCAATAAGTATTATATCCCTATATGAAAGTAGGATTATGACCGGCACGGACGATCGGTCTGCCAGGGGGCATGCATCCGAAAAGGACTTCATGGACGCCAGCATCGCCGTGTCCCGAAGGAGCCGAGGTGGACAGCAGAATGAAGCTCGTATCGCTTATATCGGGAGGCATAGACTCCCCGGTCGCATCGTACATGATGTCCCATGTCGGGGCCGACGTCACGCTCCTCCATATGGACCTGGGAGAATTCGGGGACCCGAGGATCGCCGAGAAGACGGTCCGTCTGGCCGAGCAACTCGAGGCCTACACCGGGAGAGAGTTCCCCGTGTACTCCGCCGATCACGGCACCAACGAGAGGATCATCCGCGAGAATGCGGACCTAAACTACACGTGCGTCCTGTGCAAGAGGACCATGCACCGCGTGGCCAAGAGGTTCGCGCAGCAGATCGGGGCCTCCGGCATCGTGATGGGGGACTCGCTGGGCCAGGTCGCATCGCAGACGCTCATGAACATAAGGGCGGAGCAGGAGGACCTGGGATTCCCGATCATCCGTCCGCTCATCGGCCTGGACAAGGTCGAGATCATAGAGATCGCGAAGAGGATTGGCACCTACGACATCTCCATCGCGAAATCAGGCGGATGCAAGGCCGTTCCGATCAAGCCCGTTACCGAGGCGAAGCCGGAGAAGGTGGCCGAGTTCACAGGAAGGTTCGACTTCGACGGCATGATAGAGGCTTGCGCGGCATCCGTGAGACGGATCCACCGAGGCGGCGGCGATGGACGAGCTTGTCGAGAAAAAGGCCCTGCTGACGCTGGGAGGAGGGGTGAAACTGCCGGAGGGGTTCGAGCTCCCCGTAAGGGTGTCGAGGTCCACCGCGGGACCCGGGGCCGGATTCGGATCGGTCGCGTTCTCCTTCGGGAACGGGCGTTTCAGGGTGAAGAAGTCGTTCTCCTACGACTCGGGGGAGTTCGAGCTCCGTGTGGCCGACGACGGGAGGATGTCGCTGACCCGCGGAGGAGAGCCGTTCCTGGACGATGTCAGGCTGGAGCCGGTGGTGCGCCATTGTCCGGAGCAGGCGTTCTTCGATCTGGACCCCAGATGCAAATACCACTGCGCGTTCTGCTCCTCCCCCATCCTGGACCCGGAGGACGTGAAGCACCTGGACGCCGACAGGATACTGGAGATGCTGGACGAGTCGGTGGGATCGCTAACCGTCAAGGCCGTGTCGTTCACGAGCGGCGTCTACGGCGACGAGCAGGAGACGGTCGACCGCCTGGCCGAGGTTGTGAGGAGGGCCAGGGAGAGATACCCGGACCTCCCCATCGGCGTGGAGCCGTATGTGTCCTCGACCGGCCAGCTGGAGGAGCTGAAGGCCGCCGGAGCGGACGAGATCAAGCTGAACATCACATCCCCCCGCCGCGACATATTCGCCAAGGTCTGCCCGGACCTGGACTACGACAACATCCTGCGCAACCTGGAGGACGCCGTGGGGATGTTCGGGAGAGGACGCGTGATAACCAACGTGATCTACGGCTTCGGGGAGACGGACGAGGACCTGGCGGCATTCTTCGACGAGATGTGCGCCAAAGGTGTCATCCCCGGCGCCAGGGCACTGAGGATCAACAGCTACAACAGAGGGCCGCTCGCCGATGCGCTGGGCGGAGCCCCTGCGCCCACGACGCCGGAAAGGGCCGTGAGGGTGGCGGAGCTCCAGAAAGAAGCCATGCAGAGGCATGGGCTGACATCGCTTACCAGCGTGACCATGTGCCTGGAATGCGGGTGCTGCGACATCGTCCCGTTCAGGGATCTCCGATGCGGATGCGCCGGATCGCTTGTCGTATCCGATCCTGCTGATGGACGCGTCCAGTCCGCGGGATGAGAACAGCGGGGCGATGCGGTCGAAACCAGCCTCCAGAACGGGGAGCTCCGCGGACGAGGTCTGGACGGAGAAGCCGTCCGCGGTCCACCTCACACGCAGCTGACCGAGTCCGAGCTCCGTACGGATCCCGGCCTCCAGCTCCTCCACCAGCCTGAGATCGGCCGGAGTCACGTGGATCCCCTCCGGATACCTCATGAGCATACATGTATCTTTGACCAGGCGCATCGGGAGGCCCATGCCGTCCAAATAGCGGACGATGTCCGCCCTGCGGACGCCGGCGTCGATGAACGGCGTCAAGATGCCGTTCTCCGGACCCGCCGCCATGCCGGGACGGTCCTCGGACAGGTCGTCGACGATCTCCCCGTTGACTATGCTCCGTATCCCCAGGGAATCGGCGACCGCCCTCACGCTGCGGTACATCGCGGTCTTGCATATGTAGCACCTGTCGTGCCCGTTACCGAGTATGCCGTCCAGATCGCCGAGGCCCAGATCGGCCACGACCAGACGTATCCCTATGCTCTCCGCGACCTCGGCTCCGGCCGCCCTCTGCCTGTCGGACATCATCGGGACATCGCACATCACGGCGACCGCACGGCCCCCGAGGATGCGGTGCGCCATGTGCGCTAGGACCGTGCTGTCCAATCCGCCGGAGAAGCATACCGCCGCGCTCCCGAGACCCCTTATGCGGTTCTCGGCCGCCGCCATTCGAACCTCGTATTCGTCCATGATCGCTCCGCCTCTATGCCGTGCAGCAGCCTGCCCACCTCGTCGTCCATCATCCCGACCGTCGGAAGGAACATCGGCAGAGACTGCCCGGCAGAAAGCCCGCATGGCATCTGATGTACGACCGGAAGATGTACGCGCGGCTACATCTGATCTCGATGTATATCGTCTCATCGGGATCGTCCGGATCGACCGATGGCCCTCTGCCGGCGTTCGCATCCTAGACCGCAGACGTGACATCTGCGACGGACATGGATGCCAGCATCAACACCGTGTTGCTGTGCAGACGCGATTCGAACCCGCGTCTGACCTGATCGCCCTTCAACCCGATCCCACTGTATCTCACCAAGATGGTGCCCATAGTACGGGAATATCCGGAAAAAAGTAGTTGAATATTCCGATATGAAATAAGTAGAATATCGGAACCGCAACAGAGAACGGTCCGAAACCCCAAGATAGATTGATGCGGACGCGCATCACGCGATCATGGGAAGGCACGACAGACAGGTTCTGGAGTTCGGAAAGGACGGCCAGATGGCCATCGAAGGCGCGAGGGTGGGGATAATAGGATGCGGCGGACTGGGAACCAATGTCGCCACGGCATTGACACTCGCGGGGGTCCGCAGATTCGTCATCGCGGATCCGGACACCCCCGAGGAATCGAACCTCAATCGCCAGTACGTCTACTGCGGCCATATCGGCGACGGCAGATCCAAGGCCGAGATCCTGGCCGAATGGATGGAATCTCTGGATCCCGAGACGGATGTCGTGCATCACGTATGCAGATTCGACAGGAACACCATGTCCATCATGGCGGACTGCGATATCCTGGTGGAGTGCCTGGACTCCATAGGCGGAAGGCTGGAGGCCAACAGGTGCGCCGTCGAGATGGGGAAGCCACTGGTCCACGGCGGTATCGACGGGTTCCTCGGCGAGATCGCCACCGTGGTGCCCGGAGTGACCCCCTGCCTGCGCTGCATCATGGGCCCTATGCCGGAATCGGACGATGCCCCGGCATCGATAGGGGCCGTCGTGTCCGCGGTAGGATCGCTGGAGGCGACCGAAGCGCTCAAACTCATAACGGGCAGGTGCAGATCCGCAGGGACGTTCCTGTCCATGGACCTAGAGAACTGGAGATTCCAGACGGCGAGATTCGACAGGGACCCGGACTGCCCTGTCTGCGGCGGCAGGAGACCGCGATCCGGACACGGCCCAATCCGACGCCGGCCGGCGGACAAGGCGGACATGCCACCCCTGTCGGGATGTGCAGAAGTTCGAGGGAGGGTGATACCCTCCCGTCATCGTTTAGTGGCAACCGCCGCCGCAGGAGGCGCAACCGTTGAAGTTGGGGTTCCTGATGGTGAGCCCGGTGCCAAAGTTGGGGTCGTCGATGAACTCGATGACACAGTCCTTCAACTCCTTGTCGGTCTCCTCATCGTAGTACATGTCGAATCCGTTGGCGGACGTGTCTACGATCTCGTTCTCGTCGGGCTTCTCCTTGAAGGACATGCCGAACTGCGGCCCGGAGCACGCGAACCCGGACAGGTAGATCTTGATGCCGTATCCGACCCTCTGGTTCTTCTCCAGCAGGTCGTTGATGAACTTCTCTGCATCGGGTGTGATCGAAACCATGATATCATCCAGCGGTAACGATAGCGCCGTATATATCCTTTTCACGGCGTTTAATCGTGCTACTGGCTCCCGCCGCCGTCGATCGTTCCGGACCTCGATGCCGAACTGCTCCGCATACTTCCTCAGGGCGTAGGACTGCGCCCGGGTCATGCACATGTACGACCCTATCATGATGGCCTCGAACACCTCGTCCTGCGTGGCGCCCGCGTCGATGGCCTCCCTCATCTGCGCCTGGACGCAGTACTCCCCTCCCGCGGCGGCGGCCGCGGACACGGCGCAGAGGGTCTTCTGCTTCCGGTCCAGATCCCCTTTGAAGAGCACCGCGTCGCCCAGCCTGTTCATCGGGATCATGATGTCGGGCCTGGTGCTCTGGATCTGCGTGATCACCGGGATGAAGCCCGTCTTGCGCTTGGTCGCCTCCAGCAGCTTGTCCGCTATGGCCCTCTGCTCGGGATCCGTATCCATGCGGCGCCGTATGCCGGACGGGTTAAAGAAACTCGCATTAACAGCGGTTTATCCCATGATGTCAGCCTTAATGTCGCAATGACGTTTAAGTCGCCTCGTCGATTGAATGCCGCCTGCGGAAGAATAACCGCAGGAGTTATCGAATGGACAACGAGGAGCTCACAAGGCTGTTCTCGGCCTCCGGACAGAGGCACGGGTTCACGGATGTCACGGCCGAATACGCCCCGTTCAGGGTTGAATATCCAGTGACGGAGTGACATCACTGGATTCTGCTCTGTATTTAAAGA
>CAYUPU010000062.1:0-8386 GCA_964445265.1 uncultured Methanomassiliicoccales archaeon
TTTAAATACAGAGCAGAATCCAGTGATGTCACTCCGTCACTGGATATTCAAAATCAGACATCAATGACCGTTAATAAGCAACAATATATTAGCATCACCTATCGTTGCATCCAGCGGGTCTATCCGCCCGGTCTCCGCCCGTATCATCAAAGACCGGGCAAAAGTGCATGGATGGATAATCCCATACGGCTATGCTTTATACCTCTGGACTCCTCGTATCCATGCCGGGCCCAAGGGTGTCTCTTCCGTCTCAAACAGTTTCCGATCTTTGAGCCCGTCGCACTTTCATATTGTGTTGTCTCACGGTTTGCGCGCTCATGACCGCTCATCACACGCCCGGAACATCGGTTCCGAGTGGATGACCTGAATCCAACGACTCTGTCGGATATCCGCATATGCGGTTCCGTACAGTCCCGGGACCTCCGGAAGGCGACCTTTTGAAGGATGCGCGACAACGCACAGGTAAATACTGCCGGAGGACATCCCCGCCCGATTCAAATGGCATCCGGAGACGAGCTCATCAAGGCGGCGAAGGAGGGCGACCCAGCGGCGCTCTTCCAGCTTGGACTGAACCACCTGTACGGGGACAACGCCCCGAAGGACGCCCTCCTGGCGTCACAATACTTCGAATCGGCGGCGGAGAAAGGCTATGTTCCAGCCATCAGGGAGCTGGGCATCCTCATCGCGTCCGGCGAGGGGGTAGAGCCCGATCCCGTGGAGGGCGCCAGGCTCCTGGGCCGCGCAGCCGACGAGCTGGACCCGTCCGCGATGTACCACCTGGGCCTGATGTACGAGAAGGGCATCGGCCTTCCCATAGACAGGCAAAAGGCCGTCAGGCTCCTGGCCTATGCCGCGATGATGGGCTTCCCCGGCGCCGACACAGACGCCCAGAGGTTGGACGACGAGCTCACCGAGGAGAGGAACCGGAAGCTCAGATCCAGACCTGTCGTGAAGCTCATGCTCTCGGACGTGGACGTGGAGGCGGCGTGCTGCAAGAGGATGCTGGACGACCTGCTGGACCAGTACATGGTATTCACGGAGAGCGAGGAGGGACCGGCCCTGCTCGGCGACGACGAGAACGGGGTGGAGTCGGTCTACAACAGCTGCCCGTACTGCGGGGCGAGGATACAGATCGTGGACCGCGACCGCGAGTACTGGGGATGATCCCCTGCGGGGCGCTGCCCCGCGCAAGCCCTCCATTGGCATCCCGGACGGAGGATTACGATTCCGTCCCGGGATGCTTCCGACGCGACCGCCGGTCATGCAGAAGTATTGCCGATGCGAAGAGCATCGATTCCGGGCAAATGCGACGGCGGGTGCCGTCGCAGAAATTGTTTGGATAAGGGGTTTATGGGACAGCGGTCGCCCCGTCATGACGTGACAGGGGACCAGATAGCATACAGGTGTAAGTGCTCGTCCTTCTTGAGAGGTTCACCCCCATTCCCAGGATCTATCATGGACTTCAGATCGAATGTCGGACTCTCACTAGGTTCGCCAGTGCTGGTTTTGGACCATCCTACGAATGTGTATCCATCGCGAACGGATGGTGTTGGTTTGATTTTATCTACACTACATTTGTTCTTCCCTTCGTATTTTAATGACTTCACCTCCACCGTATCACTGTCCGGAATATTGCTGTGGAACTCGATACTGATCGTCCAGAACTCGATAGACTCGTAGATGGCTTTCAATTCTATCGCATCGCCGTTACCCTTGCAATGCACGGTTCTGTTGCCATCTTTGGAATATATGTTGCCCTCGCTGTCCTTCCATTTGATCACATCGAATCCGGGACCGGCAAAATGATCATCGTCGATGCGATACGGCTGCCTGTAGGTAGCTACCCCGGTTTTGAAACTGTATCCGTCACAATCTCCGAACGGATCTACACGGAAAGAAATTACAGAGAAATATTCGTACCATATCGCATGGAGAGTGGTAGCTTCCGAGGTCAGGGTGTACTGAGCACCTGGCTTCAAGCATTCCTGTTCGTTAGTCTCACTCTCGTCGGCACTCCATCCAAGAAAAACGTATCCTGCCCTGACCGGACTCTCCGATGGGAGAACCACCCTGCCTTCGCCAGACCTGGATATCTGGGATGGGACGCCTGTGACAACATCGCCTCCCCCGTTCCCGTTAAATTTCAAGATGCATCTAGATATCTCGTCCTCGAACACGGGCGCTATGGTCACATCGCACGACGGTTCGTACCTGCAATCCATCCCCGGCACTATATCCAGGGTCTTCAGAACGGGATCGACATCCGATTTCGGATATGCGTAGATGCTCCACGTATGGTACGTCCTGGTGATGATACCAGGATCCGTCGTCAGAGATACTTTCCCGTCCGCATATATGGAAGATACCCTTATGCCGTGACCGTCGTCATATACGAACCCGCTGGTGATGAACACCTTATTCCCGCTCGCGGTCATGGGCTCGAACACGGCGGTGTATGTGATGTTCCTATCGACATCGAACGATAGCTGGCCGCCGGTATCCGGCCCATTCCCGTATATCGCATAGCCTCCTGCTTGAGGATAATAAAGGCCGTTGGGGGATGCGCCGTTTATCCAGTACCATCCCACGAACCTGTATCCGGCATCTGGAACGGCCGTCACGGCCAGATGCGTTCCCTTTCCGAGCATGAGGTTGATTCCGCCATCGATTGTATCTTTGGTACCGTCACCGAACACATAGCCACCAGTCAGCGATCCCCCGGCCGTGGATCTCAGGTGGATTAGATAATCGTCGATCGCGAACCTCGGCGACACGGTGACGGAACCTTCTTCTGCGAGGAGCTCCAGCGTGCCTGAGGTATCGATTACGGTCTCCACTCCGTTCTTCACGACCTTCCATCCGCGATGGGTCATTCCGAACTTGTCGTCCGCGTGCACCTTCACGACCAGTCCTGCCGGGACCTTTCCAAGGGTCTTATTCTCCCCTATGACCGGATCCACATAGTATCCATCGACGATGGTGATGCTGCATTCCTTGGAAGTGTCTCCAAACACGCATCTGAACCCTATATCGGAAAATCCGGGCGCCCCGATCTCGACGAATCTGCCGGAATCGGACGAGGCCAGCTCTTCGAACAATGTCCGGATGGTGTGGTTCTCGCCTGTCGATTTGACAGGGATGTAGAATTCGTCCTCGGCCGCATGGGTCCAACTCTGCACACGTACCCATTTCCCGTCGAGATCCCTCACCTCCAGTCCGACGGATGTCGCACCGTCCGGGAATACCGGGCGAATGCCTCCGAATGAATCCACCGTCGTGACGTTGTAGTATCCCGCACGTTCACTGCTCTCGAACCTGTAGCTTCCTCCGGTCACATCCACCCTGTACTGGGAGATGCTCTCCGCGGACGGAACAGCCGGCAGACGGTATCCTTCGGACATCACGAAGTCCGAATAGGATCCTGAAGCGGCTATGCTCTCGATCCTATAGGTTATCGTGTAGGAGGTGCCATTGTGGTGCCTGTACATGAGCGTGCAGCCGTCCTCATCCACCCAGTAAAAGTCGTGTCCGTCATAGGACTTGTACGCCGTACAGGTCCTGCCGCAGATCTCCAGAGTGCTTGTCCCGCTATCGAACCATGCATCTCCGCGCTCATTGAGCTCGTCTCCGTACATGAAGAACAGATCGTAGAGGCTTGTGTTTGTCCTGCCGTTGTCCGCTCCTATGCGCGAATCCGAGATGAACCGCACATAGTCCGCGTAGCTGTCTGCATATCCGCAGATGCCCCAGGGGGAGTCGTTGCCGTACACGTAATAGTGGTTGAAAGTACGGAGTACGAATACAGGACTATGAGGGCCGCTGTCGATCCAGAGGAAGTACGATCCTGCATCATTGTGGCTGTCAGCATGGAGGTGGACGGAGTACAGATATGCCTTCTTGCCCTCGTGATCGAAAATGTAGTGGGTCTCCTTCGCCAGTCCGGGCATGTCGAGATCTATCCTGATGTTCCCGTTGGGAACGACTATGGATATACGGTCCTCGGCGGGGCACTGCGAGCACGTGCGGACCTTCTCCGCCTGTCCGTTATCCCCGACGGTCACGCTCCACTCGCCATAGTCATGACCATTAGCGGGAATGGATACGCTTTCGGAATACCCGCATATCGAGCAGGTGTTCGTCCCGGCCCCTTCTTCCACACAGGTCGGCGGGGTCGTCACATCCGTATCATCGAAGATGTGCTCCGTCGCGGGCACCGAACAATAGTACCTGCTGCCGTCAGGCATCAGCACATAGCAGATCCCGGTCTCATGGCAGTACTTCTTCTCCTTGACGGTGATGATGTCGGCACTGGAGGACGCCTGCGATTCGTCCATGTAATGGGCCGAGATGTATGTATCGCATCTGACCAGCAGGTCGAACGAATGATTCTCCCCGGACCCGGGGATACGGTCGCCCATGTGATCCGTCCACATGGAGAACGTCTTTCCTCCTACCGTTTCGTATGCCACCGTCACCACAGTGTTCGGTTCGACCCTGATGGCAGATGCGGCTCCTGCAGAATCGCCCTTCTTGTGCACTTTGCCTCCGGAGACCGCCACGATGTAGCTCTCCTTCACAGACTCCTGACTGCCGTTGACGGTGACGTTGATGGCCCCGCCCGATGAGGTGTACACATTGTTCAGAATAACGCCGGTGATCTCGGCTCCGGAGCAGTTGACCTCTACCGATACTGATGTTTCATCGCCGGTCACTTTCACCTTGACATTGGTGGAATCCTCCGGGCACAGGATGCTGCTGGTTATGCTGGAAGAAACAGTGACTGTGCCGTACGCGACGACCTGCGTCGAGGCTCCTCCCCCTTCGATCGTTCCGTCGCGCTGTATATGCCTCTCCACCTTGCCATCGATCACGGCATCACCGGTGGCATCGAGCGTTCCGACCTTCGCTCCGGATTGGATTGTGATTCCTTGTTTCGCCTCCACCTTTCCGAAGGATCCGTTGCTCTCCGCTCCCAGGATGATTGATGCCGTCGCCTTGAGCACCGGGACAGCGGACCCCTTGGCGACGATCCTCACTCCGTCCTTGCTGCTCTCGATCTCTCCGACACTGCATCCATTCAGCACTATAGAATTGGAGCCGCCGCCTCTGACTATGAGCTTTCCGTGGATGGAGACCCCTTCCAAAGTGACGTTCCCGTCACCGACGGATTCGGACACCGTGACGTTCCAGTACTCGCCACCGTTGATGACGCTGCCAGATTGGCTTATGGTGAAATGCCTGTACTCCTTGTATACGGCGGTGTACTCCACATCCGCAGTCGCGACCGACAGCGCAGGAGTCCAGCTCTCGAACACATAGACCGCATCATCGCCGGTCCTGACCGGATCCGCATGCGACGGCATCGAACCGTACTCAACAAGAGTCGCATTGATGACGGCACCGTCACAATCCTTCCATGTGATCGTGTGCTTCGCCACCGCGTATACGACATCGACGATCAGATCACTGGCGGGCATGGTGCCCGATACTGTCGCGCGGTTCGGCATGTATCCAGAGACGGTAGGAGACTCCACGGAGTAGGTCGCCCCGTACTGTACACGCGAAGTGTAATCGTCTATGGATGACGGCGCACCCGTGTACCTGACGGTCAGGGCGTATTCGTTGACGGTGTACGTCCCTGTGAACGTAACATCGCGGGATACCGCGTAGCTTCCCTCGGATATCGAACCCACGGATGCAGCGACGGTACCGGTATGCCCCGTCCTGTCGGCGATCGCCACTGCGAGGACGGTGCCTATAGGCACTCTGCTCCCGGATGAGAGGTCCCGGCCCCCCGCCTTGACGGATACGCCTTCGCCGGCTATGGTCACGACCGCGTCCTGACGGACCGCCGGAGGAACGTACGGGGCGTTCGCCGTGTACCCTACGGTGATGACGACGTCCTCGGCGGGCATCGTTCCCGAAACGATGCGCCTGTCCGGGCTGTATCCGCTCACGGACGGCGATGGCACGGAGTACCTGGTCCCGTACGCGACATCGGACACGTGATCGGCTACAGGCGACGGCGCCCCCGCGTACCTGACGGTCAGCTTGTACGTTTGGACTGAATACGAGACCTCCACGACCAGGTCCTCGGCGGGCATCGTTCCCGAGACTACGGGGGTATCGGGAGAATACCCGGTAACCGCCGGGGACTCCACGGAATAGGCGGACCCGTAGACCACGGTCCGGGTGTGGTCCGGGACGGCGGACGGCGCCCCCGTGTACCTGATTGTCAGAGAATACGTGTTGGCGGTGTACGTCCCCGCGAAGGCCACATCCTGCACGGCCGCGTAGGTCCCGCCGGATACCGAACCGACGGATGCTGTCACGATGCCTGTGTATCCGGTCCTGTCGGCGATCGCCACTGCGAGGACGGTGCCGTATCCAACCTTCGAGCCGGACTGTATCTCGCGGCCCCCGTCCATGACGGTGACCCCATCCCCCTCGATCGTGACGGTGACGGGCCTGTGCACCTCGACGGGGGTCCCGTCGACGGTCACGGTGGGGCCCTGCTCGAGTTCCGTGGACAGCCTGACATCGGCGCCGTCGGTGGTGCCGATGGATGCTCCGCCGGCGCCGTCGACGCGGACGTCGACCGAGCCGCCGCCGGTGATGGTGATGTCATCGACGGAATCCGTGGAGCACACTATGGTTCCGGCGGTGTCCGAGGACACCGTCGCATGACCCTTGGTATGGACGGTCCCGACGGCGCCCTTCCCTTCCACGGAGAGGGTGCCGGAGACCTGTACGATCGTGCCGATAGAACCGTCGGATACTATGCGTCCTCCGTCGGACTCCATCCTGCCGACCGATGCATCCGGCTGCACGACTATGCCGCGGACGCCGGACGATATGACGCTGGAGAAGCCCCCGGATCCATCGGATCCGAGGATGATGTCGCAGTTGGCTACGAGGGTCGCTATCTCGGTCGTGCCGGCAGACACGATCCTGACGCCCTCCTTGTTGACGATAACGGACCCGCCGATATCGCAGCTGTCGATTATGAGGGAGTGGTCCCCCCCCCCGTTGACGATCACATCTCCGGCGATCGTCATGTTCCTGAGCGTGGCCGTGCCATCGCCCAGCTTCTCGGAGACGACCAGGCGCTCGTAGTCGCCCTCATAGGTCCCCTCCGCTTCGATCGTAAGCACGTTGCCGTCGTCGGAGCCCTCATCTGGAAGAAGGACGAAAGCCCCTATCGCGACGACGACCGCGATAGCCACGAACGTCGCAAGAACCTTCGCATTCATGGTAGCGCTACGATGATCTGGATCGTATTAAAGCGGGTACCCCCTGGAGGTTACATCGCGAAGGATATACGGCCGTGATCCTGATCCCGGCCGGAGATGCGGAGCATCTCCTGCCCGGCACCATCGGGACAGGCTCACCACTAGGTTCTCCAACAGCCACCTCTTGAACGCCACCCCGCTCCTCCGGAGATCTCCGTCGGGAGCGCGGGCGTACCCGGCCCATACGAACTCCAAATCCTCCAGCAGATCGGCCATGACCTCGTCCATATCCCTTCCGCTGGCCATCAGATTGGACGCGTCGTTCCATATCACGATGCCGCATCCCTCCCGCTCCACCATGAACACGAGAGGACGCTTGAAGCTGAATCTGCCGACGGAGTTCACCGTTATCCATCCGCCGTCCATCGTACTGCCTCCTCCGGATTCCCGTCGCACGCGCCGGAGATGAGCTACGCGGCCTCCTCCCCGGATCTCGTCAGATAGAACCTGCCCAGACCGTTCCCTCCGCCCGGCCTGGATCCGATCAGCCCGGCCTGCATGAGCCTGTCGAGATGATCCGTGATGCTCTGCCCGTCCCTCGGAAGTGGAAGGAGGTCCATGGCGGTGGACCCTGGATTCTCCCTGAGGTGGATCAGGATAGCCTGCCGGACCAGGTTCGATGGTATAGGGAACATCCTTTCCATGAGACCACTGGATTGGAATCTCTTGGTCGATAGATATATCTATTGTTGGCGATAAAATTACATGATGCAAATCCTAAGGGCGATAGAGGCGCCCCACAGAGGGCAGAAAATAATCCGCATACCACTCTCATGCTCCTGAACCCAATAATTCAAGGAGTTGGAAGATCCAACTACCGTGGAACATGACCGCGGCCGGAACGAACAGATCCGAATTGACGGCATCGCGAAACCAACCACAGTGTCGGAACACGGGTCGTCGCACAGGAAGAGACCGGGCGGCCACCAAGGTCCCTCGGGAGGACTGCGACGCCCACCGACGGGAGATCATAGATGGTGTACATCGCTCCGGGCAGACGGTGCAACATCCCGGAACGGAAGCAGAAGTGCAGGGCGGAGAGGGGTGTCCCCGCCCTAAGGAGTTTGGGAGGTACGGCTCAGAGGCCGTAGTTC
>CAYUPU010000063.1:0-7892 GCA_964445265.1 uncultured Methanomassiliicoccales archaeon
CTTTGTAATGTTGATTATGGTTCCGGTATCAACTCACTGGTGACTTAACACGAAATCATTGGATTGATGGTTGGATGTATATGACAATCACCGATTAAATAATGGATGAATAATCCAACACCGATGAAATCAACGCAGATCATCGCAATCGTCGCCGTTGTAGTCATCGCTGTGGCAGGAGTGACAACATTTCTAGTCCTCAACGATGATTCCGGAGACAAGACGGAGAGGATCCACATAGATACCCAGCTCGCCGTCTACGGGAATGCCAACAACGACTACAATATCGATGAAAAGGACCGCGACATCATCCAGGACATTATAGACGGGAAGAAATCGTTCGCCGACTACCCCCTCGCAGATGCCGACCGGAGCGGAAGTATCGACTCCGCAGACCTGGATATCGTCAACAACGTCATCGCGGGAAAGAAGACGACCCTCCGCATCATCGACCAGATCGACAGAATCGTCAAGGTCGAGTACCCGATAGACAACGTCATCGCCGTCAGCTCCGACATATGCACGTTCATGGCATGCAGCGGATTCAGCGACACCGTCGCAGGGATGGTGTCCTCCAACATATACGCCAACATCTACCAGGGGATGATAGACAACGGCGCCGAGAACCTGGAGAAGTCCAGGGTCCTCTCCGCCACCAGCTGGGCGGCCATCAAGGACATCGACGCAAAGCTCTACAAGAACGGAGAAGGCGTCGGCGCGGTCATATGCGACAGGGAGAAGGGATTCACCGACGTCGAACAGGAGCTCGATGATGCAGGAATCCCCGCGATAGTCATACGCGCCACCGATCCGTCCAAGACCCTTCCCGGAACGCTCCTCATCGGATTCCTGCTCGGTCCCGAGCACTACAAGGGCTGCCAGGACTTCGTCCTCGCCTGCGAGGAGGCCATGAACGACCTCAACGCCAAGGTCGACAAGCTCCCCGAGGAACAGAAGGTGAAGTTCCTGGCCATGTGCTCCATCAGATGCACATCCGGAACGGAATCTCAGTACACCCAGCTGGGGATCCATGCCGGAGGGATACCCAAGACCCAGATCCAGGGCGACACATCGCCTCTCCTCCAGACCGTCGACGCCATAACCGTCTACGACGACCTGATCGACAAGATCGTCAACTTCAAGACCCTGGGGTGCACCAACGGCAAGCTCTCCGACACATGGGAGGCATCCAAGATCAACTACGTCTCCAACAGCGCCCATTTCGAGGACATGGCATTCATCAACTGCTCCATGCCCACGACCTGCAGGGTCCTGTACGTGGCCTCGTTCTTCTACCCGGACCTCATCGACAGAAGTTATGTCGACGGCTTCTTCCAGAACATCGTCGACAACTACATGAGCTTCCTCGATGCGACCCAGGAGGACGGCGATTTCGATATCAAGGCCGACATGACCACCATGCTCACATACGAGGACTACCAGAAGCTCAAGTCCGCATCGGCCTGAACTCCGGTGCAAACGCTTTACCCGGGTCTGGAACCGGCCCGGGGTCCCCCTGCATCAGGTTTTATCGTTTGTCGATATGATTAATACCGATCATCCGTCTGCACCGGGCATGTCGGACGTCAAGCCCGTGAAGGCGGGATGGTGGAACGCCCTCAGGCCGTGGTCCCTGCACGGGGCCGTCGTGCCCGTTCTGATCGGAGGGGCCGTCGCCTACGGCGACGAGGCCTTCGACCTCCTGGACTGGACGGTCTTCCTCATGATACTGGCCGCCAGCATCCTGATACAGGCGGCGGTCAACCTCCTGAACACCTACGGGGACTTCGTCGAAGGGACGGACACCGTCGAGAACGAGACCCGCTCCCCGGAGCTCGTGACGGGCGCGCTCGAACCCGGGATGGTGAAGCTCGCCGGATTCGGATGCCTCGGCGTCGTGTGCCTGTTCGGACTGGTGTTCATATGGTACTCCGGATGGCACATCCTCGTATGGGGGCTCCTCGGCGTCATAGGCGCGGGCTCCTACACCACGGGAGTGGCCTACAAGTACCACGGCATGGGTCAGGCGATGGTGTTCCTGATGATGGGCGTGCTCATGCCCATAGGGACCTACTGCGTCCTCATGGATGGCGGGTTCTCCTGGGAGACGGTGCTGGTCGGCCTCCCCAACGCGTTCCTGATAACCGCCGTGCTGGCCGGGAACGAGACGCGCGACTACCACGAGGACAGGAAGGCCGGCGTCCGCACGCTGGCCGGCCGCTTCTCCCGCGAAGGGGCCCTGAGGCTCTACCTCGGCGAGATCGCCCTCGGATACATCGCTCTCGTGGCGCTCGCGGCATGCGGGGCCGTCCCGTGGGGGTGCCTCCTGGCCCTGGCTTCGCTGTACGACCTCCGTGTCCTGTACAGGAACGCTAAAGAATCCGCAGACGATGCCCACGCCAACTTCATGCTGGTGCCGCTGGCGTTCAGGCTGAACTGGAGGTTCGGCCTGTGGCTGGTCGCCGGCTATGTCATTCAGACGATCGTGCTTCGATGGTGATGCGCTACGGTGGAAGAGGAGCTCAAGAAGGGGAATCAGTTCGAGGGAAAGGAGACGTACGTCAAGGACGTCTTCACCGAGATCGCCGAGTACTACGATGAGATGAACGAGATCATGTCCATGCACATGGTGCAGGGCTGGCACCGCTTCATGATGAAGAAGGCGGGGGACATCTCCGGGAAGAGGTGCCTCGATGTCGGCACCGGGACGGGCGAGATAGCGTTCCACGTGGCCAGGAAGGCCGGGGAGAACGGAAGGGTCGTCGGCATAGACCTTACCCCGAAGATGCTCGACCTCGCCAGACGGAAGGAGGCCGAGCTCGATCTGCCCTGCGGGATCGAATGGGTCGTCGGGGACGCCCTGGGCCTCCCCTATGAGGATGGTTCGTTCGACCTCGTCACATCGGGGTACATGCTCCGCAACGTCACGGATATCCAGAAGGCCGTTTCGGAGATGCACCGCGTCCTAGCCCCCGGAGGAAGGGTCGTGGTCGCCGAGCTGTCCAAGCCGGACAACAGCGTCATTCGCTTCTTCTACAACATCTACATGAAGAGGATCAAGAGGAAGGGGCGCAAGTACGACAAGGGGAAGTCCATAGACGGGAAGCAGCCCGCATACGACTGGCTGACATCGTCCATCGAGGGATTCCCGTACGGCGAGGACATGATCAGGATCTTCAGGAAGGCCGGATTCGAGGACGCCAGATTCTATGTCAAGAGCTTCGGTGCCGTCAACATATACGTGGGAACGAAATGAGAGGATACTCCCTCTACGTCTTCGACTTCGACAACACGCTGTTCGATTCCACGTCGAGCATGGAGGCCATGCTCTCCGCCGGCATGGGGGCGGTGGGCCTGCGGTACGACCGCTCGCAGTTCCCCCTCTATGCCGGGAAGACGGTCCAGGGCATCTTCGAGAGCCTCCCCGGCGGACCCTTCGACAGGGATGAGTTCATGGATGCGTTCCGGGCCGTTGCCGACTCGGACGCCTACATGTCCGCCATGCCGTTCCCGGAGACAGCCCGCGTCCTCGCGGAGCTGAGGTCCAGGGGAAGGAGCATCGGGATCGCCTCCGGCAAGCGGACCTACAAGATACGGGACCTGCTGAAGATGTCCGGCCTGGACGGGCTCGTGGATGCGGTCGTCGGATACGACGACACCGCCGGGCACAAGCCGGACCCCGAGCCGATAGCCGCCGCATGCGGGCTGTTCGATGTCCCGAAGGAGGACACGCTCTACATAGGCGACAGCCCGAGCGACAGTCTGGCCGCGGAGGCGTACGGAGTGGATGTAGCCATAGTGGACCGCGGGAACGGCCTCACGAGGGACGGCATACCGTCGACCTATGCGATAGGGTCGCTGGACGAGCTGCTGGAGGGATGGTGATGAAGGACTATTCGCTGTACCTGTTCGATTTCGACAACACGCTGTTCGATTCCAGGCCCAGGGTCGTGGCCGTCCTCGAGGCCGTGCTGGCCGCGAAGGGCGAGGCCTACGATCCGTCGAGACTGTCGGAATACGTCAACATGAGTCTGGACGATGTCTACGGGGGATCGTCCCCGGAGGAGACGGCCAGGATAGCCAAGCTCTCCGAGCGGGTCCTCGCATCCCTCGGGGATGCCGCGGTCCCGTTCCCCGAGACGGTGGAGGTGCTCAGGGAGCTGAAGGCCCGCGGGAAGCGCATAGGCATCGTATCCGGCTCCAGCAGGGAGGAGATCATGCGCTACTTCAACGCCTACGGGATCGGCGACATCCCGGAGGTCGTCGTCGGATGGTACGAGACCGAACGCCACAAGCCGTATCCGGACCCTATAGCGCTCGCGTTCTCGTTCTTCGATGTGCCGAAGGAGGAGACGGTGTACGTGGGCGACAGCCTCAACGACTCCGGCGCCTCCGAGGCGTTCGGAGTGGACTGCGCCATCATCAACCGCAACGACGGCACCGGTCGCGACGGTATCTCCTGCACGTTCGAGATGGGATCGCTGACCGAACTCCTGGCCCGCCGATCGCACCAGTCCGCTGGATGAGAGCTTGGACAGCAACTGGGCCGCCTCCTGGACGCCGGCCTCGGCGGCCTTCACCAGATATCCGACGGCCTCCTCCGTCCCCATGCCTATCCTTCCGGCGAGAGCCACCGCACCGAGATTGTACATGGCGGTGGGCTCGTTCTGATCGGCCGCCTTCCTGAGCCATGCCTCCGCATCCCCCGGCCTCCCCTCGTCGAGGAGCATCGACCCCAGCATGGTCTGGGCGTATGCGAAGCCCTTGTCCGCGGCGGCCTCGAGCCATTCCC
This sequence comes from uncultured Methanomassiliicoccales archaeon, assembly GCA_964445265.1. Lineage (GTDB taxonomy): Archaea > Thermoplasmatota > Thermoplasmata > Methanomassiliicoccales > Methanomethylophilaceae > Methanoprimaticola. The sequence goes on from CAYUPU010000063.1 coordinate 4,793, forward strand.
TGCCCTTGGCAGGATCGTTCAGCTCGGAGCCCGTGTACATGAGAGCCAGATTGTACATCGCCTTGACGTCGCCGTCCATGGCGGCATCGGTGAAGTAGGAGGCCGCCCCGACGTAGTCCCCTCTCTCGTAGAGGATTCCCCCTATACACAGGCACGCGTCGTCATCGCCCAGGTCGGCGGCCCTTCTGAACCACTCCTCGGACCCCTCGCGGTCCTCAGGGATCCCGTCGCCGGCATCGAGCATCATCGCCAGGTCGTACATGGAGTCCCTATCGCCGGCCTCGGCCGCGCATCTGTACAAATCGGCCGCTCTGGGCTTGTCCTCGGGGACGCCCTCGCCGACGCGGAGCATATGGGCCAGAACCGCTCCGCAGGAGAGGTCGCCCATCTCCACGCCCTTCTCGAGCCACATCGCAGCCCTCTCCGGGTCCATCGGGACGCCTCCTCCGGTGCGCAGGAGGACCGCGGCGTTCCTGACGGCCGATATGTTGCCCATCCCTGCGGCCTTCTCGAACAGCTCCAGAGCCCGGGCGCAGTCGGTGTCCGTGAAGAGGACGCCGAGATTGCATATGCCCGTGGGATCGCCCGCATCGGCCGCGCGCTGGGTGTACATGCGCGCCTTCTCCCAGTCCTTGGGGATCTCCTTCCCGATCAGGAGCATCGATCCGAGGGACAGGGACGAGGGCACATCCCCCAGGTCCGATGCCTGGGCGTACAGCAGCGCCGCCTGCTCCGGATCGGTGTCGCGGATCCCGTCCGCCTTCTGTCTGAGCTCTTCGCCGTTCATGGGCGACCCATATTGATGGAACGTAAAACAGTTGCCTGGCATCCGCCGGATGCACGGCCCCGATACGATTATCATCACGGCGTGACATGGGCGTGCATGGCTTCCGGAAGGACTGACCCCCAGGGCGGACTACTCGGGTGCGTGTTCATGCTGCTGTTCGCGGTGTTCTGGACGAGCACCGCGGTATCCACGGGCATACCGTTCCCGATGAACATGATGTTCATCCTGGTCGGCGTGCTGCTCATCGTGGTGGCGGTGAAGGGGATCGTCCAGTCCCTGCGTCCGGAGAGGAAGCCCGCGGAGTCCGGGATCGTGGATCCCGCCGCCCCTCCGATGCCCGAAGAGCCGGATGTCCGGCACGAGTACTCCGGATACTGTCCGTACTGCGGCTCTCCGGTGGAGACTGACCATGACTTCTGCAGCGTGTGCGGGAAGAGGCTCCGATGAGCAGAAGAGGCTGGGCGATAGCGGCGGCAGTCGTCATCGTGGCCGCGATCGGCATCCTGTTCGTGTACCATCCGGCGTTCTATCTGCCGTTCTTCTTCCTGTTCATACCGATAGGGCTGTTCGGAAGGAGAAGGACGTGCGAACCCGATGACGGGGAGGCCGACGGCGGATACTGCGCGGAATGCGGCAACGCGGTGGAACCGGACGACACGTTCTGCCGCGTGTGCGGAGCGATGCTGGATCGGCAGCACCGAGGCGGAAGGGCGCCGGGTGACGGTAGTAGCCCCCCTTCTGTTTCAGACGGCATTCAACTTCGCGTCCTACCCACAGGTCCCGGGTCGGTCTTCCCTGTTGTGCGGACTTGCTCCGGTGGGGAGTCGCCGTTTCACCAAATCCCGGGGAACGTCGCCGCCTGGCGGTTCATCCTGTCAGCCCGGTCTGTGTCGTTTCTGTGCCCTTGCCACGGCTCTCGCCGTATCCGATTTCCGGATCCACCTCACCCTAGGAGGAGGGAACTTCCTCAGCTGGCCATACGGCCTACCGTCAGCCGTCCTCCGTCTCCCGGCATGACCGCCATCGGCGGATGGTAGTTAATCCCATCGGCGTCACGGTAATAAACCAGAGTACATTTCAGCAACCATGGTCGGGAACAGGGGGAAGAAGGCCGGGGCGCTCGCATGCGCCGTGCTGTTCTCCATATGGCTCGTGCTGGTTCCGCTGCTCTATCTGCTGGCGGATGTGCCGCCGGCCGCCGTGCTGGCCATACTGACCGTCTGCCTGGTGCTGATCGCCGCCATCGGCTACTTCACGTGGCAGAGGTTCAAGGAGATCGACGAGGGAATGGAAGATGCTGTTGACAACTACCGAGAACATACCTGGAAAGACCTACGAGATAATCGGCGTCGTCAAGGGCAACATGATCCAGAGCAAGAACATCGGACGCGACATCGGCCAGGGGCTCAAATCCGTCGTCGGAGGGGAGCTGAAGACCTACGTAGACATGATGAACGAATCGCGCGCGATCGCCACACAGAGGATGGTCGAGGACGCCGAGAAGATGGGTGCGGATGCGATAGTGATGATTCGCTACTCCACATCCTCCGTCGCCGCGGCGGCAGCCGAGGTCATCGCCTACGGAACCGCAGTCCGCTTCGTGCGATGGGGAACGGGCCCGTCCGGACGGACGGACCCAATTGGGTTTCTCAGGGGCCCGGGCCCCTTCTCGATCAGGACTTCGTCGAGGATATGACCTCGTCGATGTCCTCCATGTCGTCCTTCATCTGGCTGTCGACCCTGTCGGTCTCGGCCTGGATCTCCTCCGGCTTCGGTATCGGCCCGAGGACGTCGTCGGCCTTGCCGACGGCCCTCTCGAGATCGTCCATGCTGGACACGGGCCTGTCCGGGACCCTGGCGGCGGATCCGACGTAATCCGATATGCCGTCCACCAGGCGGGTCAGCTCCATCGGGAAGAATATCTTGGACGACTCGCCCTCGCCGACCTTCTGGAGGGTCTGCATGGAGAGCACAGACAGTGCCTTGGAATCCATGGTCGCCGCTCCGACGGACATGATCCTGAGCTTCTGCGCCTCCCCCTGCCCCTCGAGGATCGTGGCTAGCCTCTTCCCTTCGGCCTCCAGGATCATGGACTGCCTGGCGCCCTCGGCCTCCAGGATCATCGACTTCTTCTTCCCTTCGGCTTCGAGGATGGCGGCCCTCTTCTGACCGTCCGCCTCCAGGATGGCGGCCCTCCTCTTCCTCTCGGCAGAGGTCTGCTCCTCCATGGAATCCTTGACCTTCCTGGCCGGATCGACCTCCTTGATCTCCACGGCCTCGATCTTCACACCCCACTTGTCGGTGTTCTCGTCG
>CAYUPU010000064.1:0-7464 GCA_964445265.1 uncultured Methanomassiliicoccales archaeon
TCTTTGTAATGTTGATTATGGTTCCGGTATCAACTCACTGGTGACTTAACACGAATGAGGACGACCCATCCCGACGGATACGCCGAAGCCACTGACAAGTACGTCGATATCGAGGGAGCCATCCAGCTGTTCATCGATGTAGCGAACATCAGATACACTGGAACGAGATCAATCCCCAAGCTGGAGGAATACGATGAATGATATGCTGGATGCCATCAGAAGGTCAGTTTGCTCAAGTTATTCATTCGAGAACATCGGAATCGGAGAATATCTAGTCCACACGGACATGTACTACGATGATGGGGACGAACTCCACATCGTGATGAAGAAGACCTCAGCAGGCATCATGCTGACCGACGAAGGGCATACGCTGATGTGGCTCTCGTACGAGGATTTCAATTTCACGGATACCCGCAAGAGGCTGCTCAACAAGTACATAGATCAGAACAATGTGAAGTTGGACGACGGAAGAATCCATGTAGAGGCGGATTCACCGGAGCATGTGGGTCCCGCCCTCTCTTCGTTGATCCAGGCCATACTGCAAGTCGCATGCCTAAGGAATCTCAGCAGAACCAATGTTGTCAATTCGTTCACGGAGGATGTTCGCTCAGCGTTCAGAAATTCGGATCTGGCCGGGATGTGCGTATACGGGAAAAGGATCCCGGTCGACAAGAGGGGATACGTCGAGCCGGACATATTCATAGATTCGAACAGCCCCGTTCTGCTATTCATCGCAGGAGGTTCCGAACGTGCCAAGGAGATCGTTATAAACCTCATGCTTGCGGAGCGGTTAGACGCGAAGTACAGGACCGTGGTGGTCATAGACGATGATTCCAACATCTCCAAGAAGGATCGCGAGAGGCTGGTGAACACCGCTGAACGTCCTATAATCGGAGCGGATAGCGTCATTCCGCTCACAGAAAGCATCGTTCGGGCCTAATCCCATCCTGCGTTCATCGAACGGTCCAGACAGACATCCCGTGGCTCCCTTCGTGTCGTCTATCACCGAATCGAGCACCGCATCCTTCATCATGAAGAGAGTCCTCACTCAGGTGTGCTGGAGGGTTTCCGGTGAATTCGGATTGGGGTGGATGGGGCGGATGAATCCGAATTCACTTATCAGAGTTATTGTCGAACGTCACGTTATACAATAGGTCCGAATGAGTAGGGTCACAGCTCCGGCGGGGTGCAACCCGCCAGAGCTGTAGCATGAAGAGCATGCTAACCCTCGAGACGGTGATCGTAAAGATCCGTCTCCTGGTGTTCAGCATCGAACTCCGGTTCGAACGCTGAGCATCAGCAGAGTCCGTGCCGTGCACGGAGCCGGTTGCAAGAGGGGCAACCGGTAACCGCCTTGAACATAGACCGACGCGGAGGGATAAAAACCCTTGCAGACGTTCCGTTCGAGGCGGTTCGAACCTCCTGTGCGACCGCGGAGACCCCTTCCGGAGAAGAAGACGGACATCCCGACGGAATCCGGTAATGGACGGTGTGGCACTGCCTCCGATCACCGACCTGCGCATCGATGCGCAGGATGACTCGACAACATTAAGTCAGATAGCACGTAGGGGCGCACCGATGGGAAAGGCAGACACCCACGTCCACACCGAGTACTCGGGATTCCAGAAGCTGGGAGCGATCAAATTCCCCGAGTCGGTGGCGTCGCCCGAGATGCAGGTCGATAAGGCCCGCGAGAACGGGATGGACGTGGTCTGCATCACCGACCATGACGAGACCCACGGGGCGTTCATCGCCGAGAAGTACGCCCAGCAGAAGTACAACGACATCCAGGTCGTCCCCGGGGAGGAGGTCACGACCGCGGACGGCGAGATCATCGGGCTGTTCCTAACCGAGAGGGTCCCCGATATGCTCCCCGTCGAGGAGACGATAGACATCATAAGGGAGCAGGGCGGACTCACGATAGCGCCGCATCCGTTCAGCTTCCATGTGCCCGGCCTCAAGGAGAGGGTCCTCGACATAGACATCGACGGATTCGAGGTCGTGAACGGGGGCCATCCAGACGCGTACACCAACATGTTCGCCAGGCTCGTGATGGACCGCTACCCCGGCAGATGGTGCGAGACGTCGGGCAGCGATGCGCACTCGGTGTACACCACCGGGTACAACTGGACCGAGTTCCCCGGGACGACGGCCGAGGACTTCCGCAGGGCGATCCTGGATAGGAGGACGAGGGCGTGCGGCGTCGCCGCGCCCGTGTTCGGGCAGGTCCAATGGAGCGTCGATGTTGTGATCGGCGGCCAGAAGCTCATGCTCAAGTCCCTTCAGGGAAGACTCAAGAACGTTCCCAAGGACCATCTCATAGAGAAGATCAACAGCATCAGCGACCTGAAGAAGGCCACCGGCATCTTCGCGGGGATGCTGTACGTCGTCCCTCCGATGTCGTTCATCGCCACGGCGCTCAGCGTCTCCTATCTCAAGAAGGGGGCGGCCAGGATGACTGCCAGGATACCCGAGAGGATGGAGCTGATCGACCAGATCGTCAGAGAGGTCGATGCGGGCGGGGGTCCGGGCGCGTGCAGGCCCGCCTACCTGGACAACATGACCGGCAGCCCGCTCGCCGAGTACCAGGGGCTGCCGTTCAAGGTCCCGTTCAAGCAAATGGGCCGCATGAAGGAGCGACGATGCCCGCGTACAGGATCTCCGTCAACATCCCCGTCGGAACGGAGCAGGGGTTCATGGACTCGCTGGAGGGCGTCGCCCGTCCCCTGTATCCGGGATACGACCGCTGCTTCTGCTGGTGGACCGTGCACGGGACATGGAGGCCGCTGGACGGCTCGCACCCCTTCAGAGGGGCACCGGGCGCCGTGGAGGAGTGCGAGGAGACCAGAGTGGAGTTCGCCGTCCGGGAGGAGGACCTCGCGGCGACGGTGGCCCGCATCCGCGGGATCCATCCGTACGAGGAGCCCGCGATAGACATCGTGCCGATGGTCCCGTGGAAGGACGTCCTCGGATCGGAGCGATCGCTCCTTCCTGTACTCGTAGTTGTAGATGTTGTCGAAGAACATCTGCATGCGGTGGATCTTCAGGCTCTGCTTCCTGTAGTCCCTCTCCTCGGGCCCGATCAGGCCCATCTCGACGTACTGGTCCAGGACGGCGTTGGCATCGTCGTAGTCGGCCTCGACGCCGACGAGGATGTCTATCAGCCTGTTCCTGCACGGCATCCTCTCCGGGACCGCGCCGCCGTGCTCCGACAGGAACCTCTCGGATATGCTCGGGTAGAGCTCGAGGTTCCTGCAGCACATCTCCTTGGCCCTGCCGAAATCGTCGTTGCCGAACAGGCCCTCTATGAAGGACTCCGTGGCCGTGAAGCGGTCGTAGCCGTCCAGATCGAGGGTCTCGAGCATCTCGCCCGCGGTGACCGCGAGCTTGTAGTTGTGATCGTCGACGGCCCTGGCGATGAGGTCCTCCAGGAACGCGGCCGGGGCATCGGTCCTTATGCCCTGCAGGTACCTCCTGGTCCTGACCTTGTCCTGGGACGAGAGGGATTCGTACCATCCCTCCAGTCCCGCCTGCTGGATCTGAACGGGGATCTCGTCTGCCATGTCCTGCCGTATCCCGCCGCGGGATATATCGGCTCGCATCGGTCGGATCGCGGCCGGTCCTCGATCTCCACGAACGCACCCGGATCGTGGGGCTCCGCGGTGCCGAGGCTGTCCGCGTTCCACTCCATCTCCCCGCGGAACTCGTGGTCCCTGTAGGCGCAGCGCCGGGAGCAGTACCTGCAGTTGAACGGCTCGCACGGGATGGCCGTGAAGGACGTGTCGACCGAATCCCCGTAGCGGGACCTTATGGCGTCCTTCATCTCCTCCTCCTCGGCGTGCTGCCTCTGTACCGTCATCCTCCTGGGGAGGACGACCTTCATGTCGATGAAGATCCTGGACCCGTACTTGATCAGGCGGAGCCCGTACACGTCGATCCAGTCGTCGTGGCGGTGCTCGTTGATGGTCTGCGTGACGTCCTTCATCAGAGGGACATCGGCGGCGTCCATCGTCTCGTCGATGCACCTCTTCATGACGCCGATGCCTGTGGCGATTATTATCGCGCCGAACACGGCGGCTATGCTGGAATCGAGCCATCTGGCGTCGTATCCCATGCCCTGGGCGATGTAGACCGCGACCAGTCCGATGAGGATCCCGGCCGACGAGTACGTGTCCGAGCACAGGTGCTTCCCGCTGGCCTCCAGGGCGGGGGACCTGTTCCTCCTGCCCTTGGCGATGGCCCTCCTCCCGACGATGTAGTTCGCGGCGGCCGCGAGGGCCACCAGGACCAGCCCTATGTCCAGCCTGTCCGTGAGGTCCCTCGGGTGTATGAACGAATCCGCGGTCTCGTACAGGATGACCAGGCCTGCGAGGATTATCATGGAGCCCTCGACGGCGGACGATATGACCTCGATCTTGCCGTGGCCGAACGGATGGTTCTTGTCCGCGGGCTTGGCGGAGAGGTACAGGGCGTAGATCCCCACGCACGCCGCCACGACGTTCACGATGGATTCCGTGGCGTCGGTGAATATGGCGACCGAGCCCGTGATGAAGTACGCTATGTACTTTATCACCAGGAGCGTGAAGCCCAGGACCACCACGATCTTCTGGAACTCGTAGTTCTCGTCGGCAGCGTTCGCCATGCGCTTCGTATGATCCGGCGGGGGATATAGGCTTGTTGGATTAGAAAATCCTAATATTGTCCTTGTTGTGACAGACGGACCGGGCTTTGGATCTATGAGACGAGCCTAGATTTTGTTAGAGCCGCTTACACATCGGCCTCGGTGGCGGTCCCTCTGAGGAGGGATGCGGCGAGACCGACGACGCACATGACGAGGCACACCGCGAACGACAGATGGATAGCGTCGACGAACAGGCCGTAGTTGGCCGGGACGATCTCGTCCGACCCGCCCATGGTCAGGGAGATGAACAGCATGGCGACCGCCATGCTCGCCGTCGCCCCGGTCTGCCTCATGACCCCCACGACGGCCGATGCCTCCCCCGTCTCCGTCCGGGGGACGGAGCCCATGATGACCGATGTGTTGGGGGACACGAACATCCCCAGGCCGAATCCCACCAGGACCATGGCGCAGACCGTGAGGCGGAGGTCGAAGGCGGTGCCGAAGAGCAGGAACAGGGACACGCCGATCGCGGTCACCGCCGCGCCGGCGGAGGGCAGGATGCGCTTGTCCGCCATCCTGTCGGACAGCCTCCCGAACAGAACGCTGCAGACCGCCTGGACGGCGGCCTGCACCAGCATCAGGAGCCCCGCCCCGGAGGCGCTCATAGCGCCCACGGACTGGAGGTACAGCGCGAGGAAGTACGAGACCGAGTACGACGCCGCATAGAGGAGGAAGGCCGCCAGGCAGGATCCGGCGAACACGCGGGACCCGAAGAGGCGGACGTTCAGCAGGTAGTTGGGGATGCGCACCTGCCAGGCGGCGAACCCCGCGACGAGGGCGATGCCGGCGGCCAGCGCGGGGAGGGCCCACGGCTCGACGATGTTGACCGCGCCGATCATCGCCAGCATGAGGCCGGCGCCGTACAGCGCGGCGCCCTTCGCATCGAACGCCTCGCCGGCGGCAGGGGACACCTCGTGCCGGAACGCGGCCATGCATGCGAGGGACCCCAGGGCCAGCGGCACGACGGTCAGGAACAGCGCGCGCCACCCCACCAGGTCGTTGACGGTCCCGCCGATCGGGGGCCCTCCGGCCAGGCCGACGTACACGCACATCGAATGGAGGCCTATGGCCAGACCGCGCATGCCGCCCGGATAGACGTCGGTGAGCAGCGAGATGCTTATGGATGCGGTGGCCGCCGCCCCGGCGCCCATCAGCGCCCTGCACCCCGCCAGCCACCAGAACGACGGCGACGCCGCGGCGAGGACCGCGGCCAGCAGGACCACGGACAGGCCCACCATGAACACCCTGCGCTTGCCTACGATGTCGGCTAGCTTGGATACCGGGACCATGAAGATGACCGAGGCCAGCAGGAACGCCGTGTTGACGTAGGCCAGCTCGTGGGACCCGACGGAGAATTCCTCCCCTATGCTGACCAGCGAGAGGTTCATCATCGTGCTCAGCAGGGGAGTGATGAACGCCGACAGGCATGCCGCGAGCAGGACCGTCCTCCTCTCCGCCGCAGTGTATCCGGACGACGCCGCCTCCATGCGGACCCCCGAGACGTGCCGCGCTCATATCGGTTTCTGCCAGCCGGCGCTCCGTACAAGAATCGATACACCATCGTCATGTACGTATGACGTACCGTTACTTAGATTGATTACTCGTGTTCACCAGAGATTGGTCAGCGTACCTTCAGAGAGCCTGTGCCGATCGAGCAGCTTCCAAGTCGTAATTTATTTCGAAACGGAGGATCTGGACAGCGACGGATTCCGACCGAGAATCTCTGTGCACGTACTACATACCTCCCCGGGCTCCCCGCATCCGGCATCGGCCGAGGAGCGGTCCCGAACCGCTCCCTGGCAGCCCGACGGGTGGACCCGATGACAGAGAACAATCCGATGAACATTGCCGTGCTGGAGCAGCCGCACTCCATCGCCCTCCTCCTATACCTGGCGGAGAACGACGGGTGCCGCAAGATAGACATCTACCGCGATGTCTCCCACAACTCTACCATGTCGAGGAAGATCGACAATCTGGAGCGCGCCGATCTGATCAAGCAGATCCCCATGGGCAGGGGCCACGTGGTCAACCTGACCGACATGGGAAGGGAGGTCACGACCCACCTGGTCACCGTGAACAGGATGATGTGCGGGGAGGAGCTCGTCGGAGAGGGGGCGCGACGGGCCCGGACTGATAGGATATTTACCCTTGCTGCGCATCCTCTTCCGTATGTCCCATCGCACGACGATAAGGAAGAGGCTCGGACTGGTCCAGGTCTACACCGGCGACGGCAAGGGGAAGACCACCGCCGCCCTCGGACTGGCGATGAGGGCGAACGGCTACGGCCTCAAGGTGAAGGTCATCCAGTTCCTGAAGCCGGACGAGGAGACGGGGGAGAGGAACTCCGCCCGCGACCTCGGGATAGGGTTCGTCTCCATCGGAACCGACCATATGGACGGGACCCCCGTGGACATGGGGACGGAGGGGGATCTGACCGCCGAGGCCATGGCCGTCGCGGAGGGGGACCTGCGCTCGGGAGAGTACGACCTGGTGATCCTCGACGAGATACTGAACTCGGTCAGGCTGGGCGTGCTCCCGGCGGAGGACGTCCTGGCCCTGCTGGACTCGAAGGCGGAGCACACGGAGGTCGTCCTGACCGGCCGCGGGGCCCCGCAGGAGATCATCGACCGCGCCGACCTGGTGACCGAGATGAGGATGATCAAGCACCCCTACGATGCGGGGATCCCCGCCCGCAGGGGCATCGAATTCTGAAACGAATAATGCTTTCTGGGCTAGGAGACCAGCGTGTTGGTGCCCTCTTATCAACACCGATGAGATAATCG
>CAYUPU010000065.1:0-7148 GCA_964445265.1 uncultured Methanomassiliicoccales archaeon
TCCCTTCGCCCACGGTCAGGTTCACCGTCACCTTGCCGTCGAACTTCTCCGTCGGGGTCCCCACGATCCAGTTCCCCTTGAGCGACAGTCCTGCGGGAAGAGGCGTGCTCCCGTCCACGGACCAAGCGGCCGCTCCGCTGCCGCCGGTGTGGGTGAGCTCGATCTCCACCCATCCGCCGATCCTCTCCTTCGAGTGGGAGGCGAAGTCGGCGGTGATGTCCACTCCTCCGACGATCGTGAACTTGTACCACTTGTAGCTGGCAGTGGGTTCGAAGTCGTCCTGCATCGCTTTGATGACCAGATTGTACTCTCCCGCCATCTCGGCGGTGAGGCCCGTCACCTTGACCGTCGTTCCCGTGACAGTGGCCACTCCCGTCTTCCCGTTCGTCTCGAAATCATTCACCGGCAACGACACGTTCAACTTGCCGACGTTGCCTTCGTCCTGGACGGTCAGAGTCCATTCCTTCCCTACCGGCAGCGTCTCCTGTACCGGGGTCCCATACTCGGGGTGTCCGACGTAGGATTCGCCCGAGACCTCCGCATCCCCGCCAATGGTCGTTGCCACCAGTGTCGATGCTAGGATCATCATGACGCCCACTATGAGCACCCGCTTCGATTCCGTTTTCATTATTCTCACTCCGTGTGGTCTTCTCTTCCCACTCCTGGCCCTCCCTGTAATCGGATAAGAAACCAGGTGTCACTTCCCACGCTCTCCGACTAGTTATACTCTAAGTTTCCTATACTTCATTCTATAACAATGAATCTAGTTACTACCTTCTATATCCACTAATTCTAGTCAATAATAGGACCGATCGGTCCTTGATCCGATCTCGGACCGGACATCCCGATTCCCGGGATCGGGATGCGGCCGGCTGCAACGGGCCCTCAAGCGTGAAATGGAGAAAGCGCTCCGACGGTCCGTGACAGGTCGGACCGCCTCCGGGGCAGCGGATGATACGGCCGAGGGCGATGGACCTTGCCGTACGGGATCACGGCGACGGTCCGTGCCGGCTTCCGCCGGCGAAGGGGGCGGCACCGTGCAGCTGCAGGATCGGTCCATGGCGGCGCAGCTCGTCGATTCGGGCCTGCCGGTATCGGTCGAGGTGTACAGGGGCAACCTCAACGACCCGCCCCAGTACGCGGACTTCGTGCCGCAGCTCATGTTCCTGCTGAAGAAGGGCTCCGTGATCACAATGGACGACGGGGGCTCCGCGAAGGACCTGCTCGACGACATCGAGGAGAGCGGGAACGACCATCTCGCCAGGAAGAGGATGAACAGGAGCGACGCGGACCGCATCCGCGGGAACATGGCGGATGCCGTGCACGTCGGCGACGGGACCGTGTGCATAGAGCACGACTCCGAGTCGTCGGAGAAGACGAACCGCCTCTGCTTCTCGGTGGACAGGTGCATCCCGGGAGCCTCCGCGGCAGAGAGGAGGACGATCCGTATGGCCGAGAAGCTGAAGGAGGCCCTCGAGGATCCGAAGCCCGAGAGGTCCGTCGAGGTGAAGAGGAATCCCTTCTACAAGGTGGAGGACATGAAGTGCAGCGTCGGCATGACGCTGAACCCCTGGCTGGAAGAGGATGCGGAGAAGGCGATCGGCGAGACGAGGGGCGACGACTGCGGACGGTTCGAGCTCCGATGCTCCGAACGCCTCCCGGCACGGGAGGCGCTGGAGCTGTACCGGCACAGGGCCGCGGTGGAATCGCCGATATCCTCTATCGAGAGCATGGTCGGCCTGAAGCCGCCGAGGGTACGGTCCGAGAGCTCGACGGGAGGGGCCGAGCTCGCGCGTGATGCGCTCGAAGACGTCCAGTACGGTCCGAGAGCTCGACGGGAGGGGCGGTCCTCCCGGCGGTGACGGCCCGGCTCATGATATCCATGGTCGGATACGACATGGAGCCGGATATGGTGAGGAGGAAGGTGGACGGCGGATGGATCGATGCGGAGACGAAGCCGTCGATAGAGGCGATTCGTCGCGACCCGATCCATCGGACGGTTGTCCTGATTCCTCGCGAAGGGTTCGGTGTGAACCGCATATACACGGACGAGAACGACCTCACGAGACGCATAGCGGCCGTGATCGAGCGCTATCGAGCCCTCCTTCCGGGGTCCCGGACCCCGGAGAACCGGTATCTCATGCTTGCTGTCCGATGGAACCGGGATCCTGAAGATCCCGGAAGTCCGGCTCGGCCTATCGGACAGCATTCCCGCCTCCGCATTTCTCCGGAACGGTGGCACGGGATCGATGCGGTCCGCATACCGTCGAGCAGTCATCCCGACGCGATCGATGCGCATCCGGGTCGGAAGATGGAGATCGGCACGGAATCGCGGAAACGATGAAATCGGACTGTCCAAGTCGAGAATAACCGTCCGGACGATGGATGCGCAACGACCCGCCGCAGCACGCTGGCCATCTGGAAACGGTTATATGGGAATGCGAGAAGGGTCCATTCGGAGAATAGTTCCAGTGATCGCATCGGGGTCCAGGAGCCCGACGGCCATACCAGCCATAGGCGTGTTCTCGCTGGAAGGCACGATCGGCAGAAATGGAGAGCTACATGCCACAGCCCAGATGTCGCAGCGAAGTACGCTCACGGAATCGTCGTCATGACAGCCCCCGAGGTCGTCAGAGCTGCCGGAACCCCGGAGGAGGTCATTACCGAAGAGATGGTGCGCGAGGCCTACGGCGTGGACTGTCTGGTCCTGCCTGTAGACGGGTATCCGCACGTGGTTCTCCGCGAGGCTCTTCCCGATAGGGTCTGACAACTCCCCGACACTGACTGGATGCATCAGCGCCCGCAGCAACCGCCACCTGGCCGTCCTCCTCCCGCATCGGGCCTGTAGTCAACCTCCGTGGGCTGTCCGCACCTGAACCTCGTGACGTTGTCCATCATCTCGTCCAGGATGTACCTGCACCCCCGCGTGCCGACCACGCACCTGCCCATAAGATCCATATGCCTGCCCCTCGGCATGCGGACCTCCACGAACGATTCCGGAACGTTCCTCAGCCTGCCTTCTAGCGCGGTCATGCCGTCGCAGAAGGTCACCTCCACATCCCCCTCCGTGCCGTCGAGGGCATCGGCGAAGCCCATGGAGTCCAGATACGATCTGATCTCCGGCATGTAGGTCCCGTCGCGGACGATTATGCGGCGCGGCGCCATGGCGAAAGCACCCACCATCCACCTCAGCAGCGGCAGGACGGTGGACGACTCCGCATCCACGGCCAGGCCCTTGGCATGCATTCCGATCGGAGCGCGGTCGAAGTTCATCATCACTGAATGCACGCGGCGCTCCTCCCACCGCAGATGCTCCAGCGCCGGAGCGGGATCCGCGCCCAGAGCAACCGCGACCTCCCTGATTAACGAGGCGATGGCGGGATATCCTATCGGAGCACCCTGGGACGGCCTCAGGGCCGGCGTGCCCGTCCTGCGACGGAACATCTCCGCTGTGCGACCGCACATCTCGGGCCTCACCATGACATTCAAGGAGGCGGACCCCATGGACGCGACCTCTTCCTTCGACGGCATGCATCCCGGAACCGCGTTCACGCGAACCCCCATCAGGCCCAGCAGGTGACGCAGGTCTTCGGCTCCCGCCTCCCACCCGGGATCCGCGATCGAGTACCCCAGGAGGTTCACCGACCCGTCGTCCCCATCCCCGAGGTCCATGACGGACAGCACGGCGGACATCGCCGAATCGTATCCGTCGTAGAACGACATCCCTGAGAGGTCCCCGTCCAGGACCACGGGCTCCGGCACGTCGCCGTGCGCCAGTCCCGAATAGTCCGTGCACAGCAGCGACGCGCCCAGCGTATCCACGATGACCACCCTCCTGCCGGTGACGCCGGACACCGACTCCACTCCTGCGGACACCTTCGGCGCGGTGCCGAATATGAAATCGTCCCCGTTGAGATACGTGCAGGGGAGCCTGGACTGCCTGCTGAAGTACTTGGACCCGCAGCATGCCGGATCCCCCGGCACGTACTCCTGTATGAGCTCGTGCAGCATTATCTGCGATCTGGAGCGGCATCCGCCCGCTCCGTCTATCATCGTATCCGTCATCCCCAGGGACTCGGATGCCACCACCGCCCCCAGGAAACCGTCCGGCTCGTTGTTCACAGCGATCCCTCCCATCCGGCGGGATCGAGCCTGATGCAGTCGGCCAGTGTCCGCGCCCATTCCACAGCGCCCTTGAGCCCCATGTATCTGGATCCCATCGGCGCCCATCTGAATCCGGCACGGGACACCCTGTCCGGATCGTTCGTCACCACCAGGTCGAACCCCTCGTCCTCCTTCAGACGGCGGAGGTCGCACACGGTCGCCTCCTCCATCACGCGGATGCTCCCGAAATCGGGCTCGGGCTCGTTGTGGTCTATGACGAACGGCTTCTCCCTCAGGACCGCGACGATCTCCGCGCCGAGCTCCTCCAGGACCTCCATCTGGACCCTCGGATAGCGCCGGATGTACGCGAACAGGACCACCCTCCTTCCCTCCAGAGCGCTCCTGAAGGGCTCCAGGCCCTTCCTGAAATCCCTGCGCAGGGACTCCTCCGCGGACGGGAGCAGAGGCGCGAGGGACGGGTCGTACGCGGCCAGCCCGCGGACCCATTCGAGGGACTCGCAGAGGCCCGACGGGGTCTCCAGCCTAACCGCCCTCCTCCGGCCCGTGCGCTCGGATATCATCGAGGACAGACGCTCCGCCAGCCTGCCCTTGCCCAGCTGGATGTCGTACTCCGCGGAGCAGAAGTCCTCTATGCGGGCCATGGTGCAGAAGTCTAGGAAGCAGAAGCGCACGCGTAGGCCCATCCTGCCCAGGATGTCGTCCAGGGCGGCTATGCTCTCGTCCCGCCCGATGCCGTACAGCCACCTTCCGATCAGGTTGACCGTCCCCTTCTCCGGCTCGCGGGGGCGCATCCTCGAAACGAGCGCCTCCATCAGCCCCTGCGTCCCTCCGAACTTGCCGCTCAGGAAGGTCTCGTCCGGGGACACCGGGATCAGGTCCATGCCCGTCCTGGCCCCGACGGCGCCGGCCACGGCTGGGATGTCCACTCCCATGACCTCCGTGGAGCAGGTGGATATCAGGAAGCCCGTGCGGTACCCGTCCGCCATCGCCCTCCTGACCGCCGTCTCGACCTCCGCGCCCGTGTCCCTGAAGGCGGATGCCGCATCCAAACTGGTGGAGTACAGCCCCGGCTCCGGTACCGGGCCGGAGCGCTCGGACGTGCCGTAGAGGGCCCTGCGGCGGAAGACGTACTCCATCAGGTACGCGCAGTTCCTGGGCCCGTGGAGGATCACGGCGGCGTCCGATACCTTCATGGCGCCGTCCACCGCACCGTGGGACGTGCAGGCCGGCATCACGAATTCGCCGGTATAGGTCAGGTTCCTCTCCGCATCGAATCCGTCGAACGTGCACCCGCGGGACCGCCTGAGGCCGTCCAGATGTGTCACGGGTCTCCCTGCGGCTATATCGGCCATGCCCTCCTCCGAGAGGGGGTGGGGTGCCTCCAGGTGCGGATAGGACTCCATCAGGCGGGCCAGCCCGCGGAGGGCCCCCGCCTCATCGGATCCGGGATGCAGCCCGGATAGCACCTCCCCTGCGGCCTCCGCATCCGCGAACAGGGCGGAGCGGGGGATGTCGCATACTATCGGAAGGCCCACGGCATCGGCGAAGCGGCGGACGGCGGCCTCCTCGCCGCGGTCCCCTCTCCTGTTGAAGACTAGCCCGGCCACGCATCTGCCGGGATGGATGTTCCCGAGGCCCCTGAGTATGTTGTTTGCCGCGTACAGCGACATGAACTCCCCGGATGTGACGATCAGGACGGCATCGGCGTTCCCCGTTCTCACAGGCACGGAGAACCCTCCGCACACGACATCCCCCAGAACATCCGCCACGCGGTAGTCCGCATCGACGTCGGCGATCCTGCGGAACAGCAGTTCCAGGCCCTTGCCCGCACAGCCCCTTCCGGGTTCCGCACCGCCGCATTCGACGCACGAAACGCCGTTCGCGCCGCTGCACACGGGATCCGCGGACGTGTCCGAGAAGAAGGTGCGGATGCTCCTGCCGTGCATAAGCAGACGTGTGGAGTCGTGCTTAGGGTCGCAGCCCACATGGAGGACTGAGTTGCCGTCCATCGATAGAAGATACGAGAGGTTCGCGGACACGGTCGATTTGCCTATGCCGCCTTTTCCGTACACGGCGATCCGATACACGGGCGGGGATGGGCTGGTTGTATAATCCAGTTTCCGATTGGATGATCCGGCCCGTCGCCGGATGGAGCTGGATCGCCCCTCTATCAGGCCCTTCCAGCCGAGTACCCTCTCCCTCATGCCCTCGACATCCAGCACACCGTGGGCGAACCCCTTCCTGACGAGCTCGTCCGGGAGGTGCTCGTCGTACTTCTCGAACACGGGGACCTCCCCGTCGTAGACCAGGTCCATCGGGTCGATGGCCCCCTCCGCCCTCCGGACCAGGACCCTGTAGAAATCCTGCTCGGAGGCCTTCATGGAGAACTGCATGAAGAACGGACGGTCCGAATCCAGACCCGACAGGCCCAGTTCCTCCGCGCACATCCTCTTGATGAACCTCTCGAGCGCCAGGAACGGGTATGTGCCGAGCCACGGGAACAGGCACCACATGTCCCCTCCGAGGTTGACCAGGGGGCGCTCGGTTATGCCGGCCGCCCTGGCCGTCTCCCTGGCCTCCGCCAGCCTGCCGACGGCGTTGGCCATGAGGTACGGATAGGAGCAGTCCTCCGACAGGACGCCCCTCATCCGGAGCAGTATGCGTGTGTCCATGTCCCCGGGCTCCAGGCCGAAGAACGCCGGCACCCGCCCCTTGACCTCCGTTACCGTGAGGAGATGCCTCTTGAGATCGACCGTATCCACGGTCCATACCCTTCCGGCTATGGCGACCTTCTCTCCGACCGGAGGGGGCCTCACGATGGTGCCCAGCTCCATGGACTCGCTCCTGACCGTGAACTCCTCGTTCTCCTTGAACGTCGCCAGGAAGCGGTACGATGAGATGAGCCTCTCGCCCGCCAGACCCACGATTAGCCCGCCCCTCCCCGTCCTCTCGACCATGTCCGTAGAGATATGGGCTAGGAGACCAGCGTGTTGGTGATCTCTTCATAACAAACATTACACACA
>CAYUPU010000066.1:0-7139 GCA_964445265.1 uncultured Methanomassiliicoccales archaeon
CTTTAAATACAGAGCAGAATCCAGTGATGTCACTCCGTCACTGGATATTCAACGTAGTGCGATGCCAGCCAGGGGAACCTCCACAGATTGCCGAGACCGACCGCGGATGCGGCGGCGGCCATGACGAAGCCCATCCTGCCGCTGAACGACCCGCGTCTCTCCTTGACGCTCTCTGCCATGCGATGGCATGGCAGGACCGATGATATAGCGGTTACTATGTGTCAGCAATCTGTATTGATATAGCAGGGATGCGATACAAAACGCTCCTTCGATCGAGGTGCGGATAACCGAGGATGCCGGCCCGCGGCACGGGCCGGCGGACAGGTTTCAGTAGAGGCCCCTGATGGCCTCGAACGGGGTCACCTGGATGGCCTTGTCGGCCTCCTCCCTGGTGAGTCCCGCGCCGAGGGCGACGGTGTAGGCCGCCTTCTCGTCCATGAGGTTCTCGGGCTGGTGGGTGTCGGAGTTGACTATCATCCCGGCGCCCGCTTCGCGGG
This sequence comes from uncultured Methanomassiliicoccales archaeon, assembly GCA_964445265.1. Lineage (GTDB taxonomy): Archaea > Thermoplasmatota > Thermoplasmata > Methanomassiliicoccales > Methanomethylophilaceae > Methanoprimaticola. The sequence continues at coordinate 498 of CAYUPU010000066.1, forward strand.
CCATCCTGCAGACATGCCCGTTGGTGATGTTGTGGCCGGAGCGTCCGGTGATCTCCAGGAGGACGCCGTTCTCCTTCGCGGCCTCCGCCTCCTCGATGGTGATGAACCCGGGATGGGCGAGGCAGTCGATGTCAGGATTGTCGACGGACGCCCTGTCCGTTCCGGGGGCCACGGGCTCGACCACCGTCTCGCCGTGGACGACTATCCACTTCGCCCCGAACCCCCTGGCGCGCCTGGCCACATCGGCTATGAGCCTGGGGGGCACGTGGGTGATCTCCACGCCCGGGATGATCGGGATGTAGTCCTCGCAGAGCTCGCAGGCCTTCACGAGGCTGGTCACGACGAACTCGACGTTGGTCATGTCCACATGATCCGTGATCGCGATGGCGTCGTGTCCGAGGACCATGGCCCTTCTCACGAGCTCCGCGGGGATGAGCTCCCCGTCGCTGTACACCGTATGGGTGTGGAGATCGGCCCTCATTGCGCCCTCTCCCACAGCTTGCGGTACACCTCGGACATGGGGAGCCCGGTCTTCTCTATGGCCACCATCGTGTGGTAGATCAGGTCGGCCAGCTCCCAGGCCATCTCGTCGCGGTCCCTGTCCTTTATGGCCAGGGCGAACTCCCCGGCCTCCTCGATGACCTTCTTGCACATCCTGGTCTCGTCGTTGTAGAGCTTGCAGGTGTAGCTCTCGTCTGAGGGGTTCTCCCTCCTGTCGATGAGCACCCTCCTGAGCTCGGGTATGATGGCCATGGTGTCCTCCGTGCTGCCCTGGATGACCTCGTCGAAGCACGACGGCCTTCCGAGGTGGCAGGCGATGCCTCCTGCCTGCTCCACCCTGGCCAGGAGGGTGTCCCCGTCGCAGTCCACCTGCAGGGACACGATCCGCTGCACGTGGCCGGACTCCTCCCCCTTCTTCCACAGCTTCTGCCTACTCCTGGACCAGAAGTGGGTGTAGCCCGTCTCCTTCATCAGTCCGACGGCCTCCTCGTTGGCCCATGCGACCATGAGGACCTCGTTCGTCAGATAGTCCTGGACGACAACGGGGATGAGCCCCTTGTCGTCGTACTTGAGTTCTGTCATCTCACGACCACTCCTCTGTCCCTGAGGTACTGCTTGACCTCTCCGACAGTGTACTCGTTGTAATGGAATATGGATGCGGCGAGCGCGGCGGACGCGCCCGTCTGGGTGAAGACGTCGTATATGTGCTCGACGCTCCCGCAGCCTCCCGATGCGATCACGGGGATCGACACCTCGTCGGCCACCGCCGCGGTGAAGGGGATGTCGTATCCGTTCTTCACCCCGTCCGTGTCCATGGAGGTCAGGAGCACCTCCCCGGCGCCCAGGTCCTCGGCCCGCTTCGCCCATTCGACCGCATCGATGCCGGTGCTCCTGGTGCCGCCGTGGGTGAAGACCTCCCAATGGTCCCCGACGCGCTTGCCGTCGATGGCCACGACGACGCACTGCCGTCCGAAGCTCTCGGCGCATTCGGACAGCATCGACGGGTCCCTGACGGCGGCGGAGTTCACGGACACCTTGTCCGCGCCCGCGTTGAGCGCGGCCCTCATGTCTGCCGCGGACCCGATCCCTCCGCCGACGGTGAGCGGGACGAACAGGCTGCCAGCGGTCTTCGAGACGACGTCGAACATCGTCTTGCGGGTCTCCAGGGACGCGGTGATGTCCAGGAATGTTATCTCGTCCGCGCCCTGCCTCTCGTACTCGACGGCCATGGCGGGCGGATCGCCCACCTCCTTCAGGCCCTTGAAGTTGATGCCCTTGACGACCTTTCCGTTCTTCACGTCCAGGCAGGGTATGATCCTCTTGGTCAGCATGGTATCACCCGATGACCTCGCGGTCCTTGGTGCTCAGCTCCGAGGAGCGCACCCTGATCGCGTCGCGCAGCGCCTTTCCGACGGCCTTGAACGCGGCCTCGATGATGTGGTGGTCGTCGAACCCGCGGACGACCACGATGTGCAGCGTCATGCCGGCCGACATCGCGAAGCTCCTCATCCAGTGGGTGTAGAGGGGGTCCGGCAGGTCCGCATCGCAGTAGGGGCGGTCTACAAGGTCCAGCGACGCCATGACGAGGGCGTCGTCCATGGGGACGACCGCCGTGGCGGTCCTCTCGATGGGCTCGTCGCCGATGCACCTCCTGAGGGCCTTCCCGACGGTGATCGCGGCATCCTCGATGATGTGGTGGTCGTTGTCGCCGGCCGCGCTCATCGCGATGTCGAACGACGCGTACCTGGCGAGCGTCTCGGTCATGTGCTTCAGGAACTGGATGTCGCTCTCCACATCGAAGCTGCCCGAACCGTCGATGTCGAGCGCCACGCTGATCCGGGTCTCCCTGGTGCTGCGCTCGAGCTCCGTCTTCCTTGCGGTCATGTTGGGTCGCGATAGGGTCCGCCTTCATAAATAGGATGCGAGCGCGGGATGCGGAGCCCGATCGGCGTTCTTCGCGCTGCGGGCTCCTCGGGGATGACGATATCCATCCGGGGGCAGTCCATGCAGGCTCCGAGCTCGCCGGAGTACCCCTCGTAGACGTACAGGGCCTTCAGCAGTCCGCTGTCCTTCACGTAGGTGCATACGCTGCACAGCACATCGGTGATGTCCGCGCCCTCGGCCACCTGGTCCGCCTTGCGGGAGATCATCGCGTAGAAGTCGCCCTTCCACGCGCTGCGGTCTATCAGGTCGTTTCCCCCGCGCATCCCCTTTATGTACTGGGACACGGCGGCGCTGGTCACACCGAAGAGCCTGGCGACCTCGGTCTGGGTCATGCCGTGGCGCGAGACCAGGTCCTTCGCGATCGCGCCGCGCGCCGTCGGCAGGATGTGCGTGACTATGAGCTCGCATGGCATCTTCATGTTAACGCCGTAAACACTGCACTGGGATAAACATTCCCTTCACGAGATCCAGGGCGTGTCCCACTCCCACGGGCGGATGACGCCGGTGTACAGCGCGAGCCCCACGACCGCGCCCTCGGCGCCCGCATCGGACAGGATCTCGGCGTCCCTGCGGGACGTGACCCCTCCGGACGATATTACCGGGCAGGGGCACCCGGAGATGAATCCGCGGGCCTGCGCCTCGTCGATGCCGCCGCGCCTCCCCTCCACATCCACATTGGTGTTGAGGACCCCGGCGAGCGGGAGGTCCCTGATGATCCCGAACATCTCCTCGACGGTGGTGCCGGCGGACTCCTGCCACCCCTTGACGGCTATCCTCCCCTCCTTGGTGTCCAGGGAGAGGACGATCCTGCCGGGATGCCGGTCCGCGATGGACGCCAGCCAGTCCGGCTCCTTCACGGCCCTGGTCCCGACGACCACGCGGTCCGCTCCGGCGGCGACCAGCTCGTCGACGGTTTCCGTCGACCTTATGCCCCCTCCGACCTCGGCGGGGACGCCGGCCTCCTCGATGATCCTCTTGAACACCGGGATGTTGCCCTCCTTTCCGAACGCGGCGTCGAGGTCGACCAGATGGAGGTACCCGGCGCCCTTGGAGACCCACATCTCCGCCACGGACAGGGGGTCAGGCATCACGATCTGCTGGCTCCCGGGGACGCCCCCCACCAGCTGGACCACCTGGTGGTCCATGACGTCCACGGCGGGTATGATCCTCATAGAACTGACTCCGCGAACGATATGAAGTTCCTGAGGAGCGCCGCTCCGGACGAGCTGCTCTTCTCGGGGTGGAACTGGGTCCCGTAGGCGTTGGCCTTGCGGAAGATCGTGGGGATGCCGCGTCCGCAGTACTCGGTGGTACCGACGGCTATGTCCTCGTCGGGCCGGGCCGCGAAGGAGTGGGCGAAGTAGAAGTGCCTGTTCTCCACGCCGTCGAACAGCGGATCGTCCGATTCGACGGAGTTCCAGCCCATGTGCGGGATGATGTCACCCTCGAGAGGGACGACCTCCCCCTTGTAGAACCCGATCCCGGGGGAGGAGCCCTCCGCGCTCCTCTCGAACATGATCTGCATGCCTATGCATATCCCCAGGGCCGGCGTCCCCGATTCCAGCTTCCCGACGATGTCGTCCCTGACCGGCCGGAGCCTCTCCATGGTCCTGTCGAAGGCGCCGACGCCGGGGAAGACGATGCATTCGGCGTCCAGGAGGTCGCGCATGTCGGTGACGGTGGTCACGTCGGCGCCGCAGTTCTCCAGCGAGCGCCTGATCGAGTACAGGTTGCCGACGCCGTAGTCGGCGAGCGATATGTTCAGCGGCATCCGTCGATGACCTCCTCCATCCTGTCGAGGAGCAGCGCGTTGAGCTCCGCGGTGCCGACCGTGGGCCTGACGCAGTTCTCCGTCCTCCTCTTCGATCCGAAGTCCCTGATCAGGATGCCCCTCTCCCTCAGTCCGGAGACCAGGGCCTCATGGTCTATCGGCGAGCGGGCGAGCACGAAGTTGGAGTCCGACGGGAAGGTCTCGAATCCGAGCCTCTGCATCCCCCTGATCAGCGCCGGGCGCTGCTCCCTCACCATATCCACGCTCCTCTTCACGAAGGACTGGTCCTTCAGGGCGGCTATCGCGGCCCCTTCGCTTATGGCGTTCAGCGAGTACGGGATCTTCACGGACGCCATCATCTCGGCGAGTCTCGGGTTGGAGGCCATGTAGCCGACGCGGAGCGCGGCCATGGCGTATGCCTTGGAGAACGTCCTCGTGACCACCAGGTTGTCGAACTCGCACACGTGGGAGATCATGTTCTCTCCGGAGTACTCGGAGTACGCCTCGTCGACGACCACTATGCCGTCGAAGCGGGACAGCAGGTCCTCCAGGTCGCTCCTCCTGAACGAGTTCCCCGTGGGGTTGTTCGGCGAGGGCACGATGACGATCTTCGCCCCCGTCCCCACGATGCTGTCGACGTCCAGCTGGAAGTCGTCGGTCAGGTCCACAGGCACGGCCTTCCCGCCGTTCATCCTGACGAAGTAATCGTACAGGGTGTACGAGGGGACCGGCACGGCGGTGTCGTCGCCCCAGTTGGTGAACGTCTTGAACAGGACGTCGATCATCTCGTCCGATCCGTTCCCGGCGATGATGCAGTCCGGATCGAGGCCGTAGAGCTCGCCCAGAGCGGACCGGAGGCCGCCGGAGTACGTGTCCGGGTATCCGTTGAGGTCCCAGGTGTGGGTCCTCAGGTACTCCGCCGCGGCGGGATTGGATCCGAGGACGTTGGTGTTGGTGTCGAGCCTGATCTCGCCGTGGAGCTTCGGGTTGTAGTATCTGACGAAGTCCCTGGTGGTCTCCCTCATGATGCTCCTGTCGGCCATCGGTTCACCAGCCTCTGTATCTCCGTCGTGAGGATCCCCTTGGCGCCGATCCTCTTGAGGTCGGTGATGATCCTGAACATGTCCGCCGCATCCACGACCGCATGGAGGGCGACGAAGTCCCCTCTGCCGGCGATCTCCAGGATAGTCGGCCCCTCCAGGCCGGGGACGATGGCCTCGGCCTGCGCCACGCGGTCCCTGGGGACGTTGGCCATCAGGTACCTCCTGGACTCGGCGCCGATGACGCTGTCGATGGAGTCCACGAGCTCCTCGATCTCCCTGCCGTGGGCCTCGAGGGCCCCCTCGCTGGTGAAGACGCAGGCCTGGGAGTCCAGGATCCTGCCGGCCTCGACCATCCTGTTCATCTTGAGGGTGGATCCGGTGGACACGAGGTCGACGATGCAGTCGGCTATGCCCAGATAGGGCATGATCTCCGCCGCTCCGGACACGACGATGATGTTGACGTCCTTGCCGAGGGACCTGAAGTACGTCTCGGCGATGCGGGGATAGGAGGTGGCGATCCTGGTGCCGTCGGCGATGCCGGACGCATCACCGATGCCGCTCTCCTCGGGAACGGCCAGCGCCATGTGGCAGTATCCGAACCCGAGCTCCAGCTTCTTGACGATGTCGACCCCGGCCTCGGCGACCTGGTCCTCGCCGGTGATCCCAATGTCTATCGCCCCCTTGGCGATGAACTCCGGGATGTCCTGGGCCCTGACGAACAGGATCTCGATATCCTGGTTCCTGGCCTTCACGTAGAGCTTCCTTCCGATCTCCTCGCCGAGGTCGAGCCCCGACCTGGTCAGGAGCTCGATCGTCCTCTCGTTGAGACGGCCCTTGTTTGGGACCCCGAATTTGAGCGTCATGTTAACGGGTTCGCATCCTCTTGATATAAATAAGGGTAACTCTCGGACGGGGCGTCGCCCGGACGCCATCGTGTCGCGTATCCGCACCAGCAGCTCGGCCACCCTCCTCCCCCTCTCGGTCAGGCTTACGCGTGTCGCGCGCCCGTCGGCCGTCTGCGCTATCATTCCGGACTCCTCGAGCATCCGGACCTTCCCCGCCATGGCGGAGTTGTAGGATACGCATCTGTACATCTCCATCTTGGTGCAGCCGTCATGTTCCGCTAGGAACATCAAGACGTCCATGATGCTGGAGATCTGCAGGATGCGTAGCGGGTCGTCTGATCCGTTCAAGTCGTGCCTCCTGTGCCGGTGTTCCGCCCGGCACGGACATGCGCGGGCGTAAGGAGGGCGCGGAGGACGTCCATCCGATGAATACGAAAGGAGGAGGGGCGTCCGGGGCGCCGGGTTTGAGAGTCATGTGTGGGACGGACGCGGAGCGTCCGCTGGTCATGTGGTGAGTGTGAGATTGTGAGGCGGGGCC
>CAYUPU010000067.1:0-6946 GCA_964445265.1 uncultured Methanomassiliicoccales archaeon
CGGTGACCCCGCTGATCCTCTCCCTGCACTCCCTTATGAAATCGAGGACCGCCTGATAGGAACCGGGTCCGAATACGGGCTTGGTCACCTCCAGGCACTCCTCCTCGTTGGGTGCGTTGAGACCGATGGAGACGGAATCTATCAGACCCTCAATCTCCAGGACGATGTCCCTTCCGTTTATCAGGTTCCCGAGGCCGATGGTGTCCAACCTCACCGGTTTCCCGAACTCCTCCTTGATCCTGCGGGCGCATTCCTTCGAATCCTCGAACCCCTCCGTCAGTTCACCGTATCCGCAGAACACGATCTCCCTCGACCACGGGATCCTACTCCTCCTCTGTCCGTGAATCCGTTCATTCTGTCCTTGACATTGAACAGTCTGTATGCGGCCCCATAGGATGCATTGTTGTCCGCATGGACCTCCGCAGCAGTGGCCTTCCTGGGAGGAGCTTCGACCCTCTCCCCCACGTCACGTGTCAGACGGATGTCCCTCCCCATCCTCCTGTCCATGGTCCGTCTCTTCGCCTTCTGTGTCTTTTTATCCTTGCTGGTCCTACCCGACATCGCCATCCTCTTGTTTGGGTAGCCCCCTCCTTTGTTGCGGAAGATGTAGAGGGGGGTTCCCCGTTATGTGTGTTTTCGGAGACCGTATCGTATTTAACGAACGATTGGCTAGAGGCAGGCATATGATATGGAACCAGGTCAGCGAGGACTTCTGGACTAGGAACCGCGAATCCAAGGTGGGGCAGGCCGAGGAGACCGTGCGCGGCATCATCAAGCAGGTCGAGGAGAGGGGCGACGACGCCATACGCGAGCTCGCCGAGAGGTTCGACCATGTGAAGCTGGACAGCCTCGTCGTCACCAGAGAGGAGATCGACAAGGCCTACGAGCAGGTCCCTCCGGAGGTAGTCGACGAGCTGGAGAACGCTGCGTACAACATTCAGCGCTTCCACGAGATGCAGAGGCCCGCAGGCATGTGGCTGAAAGAGGTCGAGCCGGGCATCACCCTCGGCGTGAAGTCCACGCCCCTCGAGAGGGTCGGATGCTACATCCCCGGAGGCAGGGCGTCGTACCCCAGCACCGTACTCATGACCGCCATCCCCGCGAGGGTCGCGGGCGTCGACGAGGTCGTCATGTGCACCCCTGCGCCCATCAAGCCCCTCGTGCTCGTCGCAGCCGATATCGCGGGCGTCGACGAGATATACAAGACCGGCGGGGCGCAGGCCATCGCCGCGATGGCGCTCGGAACGGAGACAATCGAGCCCGTCCAGAAGATCGTCGGACCCGGGAACGTGTTCGTCACCGGCGCCAAGATGATGCTCCGCAACAAGGTGGACATAGACTTCCCCGCAGGACCGTCAGAGGTTTGCGTGCTGGCCGACGAGACCGCGGACGTGCCGTTCGTGGCCGCCGACCTCGTGGCCCAGGCCGAGCACGATCCGTCCTCCGCATGCCTCCTCATAACCAGCGATCCGTCCCTCCCCGAGAAGGTCAGGCCCTATATGGAGGAGATCATCGCCGAGGCTCCCAGGAGGGAGATCATCGAGGCCGCCATGGAGAACTCGGGATACATCGTCGCCGACAGCATGGATCTGGCCGTGGAGATCACCAACGAGATCGCCCCGGAGCACCTGTCGATACAGGTCAGGGACCCGCTGGACGTCCTCGGGAAGGTCAGGAACGCCGGATCGATATTCGTCGGCCCCTACACGCCCGTCGCCGCAGGAGACTACGCGTCGGGGACCAACCACGTCCTCCCCACATCCGGATATGCGAAGACCTGCTCCGGCCTGAACGTCTCCATGTTCATGAAGACGTCCACCGTACAGATCCTCTCCCGCGAGGGGCTGGAGGCGCTGTCGCCAACCATCCAGACGATCGCCGAGGCCGAGGGACTCTTCGCGCACCGCGATTCGGTCAAGGTCAGGGACGAAGAGGAGAACCGAGATGGCATCGGGCGGACGGAGGGGTCCGGACGCCGGGGAGCCCGACCTCTACGATTCCAAGTACTACATCAACCGCGAGTGCTCCTGGCTGGAATTCAACCGCAGGTGCCTGGAGGAAGCCGAGGACGAGTCCAATCCCCTGTTGGAGAGGGTGAAGTTCCTCGCGATCTGCTACAGCAATCTCGACGAGTTCTACATGATCCGCGTCCCGGGGATCCTGTCCAGGACCCCGATCCCCGGACCGGACTATCGGATGCGGACATACTCGTCCCTGCTGGAGGAGGTGACCGGAACCGTGAGGGACCTCGAGTCGGAGTACATGCTCTGCTGGTCCGGACTCGTCTCCGAGCTCTCCGCCGCCGGCATAACCATTAGCAGGGTGGACGACCTCGATCCGGACCAGCGGGCATGGCTCTCGCGCTTCTACAAGGAGAGGGTCCACCCTCTGCTCACGCCGCTGGCCCTGGACGTGAGCCACCCGTTCCCGTTCATATCCAACAATTCCCTCAACGTCGCGGTTCGCCTCTACGACAAGAACCGCGAGCAGCTGTACGCCAGGGTCAAGGTGCCCGTGGGGGTGCTCCCCAGATTCGTCCAGATACCCTGCGGCGACGGGATACAGTTCGTGATGCTGGAGGAGGTGCTGGAGAAGCACGTGTCCTCCCTCTTCCCGGAGCTGGACGTGGTCGGGGCGTACACGTTCAAGGTCACGAGGAACGCCGACGTCAAGGTGACCATAGACGAGGCGTGCGACTTCATGACGGCCGTCGAGGAGTCGTTGGAGGACAGGGACGTGGGATTCCCTGTGAGGATGATCGTGGAGAGGACGATGCCGTCTGACATGGTCAAGCTGTTCTCCAGGAACCTGAAGCTCAGCGATCTGCAGGTCCAGAGGACGGACGTCATGGGCCTGGCGGACCTATGGCAGCTGTACGCCCTCGACTATCCCAAACTCAAGGAGAAGAGGTTCGAGCCCTACCTGCCGCCCGAGCTCGCCGAGGGGGCCGACCTCTTCGAAGCGATAAGGCAGAAGGATTGGGTCCTCTACCATCCGTACGAGTCCTTCTCCACCATCGTCCGCTTCGTCAACGACGCGGCCGACGACCCCGACGTCCAGAGCATCAAGATATGCCTCTACAGGATAGGGAGGGACCCCTCGCTCGTCAAGGCGCTGATGAAGGCCAAGGAGAACGGCAAGACCGTATCGGTCCTGATGGAGCTCCGTGCGAAGTTCGATGAGAGCAACAACATCCTCTGGGCCAGGGAGATGGAGAGGATAGGCGTCCACGTGGTCTACGGGCCCGTCAACCTGAAGGTCCATTCCAAGCTCCTGCAGGTCGTGAGGCTGGAGGGCGAGAGGCTGGTCCGCTACACCCACATGAGTTCCGGGAACTACAACACGTCGTCGGCCAAGCAGTACGCCGACCTGTCGTTCCTGACCTCCGACCCCGAGATAGGCGAGGACGTCGGCGAGCTCTTCAACGCGCTCACGGGCTACTTCGGACCCAGGATGTACAGCCGCCTGCTGGTCGCCCCGCTGACGCTCAAGAGCTCCCTCATAGAGAAAATAGAGAGGGAGATCCGCTTGTGCGGGGAGACAGGATCCGGATACATCGCCATGAAGGCCAACGGCCTGATAGACGCGGACATAATCGCGTCGCTGTACAGGGCCTCCATAGCGGGCGTGAGGGTCGAGCTCAACATACGCGGGCTCTGCTGCCTCCGCCCCGGGATCCCCGGAGTGTCCGAGAACATAACGGTGACCAGTATAGTGGACAGGTTCCTCGAGCACGCCAGGATATACTATTTCGAGAACGGCGGCAGCCCGGAGATGTACATGGGGTCGTCCGATATGATGCCCCGCAACCTCCTGGCCCGCGTCGAGGTCCTGTTCCCTGTCCTCGACAGGAGGATGATGGCCCTCATACGGGACGATATCCTGGAGGTTCATCTGCGGGACAACGTCAAGGCCCGCGCTCTCCGTTCCGACGGCACGTACGTCCATGTCGGACGCGGACCGGACGAGAGGAGCCTCAGATCTCAGAAGTGGCTGATCGACCACAGGGGATGCTGGCATGGCGACGGGGATCGAGGCCGAGACCGTAGGGTTCATCGACATAGGGACCAACTCCATTCATGTCCTCGTGGTGAGGTTCTATCCCGGCACGTCCGGCACGCCGGTCTACCAGGACAAGGAGTCCGTGCGTCTGGGCATGGGGCTGTACGCCGACGGCAGGCTGGACGCCGCCGCCGTGTCCAAGGCCGCCCTCGTGGTCTCCCGCTTCGCCGGGATATCACGCAGCCTCGGCGCCGGGAAGGTCGTCGCCTATGCGACATGCGCCGCCAGAGAGGCGGCCAACCAGCAGGAGCTGCTGGATGCCATACCTCCGGACGTGGAGGTGAGGGTCATACCCGGCGCCGAAGAGGCCAGGCTGATAGGCCTGGGGGTGTTCGGGGATAAGGGGCCCGCGAAGCGCACGGTGCACATGGACATCGGGGGAGGGAGCACGGAGGTCCTGGTCCGCGAGAAGGGGGAGGACCTGTTCGTCGACAGCCTCTCCATGGGCGCCGTCCGCTACGATTCGGGGCTGGGCATAGACTTCACCCGGCCGGTGTCGCCAGAGGACTACTCGTTCGTGATGCGCACGGCGGAGGTCTCGTCGTACCATGCTGCGAAGAGGATACGCGCGCTCGGATTCTCCGAGGCCTCCGGCTCCTCGGGGACCCTGGTGGCGCTGGCGGAGCTCTGCGCCGCGCGCAGAGGGGACAAGGACGCGTCCCGCCTGGAGCTCAGGGAGCTCGAGGCCCTCATGCCCCGCCTCTGCGAGATGGACATGGCCGCCAGGCTCAAGGTCCCCGGCATGAGCCGGAGCAGAGCCGACATAATCGTCCCCGGCGGCGCGATAGCGCAGTCCCTGATGACGCAGTTCGGAATATCGCGGATGACCGTGAGCAGGAGCGGCCTGAAGCAGGGGATGATGCTCGACTACCGCCTGTCCAACGGGCACACCGTATTCAGCGCGAGGGAGTCGTCCGTCCGCGCCCTGGCGCACCGCTGCCGCTGCGACCGCGCGCATGCGGAGGCGGTGGAGCGCGGCGCGCTGAGACTGTTCGACCGGACCAGGGAGCTGGGCCTGCATTCGCTTGATGCGCAGTGGCGCAGCCTGCTGGCCTGCTCCGCCGTGCTGCACGATATAGGCGAGATCGTCTCGTACTCCAACCACAACGTGATCTCCCAGATGATGATAGAGAACGCGGACCTGCAGGGGTTCACGGTCCCGGAGATACGCTGCATGGGACTCATCGTCAGGAACCATCACAAGAAGTTCCCCGGAGCCAAGGACCCGCGGTTCTCCGGCATGTCCAAGGATGAGGTCGAGGGCGTCAGGGTATGCTCCGTCCTGCTGAAGATGGCCGACGTCATGGACAGACACAGGAACCACTCCGTGAAAGGCTTCAAGCTCTCCAGGAGCGGGGACGCGGTCAGGATCGGGCTGATCGCCGATGACGACCCATCCATGGAGATATGGAGCCTGGAGCGCATCGCGCCCGACTTCAGGAAGGTCTTCGGATGCGATCTCTCGGTGGACGGCCGTGTCCAGCCGTCGGCCCGGAAGCGAGCTCCGGAACGCCTTCCGGACAGCCATCTGACGATTTCCAGACGGTAAACGCCGTTGATGGGAGATCTCCTGTCAGATACGGACGAAATTGCTTTAAACGTCGGGAGGCATCGACAATCAGAGCGGGAACCGGTCCCCTTGCATTGGAAGAGATTCCTAACCGGCTTCCGCTTCTCATATCAGATATGCTCATCGACACCCCCGCCCGTCCGCATCCTCAAGCTGCAGAGCGCACCTGCACCGCATCGGCGAGAGGAGTCCCCGACAGTAACGGACTCTGCGCGGTATGCAGAGTGAGGCACAGCCGGTGCGGCGGGGGGATCCGCCCCGTACGGATGCGGGGCCGGACAAGAGGCGGGGAATGATCGCCAGGGATACCACGCTGGGTGAGTTCGCCGGCGGGAGCTTGGAATGGGAGGGGGAGTTCCGGCTGGTGAGCTGCAGCCGCGCCCTGAACCCCTCGGGGCTCTACGGGATGGACTACTCTCTCAACCCCTACGGAGGATGCGAGCACGGGTGCATCTACTGCTACGCCGTAGGACATACGCATTCAGATCCCGCGTCCTGGAGGGTCGTCAGGGTGAAGAGGAACATAGCGGACCGCCTCTCAAGGGAGCTCCCGTATGCCGAGGGCACGGTGGGGGTTGGGACGGCCACGGACCCGTACCAGGCCGCTGAGGGGAGGTTCCGTCTCACCAGGTCCTGCCTGGAGATCCTGGCGTCGAAGGGCCGCGACGTCCGCATACTGACCAAGTCCGACCTGGTTCTGAGGGATGCGGACCTCATATCCGAGATGGACGCGACGGTCGGAATCTCGGTCTCCGGGCTGGACGATCGCATATCCAGGATGACCGAGCCCGGGGCGCCCCTGCCATCGGCCCGTCTGGCGGCGATGGCGGAGCTGTCGGACAGAGGAGTCCGCGTATTCGCGATGGTCGCGCCGCTCATGTCCTCCTCGGAGGACAGGGCGGAGGAGCTCGCGGATGCCATATGGGACACGGGGGTGCGCTCTATCGGATGCAGCGGTCTCAATACGCGCTCCATGGTCCCGGAGGGCCTCGAACGTCTGGAGCGCATGGGCATCCGCCAGTCGCCGGAGGCGGTCTCCAGGTTCAGGAGGAGATGCGCGCAGCTGGGGCTGGACGGCCCTCCTGCGGATCGCGGCATGCATGAATTGTAAACACGGGACCTTAAATATCGTCGGTCCGAGCCAGCACATCATGCGCCGTATAGCGGGCAGATTCAATAATTTTTTTATAGAAGAACTAAATTGTCCTACTTCAACCACAGGTGATTGTACCATGTACGGTTCTGGAAACCAGCCCGTTATCGTGCTCAAAGAGGGCACCGAGAGAAGCAAAGACAAGGAAGCACAGTTCAACA
>CAYUPU010000068.1:0-6716 GCA_964445265.1 uncultured Methanomassiliicoccales archaeon
CTTTAAATACAGAGCAGAATCCAGTGATGTCACTCCGTCACTGGATATTCAACTAACAAGAATCCGAACAAGGCCTTGGATGCATATCTAGGATTCCTATGGAAAAACGGGGAGGTCAACAGAGCCCCCATGTACGACAGCGTGGAGCTCAGCAAGAACAGAGTAGACGAATTGACGAAGACCTGCATGGCCCAGGGGCTGATATCGGAATCCCGCCGCACCGAGGGGCACCAGGTCAACATGTACTCGATGACCGTGCAAGGATGGAGCGCGTACATACTCCTCCACGCCCTGCTGGCCCTCGCGCCTGCCGACGGCGGACCCGGCAAGAGCCTGGACACCGGCGACGAGCAGCTGATGCGGGCCCTCGAGGTCATACGCAAGAGGTTCGTGGGGAACGAATGCGCGGGCCTCGCGGACCCTGTGATGGAGTCCGGGGAGGAGGACGGGTCGGACCGATCGTGGCACGCATCAACCGCACCCGTTGCGCCACGTCATCCCTGCGTTCCTCGCATATTTTTTAAATACCCTTTGAATCGCGGATTCCGATAGCTATGAAGGGTACGCAGGCTCTCGTACGTATGCTCGAAAGGAAGGGTGTGAAGACGCTGTTCGGATATCCCGGCGGAAGCGTCATCCCGATCTACGACGAGCTGTACGACTCCAGCATGCGCCACGTGCTCGTCAGGCACGAGCAGTGCGCGGCCCATATGGCCGACGGATATGCCCGCGCCAGCGGCGTCCCGGGCGTCTGCATCTCGACGAGCGGACCTGGCGCCACAAACATGGTCACAGGGATCGCCACCGCCTATGCCGATTCCGTCCCCATGATCGCCCTCACAGGGCAGGTCGGGGTCGGATCCCTCGGCCTCGGCGCATTCCAGGAAGTCGACGCGTACAGCCTCTTCATGCCTATCACGAAGCACAACTTCAGGGTGCTCGACGTCAACAAGCTCCCGCACGACATCAGCGAGGCCTGGGAGATCTGCCAGACCGGCAGGCCCGGGCCCGTTCACATAGACCTGCCCGTGGACCAGATGAACTCCCAGGTGGACCCTTCTATTCTGGATGATGAGCACCATATCAAGCCGATTCCGGAGGATCTCACGGACCTCGACGAGGCGGTCGTATGGATAAGAGAGGCCAGGAGGCCGGTCATCCTCGTCGGCGGCGGAGCCGTGAACGCGTCGGAGGAGGTCATGGCCCTGTCCAGGGCCATCGGAGCCCCTGTCGACACGACCCTCATGGGAATGGGGATCACACCCTGCAACTACGACCTCTACATGGGTCCGCTCGGCATGCACGGCCGCATGTCGGCCATGACCATGATGAACGACGCCGACCTGATCATAGCCGTCGGCGCCAGATTCTCCGACAGGACCTACGGGAAGAGATGCCGGATGCAGGATCCCGACGGCAGGGTCGTGCACATCGATGTCGATGCCACGGAGTTCGACAAGCACGGCCACGCGTCCGCGGACATACAGTGCGATGCGGCCAAGGCGATACGTCTCATCCTGGACCGCCTCGGAACCCCGTCCACCGATGCCGCATGGACCCAGAAGGCCCGCGATGCCAAACGCAGATGCGGGTGCGGCCCGTTCATCGACGGTGCGCCCATCAAGCCGCAGGACGTCATGCACGAGCTGAACTCGATCATCGACGAGGACACGATCGTCACCACCGATGTGGGCCAGAACCAGATGTGGGCCATGCACTTCCTCGACATCTCCAGACCGAGGCAGTTCCTGTCCTCGGGAACGTTCGGGACCATGGGCTACGGCCTGCCGTCCGCCATCGGAGCGAAGGCGGCGTGCCCGGACAAGAACGTCATCACCGTGACGGGAGACGGAGGATTCCTGATGGTCATGCAGGAGGTGGTCACATCCATCGCAGAGGACCTCCCCGTCACCGTGGTCCTCCTGAACAACGGAACGCTCGGGATGGTCAGGCAATGGCAGAAGCTCTTCTGGAACGAGCGCTACTCATCCACCACGCTGAAGAACGATCCGGACTTCATGAAGCTGGCCGAATCGTTCGGCGCGGAAGGCATTCGCGTCGAGAGACCGGGGGAGATCCGCGACGCGCTGCTCCAAGCCAAGAGCTGCGGGAAGACGTGCATCGTGGAAGTGATCTGCGATCCGGACGAGCATGCTCTCCCCATGGTCCCCGCCGACCCCAAGGCGGGCATCATCACCGGTCGCTGCCGGTTCGGCCTCTGAATCAACCGCCTGCACAGCGGGATGCGTCCCGCATCGGGCAATCATCGTGTGACGTCGAACCATCTGCAGATATGTTTAAAAGTTTAAACTAATCAACGCATCATGGATGCCCGCTCCGGGGACAGGGACAGACTCGAAAACGAGTTCAGAAGATGCCAGGCCGGCTTCTACGCACTGGGCGATTCAAGAAGACAGGAGATCCTCCTGATCCTGCTGGATGCCGATGCATCCGGCATGAGCGTCCAGGATATCGCGGCCCGCATGGACCTCTCCCGTCCCGCCATATCGTATCATCTCAAGATCCTGAAGAGCGCAGGCATCCTGTGTACCAGAGAGGTCGGAACCACGAACCTGTACAGGCTCAACGGCGATGCGGCGATTTGGGAATCCATCAGGATTCTGTCAGAGGACGTCCGCAGACTCATGGAGGCCTCCAGGAGACCGAGACTGATCAAGATTGGTGATGAAGATGATAGACGAGTTGAGCATACAGGACGCCATCAGGACACGTCATTCAGTCAGGAGCTTCACCGGCGCCAGGATATCGGACGCCATCAGGGCCGAATTGTCGGATACGATTGCCATATGCAATACCGAGGGCGATCTGCACATACAGATGGTCAACGATTCTCCCGAAGCATTCGAAGGATTTATGGCCAGGGGATTCACAGGTGTCAACGATTACATTGCGCTCATTGGAAAGAAGACGGACGATCTAGACGAGAGGATCGGATACTACGGTGCAGAGGTCATGCTGCGTGCGCAACAACTTGGCCTGAACACATGCTGGGTCGTACTGACGTACAGCAAGAGGAAGGTCGCATGCGGGATCGGCAAGGACGAGAAGCTGGCCGGCGTCCTCGCACTGGGATACGGAACGAACCAGGGCATCCCGCATACCAGCAAACCCGCGGAGGAGCTGGGCGTCTGCGAAGGAGAATGGCCGAGATGGTTCAGGGACGGGATCGAGGCCGCGATGCTGGCGCCTACGGCCATGAACAAGCAGAAATTCAGATTCACGCTGGAACCGGACGGCAGGGTGAGGGCGGAGAGCCTGGGAGGGAGCTATTCGTCCATGGGGCTCGGGATAGCCAAGCTGTTCTTCGAGACTGGTGCCGGAAAGAACGCCTTCCGGTGGGCATGAGGGCTGTGCCCGGCCGTCCGTGCGACGGCCGGGCGACAACCGTCGGAATCGGTGGATCTCCCTGATCGTCCGCCCGACGTTGATGAAATGATCCGCGATTCTCTCGACATCCGAGGTCAGGGAAAGGAACTCCGCGCCGACCGAGGGCAAGCACGATCCCTCGGAGAGCCTCCTTATGTGGTGGTCGGCCATCATATCAGTGACCTCGTCCACCGTTTCCTCGATCTCATAGGCGTCCTGCAGGGACTGCTCGCTGTTGTTCCTATAGGCGTCCATGACGGTCTCGTAGAGCTGCTGGACCATATCCGTGATCTTCTCGATCTCCTCGTCCGCGGAATCGGAGAACCTCTCGTTGCTGTCCCTGAGCTTCTCCGCGTATTCCACTATGTTGACCGCGTAGTCCCCTATACGCTCCAGATCCGTGATGCTGTGGAAGGCCGTCGATATGTACGTCACATCCCTGCTACTGAGGGTCTGGTTGGACAGTTTGATCAGGAACTGCGAGATCGCGAAGTTCATGTAATCGATCTGGTTCTCGACCAGGTCGAACTTCTCCTTCTCCGTGAAATCCAGAGTGCGAACTATACGCGAAGCCCTCTGCACATTGTCCATGGAGAATTCGGCCATCTTCATGATCTCGTTCTTGACCTCCAGGACGGCGACCGCGGGCGTCTTGAGCATGTTCTCGTCCAGATAGTACAGGTGGGCGCCGTGCTCATCGTCCGGGATTATCTTGGGCTTCTTGTCAGGGAGGATCCTCTTGACCAGAGCTATCAGGGCGGAGGTCAGCGGCAGCATGATGACGACCGTCACGACGTTGAAGAACGTGTGGAACATGGCCAGCTGGGTGGCCGGATCGCTGAACAGCCCTGAGAATACCGATCCATAGGTCAGATCACCTCCGGTGACGATACCCATTGCAGCGCCGAACAGGACGAAGATCGTGACGCCGATGACATTGAACAGCAGATGGATGAGCGCCGTCCTCTTGGCGTTGAGACCGCTGGTGAAACCGGCCATGATGGCGACTATGCAGGATCCTATGTTGGACCCCATCGTCAGATAGATGCCCTGCTCGAGCGTGATCAGCGGATTGGCCACCACCAGCATAGCGATGATGATCGTGGTCATGACGGACGAGCTCTGGACTATCGCGGTCAGCACGGCCCCGATGACGACAAGGAGGAGAATGCTGTTGATCCCGCCGAGGAAATCCTTCACGGAATCCAGCTCGGACAGCCCGCCCATGGCCTCTTCCATGAGGGTCAGACCGACGAACAGCAGACCGAACCCGGCCACCACTCCGCCGATCTTCTTGGTCCTGTCCTTCTTCGCATACGCGTTGATGAACGCGCCTATGCCTGTCAGCGCAGAGAACACCAGCGACAGGGATACCGCGCTGCCAGACCCCATGAGACCGAACGCCACGATCTGCGCGGTGATGGTCGTTCCGATATTGGCGCCGTAGATGACGGCGGCGGCCAGCGTCAACGACATGATCCCGGCGTTCACGAATCCGATGACGAGAACCGTGGTCGCACCGGAGCTCTGTATCGCGGCTGTTCCGATAGCGCCTATCCCCACGCCGACGAGCTTCTTGTCCGATGCCTTGGAGAACAGGTCGCGGAGCTTCTTGCTGCATATCGATTCCAGATTGCTACTTAGTAGCGTACATGCAATGAGGAAAACGCCAATGCCTGCGATTAGGGATAGGATTGCTGCTACGATATCCATAGTACACTTCTTCTTTCGCAAACAGGTTTAATGCTCCGTAATTTATGCACGTTATAAATCCTGTCTATCATCGTAACGGAGGCCGGCAGGAGCACATGCGGAGACTCCGCCGAAACACGGAACGGACAGCACTTCTGGCCCGGGATCGTGATGCTGTGCGGAAGCATCCGGATCGCATGCAACGGCACGGTTATAGGTCGGTTCGCCATGCGACCAGACATGAACGCCGTGGAGCAGGAGGTACTGAAGAACATCGTCCCTACGCCAGAGGCCAGGGCCTCCATCAAAGAGCGCGCCGACCGCCTCAAATCGAGGGTGGAGACGTACGTAGCGAGCCACGGCATCGATGCAGAGGCGTTCTTCGCCGGATCCTACTCGAAGGACACATACCTCTCCGACCCCGACATAGACCTGTTCCTGCTGTTCCCCCCGGAGGTGTCCGTAGAGGACATGCACAGAATCGGATTGGAGACCGGCGAAGCGATCCTCGACGGCGCGGTGCGGAAGTACTCCGAGCACCCGTATACGAACGGGACGTTCGAAGGGCTCGACGTCGATCTCGTACCGTGCTTCCATGTCGACAGCACCGAGCACATGAAGAGCTCGGTCGATCGCACGCCGTTCCACACCAAGTTCATCAAGGAGCGCCTGGACGCGGACGGCTGCAACCAGGTCCGTCTCCTGAAGAGGTTCATGAAGGGCATCGGAGCGTACGGCGCCGAAAGGGATGCGAGAGGATTCTCCGGATACCTGTGCGAGATCCTCGTCGTCAGGTTCGGAAGCTTCGATGGCGTGCTGCGTGCCGCCGCGAGGTGGCGTGCGGGTACGATCGTGGAAGTGGCCGGCAAAGGGCCGAAATTCGATGCCCCGCTGGTGGTGTACGACCCTGTGGACAACCGGCGCAATGCGGCCGCCGCGGTGCATGTGGATACCCTCGCGCTGTTCATAACCGCCGCGAGGGAGTATCTGGAAGGACCGAGGACGGAGTTCTTCTTCCCGCATCCGAAGGAACCGGCATCCAGGGAGAGGCTCAGGGACCTTTCCGCATCCCACGGGACCAGGCTGGTATCTGCGGTGTTCCCGAAGCCGAAGGGACTCATCGACGACAACCTGCAGGCCCAGCTGTGGAAGACCCGGTACGCCATACAGGGAGCGCTCGAGGACCGCGGCTTTCCGGTCATCCGCGCCGCCCATTCCATGACGGGCGGGGAGATGACCGTCGTCCTCGAACTCGAGACCGACGTCCTGCCGCGCACGCACAAGCATGCTGGCCCGCCCGCATGGGTGGACTCCGGTCCGTTCCTGGAGAAATGGAAGGACAACCGGTACGGGGAGCCGTTCATAGAGGACGGCAGATGGAGAGTCATGGCGCCCAGGCAGTACACCGAAGCGGGGCCGATGCTTATGGCCGAAGCGGAGCGCTCCGGGATAGGCAAGGACCTCGATACCTCTGCGATGAGAATCATGAGGCACGATGAGACGCTGTCCTATGCGGACCCTGTGCTGCTCACTTCGCTCCTGGATCCGTCCCTTCCCTGGCGGAACCGGCATCCGCCGACCGCCAGACGTTGAATATCCAGTGACGGAGTGACATCACTGGATTCTGCTCTGTATTT
>CAYUPU010000069.1:0-6635 GCA_964445265.1 uncultured Methanomassiliicoccales archaeon
GTCTGATTTCAGCGGCCATCTTCTCAGCCCAGGATACAGTTGCTCCTTAGTTTATAGATTGTTAAAAGTTAATTAGAGAACGGTTGACGGACCCCGTTCCTTAGACCATCTCTTCATCATCGCGGGGCGTCCCCTCGCGTGGCCCATCCCCGCAGACGGGTATCCGCCTCCGCAGGCATGCCGTTCCGCCCGGTGTCCTCGGACCGCGGGCGCGGTCCGAGGGGTGCCGACTCGGCATCGGCACCGTTCCCTCGGCATCGGCGTCGGATCATCGCGCATCACCCCGGCGGTCCTCGCTGTCTGATTCCAGAACGGCTCTAATTTCGGACAGGCGCTCCGCTACGATGCGTCCGCGCTCGGCGAGGGACACCCTGGTCGTGCGCCCGTCCTCGGAGGAACGGATCAGGCCGGCCTCGACGAGCCTGTCTATCCTCCGCGTCATGGTCCTGTTGTGGGACACCTTGCTGTAGATGTCCGATTTGATGCACTCTCCGTTGTCGAGGAGGTAGAGGAGGATCGAGATGGACTTGGAGTCCTCCAGGATCCCGATGCCGCCGATCGCATCGCGCCTCGTCGCATCGGCGACGGGGCGTACGGTCTGGCTCGATTGTCTGGTCATGGATATGGGGGAGGGCCCCTTGTACGGGGCCCTCCCGGTTTCAGCGAGATCGCCGCCTCCTCATGGCCGCGACGAGCGCGACGGCCACGGCCATCATCACGATCAGCAGGGCCGCGATCAGTCCCGCACCCTCGGAGTCGCCGCTCCTCTCGGCCTCGGCGCTCTTCTCCGCGGCCTCCTTCGGACCGTCGTCCTGGACGGCGCCGGGGCGCACGGTCAGCGACGCTCCGCCGTCTACCGCCAGACGGGATCCGGCGGTCAGCACCAGCATCGCACCCTCCGGAACGGTCGCATCGCCGTACAGGGTCTGGCTCCCGTACAGGCGAGCCTCGTCCGCCTTACCGTCCCGCAGGATGTGCAGGGCATCGTCGATCGACGTGTAGCGGAACGCCGGCGTCTCGACGAGCACGGCATCCAGCCCCTCCGTCTCTATGGGATCCGATGCTGTCACCGACCCGCCCGGGAGGATGGATATCCTGCCGGCGCCCCCGTTCGTTATGCGGGCCTCCGCCGAGCCGGTCGCGTCGATCGCCGACGACACCGTCGTCTCGGAGCCCGGGGCGAAAGTCAGCGAGGCCGCATCGTACAGCGTCACCGGGGCGTCCACGGCGGCGGTGCCGCCGAGGACCAGGGACACGGAGCCGTGCAGGCGCAGCTCCGATCCGATCGACACGCTCCCGGACGTCGCGATGCCCCCGTGTCCGCGGATCTCACCGGACAGCGACGATCCTCCTCCGACGCGCATCCCCGACAGCTCCGTTCCCGACGCCTCCACCGATCCGGATCCGCAGGATATCAGGACCGCCGACCGGTCCCCGACGGTCAGGTGCGCACCCGCGTCCACTATGAGCAGCCCGTTCACGGTCGCGGTCCCCGACACGACGGCGTCCTCCGCGATGCGGACCGCCCGCGTCCCTTCGCAGGTCACATCGCCTATGGCTCCGCCCATGTCCGTCGGGACCGCGTCCGCGCGGTCCGCGGAGACGTTCCTCATCGCATCGCCCCTCAGCACCGCTCCCGGCTCCACCTTGAGCCCGGAGGCGTCGATCCCTCTGCCGTCGGTCTCGAGCACGGACCCCTCCTCGACGGTCAGCCCCTCGAACGAGACGTCCGCGCCGGGAGCGACGGTCAGCTCCAGGATATCGCCGATTGACCCCGACAGCACGGCTTCTCCTCCGCGGACCGCGATCCCGCAGTCCCCGGACAGGGCGCCGTCCACCTTCAGGGGTCCGCCGGATATCCTGATGTCGTGCGGTCCGGCCGTCACGTCGAAGTCCGCCTCGTCGGCGCCGGAGACGACGGTCTGGTTCCTGAATCCGATCCCCTCGGGGATCACGAGCGTCACGCCGGCCGGGAGGACGATCCTCCCGCGCTCCGCGATATCGTCGACGATCCTCACGGTCCTGCCGCCGTCCGGATCCCCTCCGGCGGCGTCCAGGGCGTCCTGCACGGACATGTACCCCCTCCCGTCGACCTCGGCCCGGGGAGCGGTCCTCTCGAACACGGCGTCGACGGTCACATCCGCAGGGGGCATCGGCGATATCGTGTACCTCCTCTCGCCGGTGACCGCGTCATCGGTGTACGTCAGCACGGTCCCCGATTCGGTCGACGGTGCGGAGTATGCGAACACATTCCCACCGACGACGTACCCTATCGTCACCTTCACGACCCTGTATCCGCGGTCCGCATCGATGTAGAACTCCGCCTTGTGGAACGGCGGATACCCGCCCTCTTCCGCGATCAGGCGCCCGTGCGCCATCTCGCCGGCAACGATCATTCTCGTATCCGCGGATTCCCCGTCGGATCCCTCCATCGCGACAATAGATGCCGCGACGGCCGCCAGGACTATCAGGGCGACCATCAGGCGTCCTGTATCCTGCAACATAGTGCTTTTCCTCATATTATTCCTCCAACCCCTTCATAGGGCGGGATAGAGCAACTATAAGGCCGTCGAACAACGATCTTGTAGTTGCTCCACGTCACATATATAAGAACTTGAATAAGAGGATATGACCATCAAGTTTAGACAATGTATTCGGAAAAATTGACTCAAACGTTCAATCGATTCCCATGAGCGCGCCAACCGCGAGACAGCGGAAGGCGGGAGTGCGACGGGCTCCGATACCGTTAGAGCAGGAACGGCAGTTTCCGAGCCAGTAACGGATACGGAGGATCCGGCCGCCTGTACGGGGTTTGGGGGATCGTCGGGATCCCCCGCGGATGCCGGCCGTGGAACGAGTCGCCGCCGTCCCTCGGAAGCGCATTATGCAGTTGTGGTGGGCGCCCGATCTCCCGGATCCCGCATCCCCTCCCGCCGGACCCTCTCCGGCGCCGAGGAAGATGTCCACGTGCCCGCACATGGAGCACGCCAGGACCTCTACGCCCCCCTCCCTCCCCTCCGGGGGCAGGACGGACGCGGGTGACAGGTGGGTGGAGCCGCACGATGTGCATCTTCTTTCGAACATGGTGCCCGCCATCGGATGCGGAGTAGTAAACATTGACGTAAACGCATCGAGGTTCTATGTCGCACGAGCATCCCGCGCCTACTCTGGCCAGCATCCGCCTCCCCAAAGATGTTTTATAACCCTACAGGTTGCGAGAACCCAACACCCGACCACTGCGGTAGGCGGTTTGAATCATGGAATCTTTCACGGACATCGACAAGCTGACCGCGCTCTACGAGAGCCAGTCCCCGGCGGCGTTCATCGCCATGGCCATGAACGGCCTCCCCGAGGACCACGACACCCGCTTCGACAGGGAGGCCGACGCCGACCACGGCGGGGACAGCAAATGCGACTACTGCTGCTGCAGCGACAAGGGGTACTGCAACTCCCTCGGATGGCACGCATGCGTCGCGGGGACCGTCGTCGTCTGCTGCGCCTGCTGCTGCTACGTCACCGACGGATTCGACGGCGTCTGGACCTACTGGCCCTTCTGACCCGCTCTTGGCGGTACATGAACAGGCACCTGTCGGTCGTCGTCAAGCCGACGCTCGACTGCAACGAGTCCTGCAGGCACTGCTACAGCAACGGGCACCGCGAGACGGTGCCCGCATCCATGCCCGAGGAGACCGTGGACCGCCTGATGAGGCTGGTCTCCGAGGAGTACGAGTCCGCATGGTTCATATGGCACGGGGGAGAGCCCATGACCCTCCCCATGTCCTTCTTCAGATCCGCCATCGGATCCGAGGAGAGATGGTTCGGGAAGGGCACCTTCCGCGTCGGGAACACGATCCAGACCAACGGCACCCTACTCAACCGCAGGTTCATGGCCTTCTGCAGGGAGAAGAGGATCAACGTCGGCGTATCGTCCGAGGGGCCGTACAACGGCGTCCTGAGGGAGCTGGACCCCGAGA
This sequence comes from uncultured Methanomassiliicoccales archaeon, assembly GCA_964445265.1. Lineage (GTDB taxonomy): Archaea > Thermoplasmatota > Thermoplasmata > Methanomassiliicoccales > Methanomethylophilaceae > Methanoprimaticola. The sequence continues at coordinate 3,975 of CAYUPU010000069.1, forward strand.
GCGCGATAGAGCGCCTCTCGGCCAAGGAGAACAGGTACTCCGTCAGCGCCACGATCTCCTCCGCCACCGCCCTCAGGCAGAGGGAGCTCTACGAGTATTACCGCGGAAGGGGGACCAACCTGTCCCTCACGCCGGTCGTCGACACCGGCTGCCCCGGTTGCTCCGCGCTGGTCCCGGACCCCGACGAGTACATCCGCGGGAGCATAGAGGCCTTCGACGCCTGGTTCCGCGACCCGGAGTCCAGGATACCGCTGATCCCCCACTACCTCTACATACTCAACTATCTGGGCGACCCCACGCCGTCGGACTGCGCCCACTCGTCCTGCCTGACCCGGTGGATCAGCGTCGATCCCGACGGCGAGATGTACCCCTGCGCCAAGGCATGCCCGGAGGAGTTCCGTCTGGGCAACATCAACGACCTTGAGCGCATATCCGACGCCTTCAGGTCCGAGGGCTTCAGGAGGATCCTCCAGGGCTCGGTGGAGCGCAGGGAGAGGTGCGGGTCCTGCCCGGTCTACGCCAACTGCAACGGCGGGTGCAGCATCGACGCCTACTACCAGGGCGGGCTCCGCGAGAACGGAGGGGACTCCTGCAGGATATTCCGCGAGGTGTTCTCCCACATAGCCTCCGAGGTCCAGGCCGTCATGGACGGGAGGGAGGACGTCTCCGGGCTGAACCCCTTCGTCCGCGACGCCATCGTCGGCAGGCTGGTCAATCCCAGGGACCTTCGGCGACGTCCTATGCCGTCCTTCTCGTACGGCGTCTCCTGATAGACGCAGTAGTTCAGCCAGTTGGTGAACAGCATGGTCGCGTGGCAGCGCCAGCGCACGACCGGGTCCTTCGACGGGTCGTCGTCCTCGAAGTAGTGGTCCGGGACGTGCGGATGCTTCCCGGCCTTCAGATCCCGCTCGTACTCGTACGCGAGCGTGTTGCGGTCGTACTCCATGTGCCCGGTGATGAAGACCTCGTTCCTCTCGGACACCACGATCGCCACCCCGCTCTCCTGGGATCCGGCTATCACGTGCAGGTGCGGGTTCGCCTCTATGTCCGCCGCCCGCGCCTCGGTGTGGCGGGACTGCGGCATGGAGAACCTGTCGTCGAATCCTCTCAGAAGGGGCTCGTTGGGGGCCAGGACGCTCTGCTCGAACACCCCGGACACCTTCGCCTCCATGGGCCTCTTCGGCACCCCGTAGTGGTGGTACAGGCCGGCGAAGCACCCCCAGCAGATGTACATCGTCGAGCATGCGCTGGAGACGCACCAGTCCATGACCTCGCACAGCTCCGGCCAGTAGTCCACGTCCTCGAACGGGATGCTCTCGACCGGGGCCCCGGTGACTATGACCCCGTCGAACTTGCGGCCTCTGACCTGGTCGAACGTCACGTAGAACCTGTCCAGGTACTCGGATGACGTGTTCTTGGACACGTGGGTGGCCATCTGGAGGAACTCCACGTTGATCTGCAGGGGGCTGTTGCTCAGGCACCTGAGCAGCTGCGTCTCCGTCTCGACCTTCGTCGGCATCAGGTTCACGATGAGGATGTCCAGGGGGCGGATGTCCTGCGAGGACGCCCTCCCCTCGTCCATGACGAATATGTTCTCCGACTCCAGGACGGATGCGGCCGGAAGGTCGTTCGGGATCTTGACGGGCATCTCGCTCCCCTTCGAATATCCCGAGGCTCATGTACTTCTCGCCGCCGTCCGGGAGGATCGCCACGATCCTCTCCGACGGATCCCTCGTGGCCTCGCGGAGCGCGGCGAACACGTTGGCGCCGGACGATATCCCTGCGAATATGCCCTCCCTGCGGACGAGGTCCACGGCGGTCCTCACGGCGTCGTCCCCCGGAACGGTCTCGATCCCCCCGAGTATGGATGCATCCAGGTTGCCGGGAACGAAGTTCGCCCCGATCCCCTGGATCCTGTGCGGCCCGGCGCGCCCCTCGGTGACCAGGGAGCTCTCGGCGGGCTCTACCGCCACGACCCTCGCATCGGAGCCCGCGTCCCTGAGGGCCTCCGCTATGCCGGTGGCCGTCCCTCCGGTCCCGAACCCGGCGTAGACCACGTCCACGTCCGGGAGGTCCCTGAGGATCTCCCTCCCGGTCCCGGTGCGGTGGGCGGAGACGTTGGCGGGATTGGAGAACTGGTCCGCCAGGAACCCGTCCCGCTCCTCCACTATCCTGTTGGCGGCCTCCACGGCCCCCTGCATGCCCTCGGCGCCCGGCGAGAGGACGACCTCCGCACCGTACGCCCTCATGAGCGATATGCGCTCGGGGGTCATCGAGTCGGGCATCACTATGACCGCGTGGAACCCGCGGGCGGCCGCGATCATGGCTAGGGCGATTCCCATGTTGCCGGATGTCGGCTCCACGATGGTCCCGCCCTCCTTCAGCCTCCCGCGGGCGACGGCATCGTCTATGATGGAGAGCGCCGCCCTGTCCTTCACGGAGCCGCTGGGGTTGGACCTCTCCGGCTTCACGTAGACGTGGGAGCCGGGGGGCGCGATCCTGTTGAGGCGGATCAGCGGAGTGTCCCCTATCGTCTCCGTTATGCTGTTGTACACCGTCATGGTACGGGGTTCGATTATAGCGGTACCATATAAAGGGCTCTGAAAGCATTGGGCTAGGAGACCAGCGTGTTGGTGATCTCTTCATAACAAACATTACACA
>CAYUPU010000070.1:0-6395 GCA_964445265.1 uncultured Methanomassiliicoccales archaeon
CGTGCGCCTTCGAATGTCTCTGATGACGAGGGCTGCAGGGACGGCAGCCAGACACTATTGGAACCAGGTAAAGAGTGCGGGGGAGGGGATTCGAACCCCTGAACCGCTAGGGACGGGATCTTAAGTCCCGCGCCTTTGGCCTGCTCGGCCACCCCCGCGTGCACCGTGTATCCTCCGGCGGGCATATATCGTAAACGGTGGGTGCCTGGCTTTATACATCCCCTCGCACATACCCCCTCCATGTCCTACAAGATCCCCCCGGACGATGTGGTCGCCAGAGCCCTGGACGACTGTCTGGTTAGGACCCCCAGGATGCGCTCCCAGAGGGAGCTCTGCGATTCCGTCAAAGCCGAACTCGCCTACATCGACCCGGGATACAGGATCGCGGGCGAGCGGATCCGGCGCATCGGCATAGAAAGGGGGATCATAGGCCTGGAGATCAGCTACGCGTCGAACGACCGGTCCGTCGGGGAGTCGTGCCCGGTGTGCGGCAGCACCCTAGCCTCCGTGAGGAACAGGACCCTGGACGGGGGCATGGTGGAGCTCAGCAGGAGCTGCAGGCTGTGCGGGTACATCGCCAAGGGCACCGAGACCCGCCCCGCCCGGTACGGCGTCTTCCGCAAGGAGAGGGTCGACTCCACCACGAGAGCGTCCATGCTCCGCGAGGCGGAAGGGCTGCTCCTGAGGGCGGCGGACCTCATGGACGGAGCCCTCAGGATGTCCGGACTCGGATCCAGATCCGGGAAGGACTCGGAGACCATCAGGAGGATCGCCTCGGACCCGTCCTACGGCGGCAGCCTCCGCAACCTGGCACTGGACATAGAACGGCTGGAGAAGGACCCCGTCTGGACGCAGCCGCTGACATCCCCCAAGAACATGTTCCCCAGCAACGACGACGAACTGCTCCACAGGATCGATGGCGGGCCCTCGCCGTCGGTGCGACGGCGCCGGCGCCCGCATCCTGGATGCAACATATTTCTACCAATCCGCCAATCGCATCGGCGATGAAGATCTGGGAGTTCGCAAAGGTCAGAGGATCGACCATCAAGGTGGACGACTGGATGTCCGACACCATGGGCCTGGTGGACGGGGGCATCGTCTACAGCACGCTGTTCAAGCACCCCGACGAGGGGCCCAAGGACTACGAGATCATCCTGTCCATGTTCCCTCAGGAGAACTACAGGACACTCACGCACATCACGATGTACCTAGACGACGTCCCCGGCGCCAGCGCCGCGGCCGCCAGGTTCCTCGCGTCCAGGGAGATCAACATCCTCAACTCGATCTCGCTGGACGGCATCTCCGACACCGTCATCATCTGGAAGCTCATGGCGGACATGAACTTCGCAGGAGAAGGGGACATCCTGATAGAGGAGTTCGAATCCCTCAAGGCGAAGAGGGACCCGTCCGTCGCCAAGATCAAGAGGATCGACATCAAGCCCGCCGAGATAGGCAGGCTCTTCAAGGTCAAGAGCACGCCGACCGAGGGGAAGACCGAGATCCGCAGAGGATATCCGTCCAGGATCAACGGCGGGTTCGATGTCGCCGACCAGTACGGGGACATACTCGACGACATAGACTGCGAGAACGTCCTGATCACCATGGATGCGGACTCATGGGTACTGTCCATCACGTTCTTCAAGAAGGGCACGCGCCTCGTCAAAGCGGCCCTGGAGATCCCGGACTGCCCCAGCGGGATAGAGCAGGTGCTCGGGGTCATCGCGGAGTACAACGTCAACCTGATATCCGTGTTCAGCAAGGTCAAAATCTGCAGCCAGTCCATGTACCTGGAGCTGGTGATGGACATAGGGAAGAGCACGCTGTCCTTCGACGAACTGAAGGAGAGCCTTCCCGGGAGGGCGGACCGCCTGAACGGGATATACACCGTGAAGGAGTTCACGGAGCTCAGATGAGAGAGCTCAAGGAGGTCGTGCTGGGCCGCGGAGACTTCGCGGCCGGAGGCGCCCGCTCGCTGCCGTTCCTGGATCAGGACGGTGCGAGGAAGCGCCGCCCGATGGTGTTCGGCGAGGTGCGCGCGCATCCGCCGGGGGACCCGGTGCTGGAAGAGATGTTCTCAGGCAGGGCGTCCGATCCGGCGGAGTGGTCCATCATGTGGAAGGAGATCGGCGCCGACGGCATCTTCCTGAGGCTGGACGGGTCGGGGTCGGAAGAGGCATCGGCCCTCGTGAAGGCCGTCTCCGACCGCACGGGCCTCCCGGTGGCCGTGGACGGCCCCGCATCCGCCGCAGACGATGTGAGGGACTCCGTTCTGATCACGGTCGATGCCGAATCCGGAATCCACGCCGCCGCCGGAAGCGTGTCCTCCGTCGAGGAGGCGGGCGGCGTGTTCCCCGGAAGATCGAACAGGATGCTCCTCGTGGATGCGGACTTCCCCCGCAGGGAGGGCTTCGATATCATCAAAGGTCTTCGCATGGCGGCCCTGGAGGGGGATGCCGGGTGCGATGCCCCCGTCATAGCCGATGTCACATCGGCGTTCCCGGAGGGCGGCGATGCCCGCGGGGCCTCCATGAAGGAGGCCGAAGCCGCCCTCGCAGCTATGCTCTGCGGAGCGGATGCGATCGTCGTCAGAGGGCCCGGAGCGGCTGACATGGCCCGCGTGTACGGCGAGGAGCTGGCGGACCTATGACCCCCGTATTCGCGCTCACGGTGTCCGATGCGGCGACCGACGACATGCTGGAGGAACGCATTGAGATCATCGAGGCCGCTTCATGCAGGTTTTCTTCCATGGGGGCCGTCCGCATCAGGGACGATGCGATGGATGCAGGGATGTTCAAGAAGGCCGCATCGATGGCGCGCGCCCTGGACCTGGACATCATACTGGAATCTGATGTGCCCGGCAACCTGGAGGCGGCGTTCGCGTACGGCTCGATACTGTCCTCTCCGCTGGGAGACCAGGAGGAGCTCGTGCGCACGGCCGCCGGACTGGGGGCCGTCGCCATGATCTCCTCCCCGGAGACGGATGAGCTGGAACGCCTGGCGGCCGTCGCCGCAGGACTGGGATGCGGCATCATGCTGGATCCGGACGCGAGGAGCATGAAAGGCTGCCACGAGTCCGTCGTGCGCATCGGCCGTACCGGCACCTTCGACGGCATCCCGGTGGCGATCCGCGCATGGTCCGGCGAGTACGCCCTCGCCGTGGCATCGGTCGCGATCATGGACGGGGCATCGATGGTCGTGCTGGACGATCTCGATGCACAGTCCTGCGGGGTGCTGGACGATCTCATCCGCAGCGGCATCCGCGGACCGTTCCGATGCCGAACGGCGGACCCCGACATTTATCAACCATGAGGCCTACGCCCCCGCAGTGTACATCTGCTAGTTCTCGCGCATAAACACCGTGCTCTGGCCCGGCAGATACCTGTCGGTCGTCCGCATATGCGACGGCGATAGATACGGCGAGAGCATCGCGGAGGTTTCCAACACGCTCCTGCGCGACAGGGATACCATCGACGGTGTCCTTCTCGTCATGGACGGAGGCGATCCGGAGGCCGTTCCCGACATCCATCGCTTCATCAGGAGCATAGTGCCTCCTCGCACCCAGCTCATACTGCTTACGTCCGGATCAGACCCGGCCGCCCTGGACGACCTCATAGGCGCAGGGTACGTCAACCGCGTGGCGTTCAGGTTCTCATCGCCTCCCGACCATGCGCAGCTGAGGAGCGTGGAGGTCGTGCGCGACTCGGGGGCGCCGTTCTGCGTATGCTGCGTGCTCGACCCGGAGAGGATGACGACGGACGACATCGTCTCGACGGCCGACGAGACCGCGGGCCATGAGGAATTCGTTCTCGTGTCGCCGAAGGCACCACGCCCGGGATTCAAGAAGAGGGACATAGCCGCCCTGGCGAAATCCCTCAAGGGGCACGCCAGGGGCGTCCGTGTCATGGACGACATCGGAACAGATCGAGATCCAAATCCACCACAGGGCTGAGTCCCCTGCTGCTCCTATTGATATACAGCATCGGAGCATCGGCCTCCTTCTTGAACCGGTCGATTACCCGAGCATCCTTCGAGAATAGGCCCGCCGACATTCCGCACTCGGTGTTGGAGAGCTCCTCGAACGCCTCATCCAAGGTGCCGACCACTGTCACGCACAGTATGGGGAGCCCGGAATCCATGAAGACGAGATCGTTCTCCTCGTCCATCCCGGCCATGATTACAGGGGACACATAGGGCGGCGTCCCGGGATCGACGCACCTGGGGGCCTTTGCGACCACGAATTCGGCATTCGCGGCGACGATATCCCTGAACCTCTCGCCCTCCGCGGCGCTGATCACAGGACCCGCGAAGGTTGTGTCGTAGATCGGATCCGCTATGATCAGATCCTTGATGTCCTCGGCCAGACAGGCCATGAGCTCCCTCTGCTCATCGACGGTCACGATGACCTTGGAACAGGAGTGGATCCTCTGGCCGCTGAACGCGAACGCCGACTCGATGATCTGTCTGGCGGCCTGCTTCATGCTGCCAGGACGGTGGACGATGCACGGGCTCATGCCCTTGATGTTGTTGACGAACCTCAGCTCGTCGTCGATCATCAGGAACTGCATGTCCTCCATGCGCCTGCCCGACCCAGATGCCACAATGCCGCGGAGCCTCATGTCGTTTGCTAGCTCGGCTGTGGACTCGTCCTCGAGCCGGTCTATCACCACATTAAGCACTCCGCCGGGGAGGTTGAACCTCTCCATCGTCATGCAGAAGTCGAACACGGCCAGAGGCGCAGTGTTCGACGGATACATGACGACGGCATTCCCTGCAATCATGGCCGCTGTCGCGTAGGCGACCGGGGAGGCCAGGGATGAATTGTGCTGCGAGAACACGGCCCATACGCCGCCCTTGCCTCTGCCGTACGTCTCTGCATCGGCGATCAGTCCGGTGAGCGCCTCTATGAGGAAATCCACCTCCGCGAGAGCATCCTCCATCACCATTCCCGAGTTCACCGACGCTAGGGCGGCATAGTGCATCCTGCGGGCCCCGAGGCCGTTGAGATAGGGCCTAAAGTACCCTGCACGCTCCTCCGCCGTGAGCCTGGCCCATCCGGCGGCCGCCCTCTGCGCCGCATCCACTGCAGCGGCCATGGTGCCCTTCTCGGGTTCCTGGAACGATCCGTACATTATGGTATCGTCGATGGGGCTGCCGACGTAGAACAGCGACCCGGAGCCGATCTTCTGTCCGCCGATGTACAACGGATGATCCATCCTCTGCCCGCCCAGAACGCCGTCGACCTCCTTCTCGAACTCCCTGCCCTCCGGAGTTGTCTGGGTCTCCGGTAGGGTCGCGTCGAATATGTCTGCCATTGAAGGGCGCTATGCGCGATGCGACAAAAAGCGTTGCGCAGAACCTGAACACAGACGCGAGAATTCAAAATGAGTGAACCCGGCCGCCCTCATACCGTACCACGAGGGCATGACGGACCCGGAGGACTGCCGATGCCTCCGACCATCTCCACCCAACCCTTAACATCCTCACGCCGTTCCGATTCCATCAGCGTGAAGGGAGGTGAGAAAGGAATGGCGAGCGAATGGGAGGAGTTGGAGAAGCTATCCAAAGACGAGCTCATAATCGAGCTGGTCAGATCGAGATGGCAGATGAGGAATCTCCAGAGGGTCATAGTAGAGCTCTCTCAAACGATGGGCAATGATTGTGCATATGAGCCGGGTCAGAAACCTACTGGTGCTTGGGCTTCGAAGATCGCCGATTATGCAAATCGTCAAGGAGCGTCGGATCTTCTTGAATGGGGCGTTGATGAAGACACGTCCTATCAGTATTGCAATGGTCACTTTGACGATTGTTCGGAGGAGTGAAAATGGTTCGGCGGCTGTTTGCCCATAAGATTGTCGTTAAAGCCAATTCTATTCGTAAAAGGCCGGGCAAGCAGCATGCCACCAATACGCATAATGCTACTACGTACAATGCGAACGGGGACGTGGTTATCGATATCGAGCGGCAATACACAAACAATGCTCATAATGAGGAACGTCCTGCTCCAGGTGAATCATTTTACGGCGAATCTGCTATCATTACTGCTCGTAAGAGGCATTATGATGGTTCCGATGATGATTCTCGTCGTCGGAAGAACATCTATTCCGGTAATGTCACTGTCGATCTCAAAACGGGTTCGAAGGATTGTATCGATCCATTTACTAAAAATCGTCATGATCGGAAGAGACTGTGTTGAATAATTGAGGCCTCCTTGTCCATGGTCCGTTCTCGATTAGACAGATGTCCATTCACGCTACAGCCGGCCTTGCAGATGCAGTCCTGGCGGATCATGTAAAGGTCGTATCTCCACCGCATGGTCAGGACCATGCGGTCGAACTTCCTGCTGCTTGAATATCCAGTGACGGAGTGACATCACTGGATTCTGCTCTGTATTTAAA
>CAYUPU010000071.1:0-6249 GCA_964445265.1 uncultured Methanomassiliicoccales archaeon
GTATTTAAAAAAGATAACGAGAACTTGGCATACCAAGATAATTAGGGATTTTCAAGACGGAACTCGTACTCCTCCATATCCATGCCGAGCGCCCTGCATTTGAGCTCGTCCAATGCGCTGCGCATCCTGCGCACCGTGGATTTGGACACTCCGCATATCCGGGCGGAGCGCTCCAGAGAGTCCCCGTCGACATAGCATTCGGCGAACCTCATCCACTGCTCCTCGGTCTGTCTGGATCTCGATATGACCCCGAGACCCGTGAACGTCTTACCACAGTTCTTGCACCTGTAGCGGATGGTTCCCTTCGGCGTCCTGCCGTATCTCACGATATGGTTGAAATCGCACTTGAGGCACCGATCCGGAATCCTGCCCTCGGACTCCACGATCAGCCCCCTGATCCATTCGATTCTGCTCAATCTCACAGAGGGGTCCGTCTCCGCTGCGTTGCGCCAATCCTGCCTGCACGGTGCCGTTTAGATCACCGTCGTATCGGAATGGGGCTGCATAATTAAACTTTAAACTGTAATCTTTGTAATAAATACAATTTCTGCAATATTAGTAACTACTGTAATCCGATATTATCGCCTCTCGTGAGAATTTAAATACGACACACCCATGGGCGACACGATGAGACGTTAGTCCCATCGACGGAGATGTGCCGTCCAACGGTGAATCCGTAAAGGTGATTCCAATGAGCGATGAAACTCAGGAACAGGAGACACGCCCGGTCAACGGGAAGAGCATGTACTATTACATCGGCAAGGCCTGGGACACCCCGGAGAAATCCTACGTCAAGGCTCTGAACTACGAGCGCAGGATCCAGTGGCGCAAGGAGGAGAACTTCCTCCGCATCGAGCGCCCGACCAGGCTCGACAGGGCAAGGGCTCTCGGATACAGGGCGAAGCAGGGCTATGTCGTTGTCAGGGCCAGGGTCAGGAAGGGATCCTTCCAGAAGAGGGCCATCGTCACAGGACGCAGGGCCAAGAGGAAGGGAATCAACCAGATCACCGTCGGCAAGTCCCTTCAGAGGATGGCCGAGGAGAGGACCGCCAAGCGCTACCCCAACCTCGAGGTGCTGAACTCCTACTGGGTCGGCGCCGACGGACAGCAGGAGTGGTACGAGGTCATCCTCGTCGATCCCGCGCACCCCGTGATCAAGGCCGATCCCAAGATCAACTGGATCTGCGAGAACACCCACACCAACCGTGTCTACCGCGGAAAGACCTCTGCCGGGCAGAAGGGCCGCGGAATGAGGCACACCGGCGAGGGTGCCGAGAAGGCCAGGCCTTCCGTCCGTGCGAACCAGAGAAGGATCAAGTGAGATTCCGATCGATAAACCCCTTACCCGCCGAAAGGCGGGGGATTCTAATATCGCATCCCGTCAGAACGGATCGAATGAACCGGTGCATCGTACCGAAGGATGAATGCGGAATCCGCGGCCGGGCATCGCCCGGCGGCGGCAGATGTTTGAATTGGCCTTCGGAGGCCCCTGCGGATTACATCCATCGTCCCCTCGACATCCTCGTCTGTCATCCCAATTGTAGGGAAGAAGACGGGCAGAGGATAGGACTGCGGATCCACGGAACCGAACCCGTCGAGATCCGTGCCCAGGACGTATGCGAGCGCGCGCTTGTCCTCAGTGCCCTCCCTCAGGTGCACATCGTATCTCCTGAGGGGGGACCAGTCGGCGCTGCCGGATATGACCAGCCTGCATCCGCGCTTCATCATCAGCCATGCGGACACGATGCCGCGGTCGTCGTCGGCCACAGCGATGACGCGGCCCTGGGATCCCACCGGGAGCCCGGCATGGCAACGCACTATATCACTGAAGACGTATGCCTTGTTGTCCCTGACCTCGACATGGAACACCGTGTCCGGATCCGTCAGGTCGACCTTGACGCCCTTGTCCTCGTTCGCGATGAATATCGCGGAACCGGCCTCACGGCCGACATCCATGCTGCTGTATCCCTGGGACCCTTCCCTGCGCGCCTTCACGGCGAAGGACCGCCCAGGGGACAGTCTGCTCAGGGAGTACTCCGCCGCGAGGGCGCAGATCTCCTCCATGGACGATCCCGTCTCCTCGACGACGGAGAGCGATGCTATTCCGAACACCCGCCTCAGCGTGGCGACGGCGTCGTCAGGACGTTCAGTCTCGACGTAGATCCTGGCACCCCTGTGGGATATGACGGCCTCGATCCCGTCCTCCATCAGCATCTCCTCCATGTTCCCGAGAAGCTGATGCTCGAACCTCCTGCGCACCGGCGGGCTCTTGAGCCCGATCTCGGAGTACCTCGCCAGTATTACGGTCATGCCGGGTGAATCCTCCCATCGCTTTAGTACGCTACGGCGCACATCACCAGGTACAACAGGAAGATGACGGCCATGACGTACAGGACGGGACTGACCTCCCTGTACCTCCTGGCCCCTATCATCGCCACGCAGTAGAAAATCAGACCGAAGGCCAGACCCGTGGTGATCGAGTAGGTGAGGATCATCATCAGGACCGTCATGACGACGGCGACCAGCGAGTGGCCGTCGCTCCAGTCTACATCCCTGAGCTCGGACATCATGGCGATCCCGACGACGAGCATGGCACCGACGGTGCACTCATAGCCGACCATCTGGAACAGCGGTGCAATGAAGAGCGAGAGCGCGAACAGCGCGGCCACGACTACGGGGACGAGTCCGGTCCTGGCGCCCGCATCGGCTCCGACGGCGGACTCGGCGAACGCGGTCGTAGGAGTGCATCCGATGGCTCCGGACAGGGAGGCGATGCCCGCATCGACCTGCAGGGCTGTGCTGCATGTGACGTTTCCTTTCTCGTCCTCGAACCCGGCCCTCTTTCCGACGGCGATGAGCGTCCCGGATCCATCGAAGAACTCGACGAAGGCGAACGTGATGATGACCGCCAGGAATTTCAGGCTGAGGATGTCGGAAGTGATGCCGTCGAGGAATGCTCCGACGGACGGAGCGGAGGGCATGGAGAATATGTCGGACGGGATCTCGGTCACACCGAAGATCACCGCGAGGACGGCGGTGACGAGCATCCCGATGAGGACCGCGAGAGAGGAGCCGCGAGCCCTGAGGAAGAGGGTGAGCGCTATGCAGAACACACCCAGAAGGACGAACGTGTCGGACATGTCGCCGAGGCCCACGAGGGTGCTGGCGCCGGTGATGATCCTCGCGTTCTCGAGACCGATGAACGCGATGAATCCGCCTATCCCGGCGATGATACCTGCCTTCAGGGCCAGCGGGATCTTGTCCAGGAGCTTCTGCCTTATCCCGGACACGGTCAGCACGAAGAAAGCGGCGCCGGCGATGATGACGGCCACCAGGGCCTCCTGCCAGGTGAACCCTAGGCCAAGGACGGCTGTGTAGCAGAACATCGCGTTTATCCCCATTCCGGGGGCCATCGCTACAGGGTATCTGGCATAGAGCCCCATCAGCAGGGACCCTATTATCGTCATGATGATGGTGGCGCTGTAGGCCTCCTCGTACGGGACCCCGGCGTCGGACATCATCGCAGAATTGACGGCGATGATGTAGACCATCGCCAAGAAGACCAGGACACCTCCTTTGACCTCGGTCTTCAGAGTCGACCCTTTCTCCGTAATTCCGAAGAACGAGTCCAGACTGGATGATACAGACATGCGCTCTCCATGGCGGTCGGTATTTAACTGGAACGGGAGCGATGGATGCACGGCGTCAGCCCCTGTGGCCAGATGTGCGCCAGCATAGGGCATGGCGATGGAATCCGCATCCTCTACGCGGTTCCCGAACATCGTCTTTAATACCGTAACCGGCATGCCCGCCCGCATGGACCCCCTGATCCTTCTGGGCCTCATCGCGATGGGGCTCGGCGCCGGCGTCCTCGGAGCGCTGTTCGGCCTCGGAGGCGGAATAGTCTTCGTGCCCGTCCTGACCCTGGTCTTCGGCCTGGAACCGGCGGAGGCCGTCGCGGTCAGTCTGATCGGCATCATCGCGGGATCGGTCGGCGCATCGACAATGTTCGTCGACAGGGGCCTGTCCAACATCAGACTGGGCCTGCTCCTCGAGATAACCACTGCGGCCGGCGCTATAATCGGAGCGGCCCTCGCCACATACATGGAGCAGTGGATCCTGATGGTGCTGTTCTCAGCCGTGGTGTACATCAGCGCCTGGAGGATGATCCGCAACCCAGAGAGAATCGTCCCTCCTGCAGAGGGAACGGGCGGCAGGTTCGCGTTCCGCTACGACGACGATGCCCATGACGATCACTTCGCATACGAAGTGCAGAACATCAAAGGCGGCATGGCCCTGTGCACGGCTGCCGGCATGGTCTCTTCGATGACGGGCGTCGGAGGCGGGATGATCAAGGTCCCCCTGATGAATCTGTACATGCATGTCCCCATGAAGGCCGCGAGCGCCACCAGCAGCTACATGATCGGCATCACCGCGTTCTCCGGCGCCGTCGCGTACTTCTTCGGCGGGCAGCTTCTGATAGACTATGCGGCAGGGGTCGCGATAGGCGCGTTCCTCGGGTCCATCACAGGGGCCGCACTGTCCCGGAGACTCGACACCAAACACCTCAGGAGATACTTCTCTGTCGTCGTCGTCATCCTGGCGACACTCGTCCTCCTCGAAGCGGCGGGGATACTGTGAGCAGCCTGAACAGATGGACCGCTCTGACGCTCCGCGCAGGAGTGGTTCTGGGTCTGGCACTGACGGTTGCAGGGCTCCTCGCAGGGGACTGGATCCTGAGGCTCGGCATCCTCGTGCTGATAGCGTCGCCCCTTGCGGGCGTGTTCGCCACGCTGATTTGCCTCATCGGGGAGAGGGACACGTTCTGGACGTCCGTGGCGGTCGTCCTCGTCATCATCACGGCGCTAGGCGTCGCGATATCCGTGCTGAGGCGATGACGGGTCCGACACCGATCGCCCGGAAGGTCCGCGGATCAGCCTCGCTCCGGAGGAGTTCGCCGCTGTCGTCCGCTGGTCCGGCGCCTGCTCCGGCAACGGTCTGCGCGATGCCGCCGTCTGTCTGGCCCTCGGTACCGGCGCCCGCCCCTGCGAGATCAGGGGGGGGGCCCGCGTCGAGGATCTCGACCTGAACGGATGCACGTTCTACGTCCGCCGTCCGAAGGGCGCGGACACCTACGGGGCCCGCCGCACCGTCCCGATCCATCCCGAGGTCCGCGGGACCCTGTCCCTGTACATCTCGCCCTCCGGCCTCTCGTCCTCGGATCTGCTCTTCGGGGTCGATGGCCATGCGCCGTCCTCGAACACCCTCGGGGTGTGACGCTCGAAGGTCTGTGATGCGGTCGGCTTCGACTTCGACTACAGGAAGCTGCGGAGGACCTACGGACAGTTCCTGCTCGACGAGGGCTTCTCGATGGAGGAGGTCTCCCTGCTGCTCGGCCATACCAACGTCACGACGACCAATGCGTTCTATGCCGGGGTTCGTCCTTCCAGAGCCGTTCAAAACATGCTTTCGGGTTGGCAGAAATCCTCCGGATCCGATGAGCGGAATGGAGACGACGAGAGGTCGATGACTGGCATTGAATGTGTGGTGCAAGGGAAGGGATTTGAACCCTCGAACTCCTACGAGAATAGGCCCTGAACCTATCTCCTTTGGCCAGGCTCGGATACCCTTGCACAGAGAAGAGCCTTGGACTCGCGAATAATATTCCATTATTTAAAACATGCGAGAAATGCACAATAATCGCACGGTTCGTGAACGGGCCTCGGCGCCGGCGACGCCACCGGATGATCTCCCCGGCTGAAGCCGGGGATAATGGATTTGAAGAAGCGAGATGAACGCCTCAGGCGTTCATTATCTTCATCCAACCGCCGGACTCGTAGATAGCCAGCTTCCTCTTCCCCAGAATGGATTCAAACTCCTCCCAGGAGATGGGGTCGAGCCTGTTGTTCTTCCCCTTGGTGAACTGCACGCCGTCGGTGCCCTTCACCTTTCCGGGCTTGAGGCCCTTGTTCTTGGCGATGGCCTTGGCCTTGTTGATGTCAATCTTCTCCATGACTATGGTAACATCCCCTCTTGTCTGGATTTTGAGCAATATCTCTTTATTTAAATATTCGTCAGATTGTAATCTACATCTGGCATATCTGTCCGCTAGAAACCTTGGTCGCAGTATCTAGGAGCAATGATGTATCCGAGCCTAGGCCTGATCCGCCGGAAGAGGGCGTCGTTCACGAACTGTATTGAATATCCAGTGACGGAGTGACATCACTGGATTCTGCTCTGTATTTAAAG
>CAYUPU010000072.1:0-6138 GCA_964445265.1 uncultured Methanomassiliicoccales archaeon
GACCCCCGATTCCGGCGTTCCCCTAGCCTCCAAGGGCTCACTGGATTCACAAGGAGTACGTGGCCTACGCCATCCCCGGTATAATGGCCATGTCCTCGATGACCGCCGGATTCACCTCCACGGCCCAGAAGCTCATCATCCAGAGGCTGTTCCATACGAGCTTCGACGAGCTCATACTATCCCCGATGCACACGTCCGCCATAGTGTTCGGCAAGGCCGTCATAGGCATGATACGCGGGCTGTTCGGCAGCATGATCCTGTTCTGCCTGGGCCTTTTCCTGACGGACGACCTGACGGTCGGGCCGTGGGTCGTGGTCATGACCCTGTTCTCCTGCATGACGTTCGCCCTGCTGGGCGTGGCCGCGGGCCTCCTGGCGAAATCCAGTGCATCGCTCAACGTCTTCACGAGTCTGGTCATAATGCCCATGACGTTCCTGTGCGGCACGATCTTCTCGGTGGACGCGCTTCCGGCCGTCATAGGGGATGTCGTCTGGGCTCTGCCGCTGACCCACTCGTCGGAGATCGTCAGAGCGTCAGCGCTCGGATGGGACGTGCCCTGGCTGTCCGTCGCCGTCCTGCTGCTGTACTTCGTCGCGTTCTTCGCGCTGGACTACTACATAATCAGGAAGAAGCTGTACCGACGGGTTCGCAGAGGATTAAGTACGGACCGGCGGATTCGCAGCCATGAAGTTCCTTGTGTTCACCGACCTCCATCAGAAGGCCTCGGTCGTGGACAAGATAAACGAGATGGTCCGCAGGCACGGGGCGGAGTTCGTCGTCTGCCTCGGGGATGTGACCGATCTCGGCACATGCGACGATGCGGTGGCCATCCTGTCGGCCATAGAGTCCGATGTCTACGTCATCCCCGGAAACTGCGATCCGCTCGACTTCCCGCAGGCCGTCTCCGCCGTGGCGACGGACATGCACGGACGCGCCGTCGATATCGGCGGATACAGGCTGGTCGGTCTCGGGGGATCCAACATAACGATCTTCCAGACACCGTTCGAGCTCGAGGAGGACGATATCACGGATGGGCTCGAGGGCAACTGCGAGGAGGGCATGATCCTCATGACGCACGCGCCGTCGTACGGAATCCTGGACCACATACCCGGCGGTCAGAGCGTCGGCAGTCCCGCGATCAGGGCCATCGTCGACAGGTGGCATCCGATCCTGGCCATGTCGGGGCACACCCACGAGGATTTCGGCGTGGTGGAGGAGAACGGGACCGTGTTCCTGAACCCGGGTCCTGCCAGAGACGGCCGCATGGCTGTCGTGGACATCACGGACGGCAGAGTGTCCGTCCAGATGATCGGCCCAGCAGACCATTGATATGGCGGGTGCCGAATGGTTGCAGCCGGCGACGGTCGCAGTCGCCGCGCTGACCGGTCTGGCAGCAGGGGCCCTGACGCCCCTGGGCGGATCGCCGGCATGGGTCGTCGAGGTCCTTCTCGCGGCCCTTCTGCTGGTCCTCTTCCTCTCGGTGGATCCAGGTAGGGTGAGGGATGCGTTCTCGGACAGGCGGTTCACGCTGTCCGCCGTGGCGCTGAACTTCGTTTTCACGCCCATCCTGTCGCTAGTTCTCGGATTCGTGTTCCTCCGCGGGTCGATGGATCTCCGCATCGGCCTGACAATGCTTCTGGTTACCCCTTGTACGGATTGGTACCTCGTATTCACGCGCCTGGGGGGCGGGAACGTGGAGCTGGGGCTGTCGATACTGCCTCTGAATCTGGTCCTGCAGGTGCTCCTCCTGCCGGTCTATCTCGCGCTGTTCTTCGGGGAGGCCGCGGATCTGGACATCGTCGGTCTCCTGTCCGGAATGGCTCTGATGCTGGCCGTCCCGTTGGTTCTGGCCGCCGCCATCCGTGCGATGGTGCCTAGAGGACGCATCGAGGAGTTCCTCGGCGTCCGCGGGGACGGTCTGCAGTCTGCGCTCCTATGTCTCGCCGTCTTCGTCATGTTCGCGTCGCAGGGCGAGGCGGCCGTCGGTAGCACGGGCATGCTGATCGGGATGTTCCTGCCGTTGGCCGCCTTCTTCGTGCTGCTCTTCCATCTATCGAGGTTCGTAGGGGGGTTCGAGGGATTCCCTCGGGAGAATACGGTCTCTCTGCAGTTCACTACGATGGCTCGCAACTCGCCTTTGGCTCTGGCGATAGCGGTGGCCGCGTTCCCGGACATGCCGCTGGTACCTCTGGCTCTCGTCATCGGTCCGCTGATCGAGCTGCCGGTGCTTTCCGTTGCGGCATGGTTCGCGAGGAGGTGGACCCCGGACCCACCTCCTCGCGATGGCGGAATCACTGCGCGCCGAGCTCCCTGCACTGGGCGGCCAGGATGTCGGCGATCCCGTCCTCCAGGCCGATTTCGTGCGTGTAGACGACCGTCGAGATGCCATCCATATACTGGATGCGCCTCTCGCTACCGCCCTCAGGGATCCCAAGCTTCTCCGGAATCTCGACGCGGGAATGGTGCCCGCCCGAGGTGAACATCGGAACGACGACGATGGTCTCCGCCATCGATTCCACAGCCTGTTGGAGGGCCTCCTCCACATCGGGGTGCTCCATCTCGTTGGATCCGGTGAAGACCCTGTAGCCCCTCGACCTGACTCCGTCCGCGATCCGGCCTATGTTCCTGCCGCTGGACCCGTCCCTCGAGCCGTGCCCTATCATCATGACCGCGGTGCTGCGGCCGGGGCGCGTGCTCCTCTCGACGAGTCCGCACACGGCATCGGTGATGGAGGGGTCCGCACCGAACGGGGGTGCTACTACAACATCCACGGTTCTGCCGTCCAGGTCGCACCTCCCGCTCTTCTGACCCTCAGCCAATCCGAACATCCCGGGAACGATCCTCTCGGAGTACATCCCCGGGGACATGAAGAACGGCAGGACGATTATCCTGTCCGTTCCATCGGTGGCGATGTCCTTCAGCACCTCTTCCACACCCGGTCCGGCATGCAGGAACGCGCAGCGCACCCTCGATCCAAGCACCCGGGACAGTTTCTCCGCATGCTTCTCCGCGGCGGATCCCCCCTTGTCCCGGGGATCGCCGTGTCCGATTATCAGAATCGTATCCATCTCTTCCATCTCCTTCCATGCCGTTCAGTCCAGCTCCCTGTCGAGGATCCTCTTCACGATTCCAGGGATCCAGGGTCCGCTTCCGAACGGAGGTAGCATCTGCGCGCCTTCCAGCTCGTAGCGGACGCCCCTCCCGATGGATATCGGGATGAACACCGCCTTTCCGCACCCGAGCGAGTCCATGGCCGCCTTGCCGGCCCGGGGGTCGGAGGGGTCGTTGCACCACGCGACGGGGATCCCTTTGGCGGCGATGAGCTCCATGCTGCGCTTCTCTATCTCCATCTCCGGAACCGTTCCCGGATGCTTGGCGACCAGGACGGTCCCGCAGCCTATGTGGGATGCGGCCATGTCCGCGACGGCCTCGGCCGAAGCCGGGTCCTCGCCCAGCGCCGGAACGATCCTGTAGCGAACGCGGGCGCTTCCGTGCGTGTAGATGCCCTCCCTGTCCTCGCTCTTCAGCCCCATCGCTCTCGGGATGGAGCGGGTGTACATGTTGTCCGACAGGAAGACGGGGACGACGGCGACATCCCTGCATCCGCTGTCCGCCAGCTCCTCCATGGCGGGACGCACCCTCTCCATCGAGTATCTGCGGTACGCGCATCTCACCGGCACCCCGGTCAGGTCCCGGAGCCGGGAAGCGTGGTATTCGATCGGGTCGTTGCTGCCCGAAGGCGACCCGTGGGCGACAAGCAGGATCGAGTCGTACGACGGCATGATGGATGCATGGTCCAACTATGATACAACCGTATCGGCCCCGGTTTCCGTCTGTTATCTAGTTTAAATAGTTCGTTCGTTTCGGCACATCATGCGCATAGAGGGGCAGAAGCATCTCGGAAGCGGGTCCGTCATCGCGCTCATCATGATGCTGTGCTTCTTCCCGCCGTTCACTACGGACATGTTCCTGTCCGATCTCCCCAACATGGGCGAGGAGCTGGGAGCCGGCGCATCGGTCATGAACATGGTCCTGTACGGGTTCATGCTGTCTTTGGCGGTCTCCATACTGGTCTTCGGTCCGATAACCGACAAGGTCGGCAGGCGCCCCGTTCTCGTGTTCGCGCTGATCGAGTACATCGCGGCCAGCCTGCTGGGCAGCCAGGCCCAGGACGTCTATATCCTGATAGCGTTCCGCGTCCTCCAGGGGATAGGCGCCGGCGCCTGCATGACGGTATCCACCGCTCTCATCAAGGACTGTTTCGAAGGCCCGACCATGAAGCATGTGCTGAACATCAGCGCCGTCCTCGGGGTGATCGCGCCCATAGTGGCGCCCATACTGGGGTCGTGGGTGATCAGCGTCTCCGATTGGAGGATGACTCTGGTGGTTCCGACCCTGCTCGGATTCGTTTGTCTGGCCATATCGCTGCTGCTGACGGAGACGGTTCCCGATGACGAGCGCGAGGGCGCATCCGTGCGCGGCAACTTCCGCGAGACCGCCGCGATCCTGGGGGACCGTGCGTTCGCGGTCTTCCTGCTGATGATGACCGTGTTCAACGGCTGCTTCATGGCGTACCTCTCCGTATCCTCGTACATCTACGAGGGCTACTTCGGTGTCTCCTCGATGCAGTACTCCCTGTTCCTGGCGGCGGCCCTGATAGGAGGGACGGTGCTCATGATCCCCGTGAACCGGATAGGTGCCAGGATGGGCAATGTCCGCTCCCTCGGCATGTATCTGGCGATCATGCTGCTATCCGCGGTGCTGATGTTCTCCTTCGGGGATGCGGGAAAATACGAGTTCCTCATCGCCTTCCTGCCGTGCATCGTCGTCACCACGGCGATCCGCCCGTTCGGCATGGCCCTCGTCCTGGGATCCCGCGACGGCGACAACGGCCTGGTGTCCGCGCTGATCAATTTCATGATGTTCGTCACAGGAGTGTTCGGGATGGTGTGCTCCACGATGTTCGACGACTACGTCCTGGGGCTCGGTGTCATAATGGTGGCCGCATCGGCGATCTACACCGTCCTGTGGGCGTGCCTGAAGCGTCTCGGGTACAGCAGGGTCAGGACGCTGGGCGCCCGACGGGGATGTCCGGGAGGCGCACCTCCCGGAAGGGTTCACATCCTGGACTCTATGCCGCGCCTGACTGCTTCCAGGACATCGGACGACGGGTACGCCCCGCCCGATCTCTTCATCACCATGCCGATGATGCGGTTGGCGGCCTTCTCGTTCCGCCTGTAGTCGTCGACCACGCCGGGGGTCTCGTCCAGGCATTCCGACACGATCCTGTCGAGATCCTCGCTGGCCGCGGCGGATCTCTCGGCGTTCTGGCCCGTCATGGCGGCCTTGATCTCCGCGGCGCACTCGGCATCCGTGATCCCGCCGGAGACGAACCTGCCTATGATCCCGGGGACCTCGTCCGCGGTCCTTCCGGCGGCCTCCATGGTCTTCCAGGATGCGCTGACGGGCCCTACGACCCATTTGACGGCCGCATCCTTGCCGTAGGCCCCGGCCACCGTCTCGAACAGTCCCGCCAGCCCGACGGATGTGGAGACCAGCTGCTTGGCCATCCTCGGCTCCATGCCGTACTGCGACGCCATCCTGAGCGCCATCTTCTGAGGACTCTCCTTGATGGCCACGGAGTCCGCCAGGCCCTTTATGTGGTACACGCCCAGGTCGGGCTCGTCGATGTACCCGTAGTCGGCTTCGAACTCCTTCTTCCTGACGGATATGGTGACGCCGCGCTCCTCGTCGAACCTGCGGGTCTCCCTCTCTATCCTGCCTCCGGCCTTGAGGATCTTCGTCTGTCTGACGACCTCGAATGTGAGCGCGCGCTCCACGTTCCTGAGGCCGGTGACGTTCTTGACCTCGCACCTCTCCTTGCCGACGGAGATGTTGCAGTCGCATCTGATGCTCCTCTCGCCGTCCCCGGGCAGGTCGATGACGTGCCTGATGTCCTCGATGAGCTGCTTCAGGAACTCCCTCGCCTCTGCGGGGGTCTTCAGGTCCGGTTCCGTCACGATCTCCGCCAGCGGGATCCCGGAGCGGTTGTAGTCGACGAGCGAGGACAGGTCCCCGACCCTCTTGGTCTTCCCGGGGTCCTCCTCGACATGTATCCTGGTGATCCTGACGGGCTTC
>CAYUPU010000073.1:0-4137 GCA_964445265.1 uncultured Methanomassiliicoccales archaeon
TGATGTTCGATCGTGATATCTATCGCATCAACTCACTGGTGACTTAACACATACAGAAAAGTACGGAAGAACGGATCCGGACATGCCGGATCCGTGTTTGGGAACTCAGAGATTGTCCTTGATGTCGTCCTTGAGATCCTTGATCTTCTTGCCAAGCCCTTTGGCCTTGGACGAGGGCTTGGCCTTGGACGCCCTGGATCCCGCGGCCGAATCGAGTTTCATCAGGAGCTCCTTCTCCTCCGCGGTGGTCCTCTTTGGCACATCCATGGAGACGCGGACCAGCAGGTCGCCCCTCGACGACGTGTTCAGCCTGGGAAGACCCTTGCCGGCGATGCGCAGAACCGTGCCGACATCCGTACCGGACGGTATCCTCAGCGCGACCGTGTCGCCTTCGAGGGTCCTGACTGTCTCCTCTCCGCCCAGCACCAGCTTGGGATACGACGTCGTCACGCGGGTCCAGAGGTTGGATCCGTCGCGCTCGAACGTGCTGTCCTGCTTCACGTGCATGAACACGTAGAGGTCCCCGGCGGGTCCGCCGTTGACGCCCGCATTGCCCTGCCCCGACACCTTGAGCCTCATACCCTCCTCGACACCCTTGGGGATGTTGAGGGATATCTTGGCATCCTGCGTCACCTGCCCCGTGCCGCGGCACGCCGGGCAGCGCTCCTCGAACGTCGTCCCCCTGCCGCGGCAGTCCGGGCAGTCCGATACCGTGACCATATTGCCGAAAGGGCCCCTGGCCACTCTCTGGACCTGGCCCTGTCCGCCGCAGGTCTTGCAGGTCGTGACGTTCCCGCCCTTTCCGCCCGTGCCGTTGCACGATGTGCACAGCACGAAGTGGGGGATGTCCAGGTTGACCTTCTTCCCGTTGAGCACATCCTGGAGGGTGACCTCCAGGTCGTAGCGCAGCGAATCGCCCTGCTGGGGAGCATTGCGGGACCGGGAGCGGCGACCGCCCCCGAATATCCCGCCGAACAGATCCCCGAAGATGTCGGAGATATCGTCGGCCCTCGTGAAGTCGCTCCAGTCGAACCCGCCCTGTCCGAAAGTGCTCTTCACACCCTCGTGGCCGTACTGGTCGTAGAGCTTCCTCTTCTCGGCATCCGACAGTATCTCATAGGCCTCGGAGATCTCCTTGAACTTCGCCTCGGCGACGTCCTTGGGCTCGGTGGAGACGTCGGGGTGGTACTTCTTGGCAAGAGTGCGGTAAGCCTTCTTGATCTCGTCCTGGGTGGCGGTCTTCTCCACCCCCAGGACCTCGTAGTAGTCCCTCGGCATCTCGCTCCGCCCCTTCACTCGTCGTCCACGATCTTGTAGTCGGCATCCACGTAGCCGTCGTCGGACTTCTTGTCCTGGGACTGCTGCTGGGACCCGGCCTGGGATCCGCCGGCCTGCTGTCCCGCCTGGGACTGCTGGGCTTCCTGGTATATCCTCTGGCTGATGGGCTCCATGGCCTTCATGAGAGCGTCCATCTTGGCCTTGATCTCATCCGCGCTGTCGCCCTTGTTGGCGGCCTCAAGGTCGGCGACCGCCTGCTCGATCTGGGCTCTCTCGGTCTGTGTGACCTTCTCCCCGAGCTCCTCCAAGGACTTGCGCACGCTGTAGACGGTGGTCTCAGCCTGGTTGTGCAGCTCCACGAGCTCCATCTTCTTCTTGTCTGCCTCGGAGAACTTCTCCGCCTGCTTGACCAGCTCGTCGATCTCCTCCTTGGACAGCTTGTTCGAAGAGGCGATGGTGATCTTCTGCTCCTTGCCGGTCCCCAGGTCCTTGGCGCTCACATTGATGATGCCGTTGGCATCGATATCGAACGTCACCTCGATCTGAGGCACTCCGCGGCGAGCGGGGGGTATGCCGTCCAGGATGAATTTGCCCAGGGACGTGTTGTCCGCGGCCATGGGCCTCTCGCCCTGAACGACGTTGATCTCGACTGAGGGCTGGTTGTCCGCGGCGGTGGAGAACACCTGCGACTTCTTCGTCGGGATCGTGGTGTTCCTCTCGATCAGCTTGGTGGCGACTCCGCCGAGGGTCTCGATACCGAGGCTCAGGGGCGTGACATCGAGCAGGAGGACGTCCTTGACCTCCCCGGACAGGACGGCGCCCTGGATGGCTGCTCCCATCGAGACGCACTCCATGGGATCGACCCCGCGCTGGATCTTCGGTCCGACGATGGACTCGACGAAGTTCTGCACGATGGGCATCCTCGTCGGGCCGCCGACCATGATGATCTTGTCGATCTTGTCCGCGTTCAGCTTGGCGTCGGACATGGCCTGCTCGATGGGGCCCCTGCAGCGGCTGACGATGGGCTCGACGAGCTCCTCGAGCTTGGCGCGGGTGAGCGTCAGGGTCAGATGCTACGGTCCGGACGCGTCCGCTGCGATGAACGGGAGGTTGATCTCGGTCTGCATCGTGGTCGACAGCTCGATCTTGGCCTTCTCGCACGCCTCGCGGACCCTCCAGAACGCCATGTTGTCATTGGAGAGGTCTATGCCGGTCTCGTTCCTGAACTGCCCGATCACGTAGTTTGTGACCGCCTCGTCCATGTCCGAGCCGCCCAGCTTGGTGTCTCCGGATGTGGACAGGACCTCGAACACGCCGTCGCTGAAGTCCATGACGGTCACATCGAGGGTTCCGCCGCCGAGATCGAAGACCATGATCTTCTGCTCTACATCGGACTTGTCCAGACCATAGGCGAGCGCCGCAGCCGTGGGCTCGTTGATGATGCGCACGACATCCAGTCCGGCGATGGCGCCGGCATCCTTCGTGGCCTGCCTCTGGTTGTCGTTGAAGTATGCGGGCACGGTGATGACGGCCTTGTCGATCGTCTCCCCCAGGTAGGACTCCGCATCCTTCTTGATCTTCTGGAGGATGAAGGCGGAGATCTGCTGGGGAGTGTACTCCTTGCCCAGCGCGGTGACCTTCTCGTTGGTCCCCATCTTCCTCTTGACGTTCTTGATGGTCCCGTCGGGGTTGGTGACCGCCTGCCTTCTGGCCGGCTCTCCGACCAGGAGCTGCCCGTCCTTGGTGAACGCGACGTACGAAGGGAAGGACTTCCCTCCGACGCTGGTCCCCTCAGCGCTGGGGATCATTGTCGGCCTGCCGCCCTCCATGACGGAGGCGGCGGAGTTGCTTGTTCCCAGATCGATTCCGATTATCCTTGACATATGTATCACTCCTTGTTCTGATCCTTTTCAGCGGCGGGCGCCTCCTGCTCCGGCGCCTCTGCCTTCCTTGTCACCTTCACCTTGGCGTACCTGACGACCTTCCCGTTCAGGGTGTAGCCCTTCTGGTACACCTCGGCGATCTTCCCGTCCTCCTCGCCGTCGACCATGCACAGAGCCTCATGGTAGTTGGGGTCGAACCCTCCGTCCATCGGCATCTCCTTCAGGCCGTTGGCCTCCAGCACCTTCGCCAGATTCGCCCTGACTCCTCTGACGCCCTGCACGAGGACGGAGTCCTCTGTGGAGCTCGCCAGCGCCCGATCCAGGTCGTCGACTATCGGAAGGAGGTCCTTGACGATCGACGCGCAGGCGTACGACTTGTACTCCTCCTTGTCGCGCTCGGCCCTCTTGCGGTAGTTGTCGAAGTCGGCCTGCAGACGGCGCGCCATATCCAGGTACTTGTCCGCCAGAGCCTTCGCATCCGCCAGCTCGTCCACCGGCTCCGCGCCCTGCTCCTTGACGGGCTCCTCGGGCGCTTCGCCCTTGGCCTCAGCCTTGTCCTTCCTTCCGCTCATCGATCTCACCTTCTAGTGCTGTACAACGGGTAATGAGGGGCCGGAGCCCCTCGGTTTTCATCTATCGTTTCGGATTTCACTCGTCCATTCCGGGCGGCATTCCGTCGCCGGCCTGGGGTACGGGACTGGACTTCGCGGCGATGACATCGTCGATCCTGAGGATCATGACGGCCGCATCGGTAGCGGAGTTGAGGGCCTGCTTGCCGATCCTGTAGGGCTCGATGACGTTGAGGGCCTTCATGTCCTCGACCTTGCCCGAATAGGGGTTGAGGCCAGCGTACTTGCTGCCGGTCTTGTGCTGCTTCCTCATCTCGATGAGGACGTTAATCGGATCCAGGCCGGCGTTCTCAGCCAGAGTCCTGGGGATGCTCTCCAGGGCAGAGGCATAGGCCTCGATGGCGATC
>CAYUPU010000073.1:4147-5940 GCA_964445265.1 uncultured Methanomassiliicoccales archaeon
CGGCGTAGTCGCGGAGCTGCATGGCGATCTCCATGGCGGTGGATCCGCCTCCTGTGACCATCATGCCGTCCTCGATGGCAACCTTGACGACGGACCAGGCATCCACAAGGGACCTCTCGACCTCATCAGCGACGTGCTTGGTGCCTCCCCTGACGAGGATGGACACGGTCCTGGGCTCGGTGACGCCGGTGATGAAGGTCATCTCCTCGTCCTCGATCTTCTTCAGCTCGACGACGGCTGCGGATCCGAGATCCGAGGGCGCGAGCTCGACGATCTTGTTGACGACAGCGGCGCCGGTGGACCTGGCGAGCCTCTCCATGTCGGACTTCTTCACACGCCTGCAGGCATAGATGCCGGCCTTGGAGAGCATGTGCTGCGCGACATCGTCGATCCCTTTCTGGCAGAAGACGACGTTGGCACCGACCGCCTTGACGGCGTCGACCATGGACTTGAGCATGTTCTGCTCCTCCTCGACGAACTTGGAGAGCATGTTGGGGTCGGTGATCTGGATCTTGGCGTCGATCTCGGTCTTCTTGACCTCGAACGGAGCGTCGATGAGCGCGATCTTCGCGTTCTCGATCTTCTTCGGCATGCTGGGCAGGACGGGCTCCTTGTCGATGATGAGACCCTTGACGAGATAGGAGTTCTCCATGCTGGCACCCTCCTTCTTGACCGTCTGGATGTTCTTCAGGTCGACATTGTACTTGCCGTCCTCGCCCTTGTCGACGACGGTCCTGACGGCGTCGACGACGATATCGGAGAACTGCTCCTTGCAGTTGTTGACCTGCTTGGAGATCATTGCGGTCTGAGCGATGAGCTTGAGGGTCTCGGTGTCATCGATGGCGACCTTCATGGCGGCATCCTTGAGGACCTCCTGGGCCTTCTCGTCGGCCATCCTGTAGCCTTTGGCGATGATGGTGGGGTGGACGTTGGCGTCGATGAGGTCGCGGGCCTTCTTCAGGAACTCCCCGGACAGGATGACGCTGGTGGTGGTTCCGTCCCCGACTTCGGCATCCTGGGTCTTGGCGACCTCGACGAGCATCTTGGCGGCAGGGTGCTGGACGTCCATCTCCTTCAGGATGGTCACACCGTCGTTGGTGATGACGACATCCCCGACGGTGTCGACGAGCATCTTGTCCATACCGCGGGGCCCGAGGCTGCTCCTTACTGCATCGGCGATGGCGGTGGCCGCCGCGATGTTGTTGAACTGAGCGTCTTTGCCCTTGTCTCTCTTGGTTCCTTCCCTGAGGATGATGACGGGTGTGTTGCCCATTCCCATATTTGTTCCTCCGAATAATCCGAATACGTCGGACTTCTGAAGAACGTTTATGTTAGAACTTCTATATAAATATAATTGTTAGATCCATCGATGCTCCGCACTATGCGTCCGGCCGTGCATGCACGGTGCAGTAACGGGACAATCGCCCGTGTCCTGATGATTAGCCAGCCCATCATGACAGGTCGGTATGCGCAGCACCGAGGGAGGGGCTGAGGAATCCATATGAGGGTCCCAGCCTGACCATGAACGCCACGGATATCGCTAGCGTGACAGCCTCGGTGACCACCACGGCGTACCATATGGCCCCTATTCCAAACAGCGCGGGCAGCAGGAATATCATCGGCGCCAGGACCACGATGCCGCGGATGCCCGCTATGATCGCGGATACCGGACCGTTGGACAATGCCGTGAACAGGGACGACGCATAGATGTTGATGCCCATCATCAGGAAGGCCCAGGAGTTGTGAATCCAGTGAGCCCTTGGAGGCTAGGGGAACGCCGGAATCGGGGGTCC
>CAYUPU010000074.1:0-5542 GCA_964445265.1 uncultured Methanomassiliicoccales archaeon
TCTTTAAATACAGAGCAGAATCCAGTGATGTCACTCCGTCACTGGATATTCAACTGGATGTAATCCCGGGCAGCTCGGACCTCCTTATATACACACGACCCGATGCATCCCCAGGTGAGCAAAATGGCAATCGAGCTGACCAACGAGATGAAGGAGTGTCTGAAGGCCCAGGGCATCGTCCCTCTGGCCACCGCGTCCAAGAAGGGCGTCCCCAATGTCGTCCCCGTCGGGATGATCTTCCCCGGAGAGGACGGGAAGATATGGATCATAGACAACTTCATGTGCAAGACGCTCAGGAACATCGAGGAGAACCCCGTGGCATCGTTCTACCTCTGGTCCCGCGACTTCAAGGACGGATGCTGGCAGGTCAAGGGGAAGATGGAATGCATCGACTCCGGAGCCGACTACGAGAAGGCCGTCACGATCGCGCACTCCAGGATGGAGTCCGCCCCTGCGAAGCACCTCCTGAAGATGGACATCTGCGCGATATACACCGTCGCTCCCGGTCCCGAGGCCGGGAAGAAGGTCTGCTGAGGATGCTCCGGCCGGGCATACCCGGCCGTGAAGAAATGAAGGAGGACGGCCGTGTCGCGGATGCGCGCGGCCGTCCGATACCGCCCGCGTCGGAGCGGACCTCGGCGCCTCTTCCTGCGGGGTATGTACTCCGCGTCCTCATCGTCCTCAGGAAGGGGCTTGAGGAGCTGGGGGGCGAGTCCCATTACCGCGCCCACAGGGATGAGGATCACAGAGATCAGCGCCCCTCCGGACGTGTACCAGAAGAACAGGAACAGGAATATCCCGACCGCGAGGCCGATGACCAGCCCCTGCTTCTGCCTTGCGTCCATCACTCCACCTTTCTGCCGACGACGTTCTCGGCCGCATCGACCATCTTGTCGACGATCTCCCTGGCGCCGCCCACGTAGTTGGCGGGATCCATGGTGGCTACGATCTCGTCGGGGGTGAGAATCCCCTTCAGGTCCTCGTTCCTGAGAAGGACGTCCCTAAGATGCTCGTCGTTGTCCTCGGCGATCATGGCGGACCTCCTGATGATCTCGTGGGCGTCCTGCCTGCCGATTCCCTTCTCCGTGAGCTTCATCATCAGAGGCTCGGCCATGACCAGACCCTTGGCGGACTCGATGTTGGCCAGCATCCTGTCCCGGCGGATCTCGAGGCCGTCGTAGATCCAATTGGTCTTGGTGAGGATGTAGTCCGTCAGAACGAACACGTGAGGCAGGGTGAACCTCTCGGTTGACGAGTTGCACAGGTCCCTCTCGTGCCAGAGAATCTGACTCTCGAAAGCGGGAGTGACGAATCCGCGGACGACACGGGCGAGTCCGCACACGTTCTCAGAGTTCATCGGGTTCCTCTTCTGCGCCATCGTGGAGCTGCCCACTTGCTTCGTGACGTCGAAGAACTCGGCGGCCTCGGCGACCTCGGACCTCTGGAGGTTCCTGACCTCGGTGCAGTACCTCTCCAGGGATGCAGCAATGTTCGCCATTATGCAGATGGCCTCGGTATATCTGTCGCGACCGACGACCTGCGTTGCGGCGGGCTCGTATGTGAGCTCCAGGTCGGCCATGACCATGCGCTGGATCTCGAAGAAGCGGTCCCCGAGCGCGGCACCGGTGCCGACGGCCCCGGCCATCTTGCCACAGCACACGCGGGGCATGGCCTCGATTATCCTGGCGCGGTGGCGGATCATCTCCGCTATGTAGCCCGCGACCTTGAACCCGTATGTGATAGGGATGGCGAACTGCGCGTGCGTCCTGCCGATCTCGAGCGTGTCCCTCTCCCTCTTCGCGAGCCTGGCGAAGGTCATGATCAGCTCGTCCACATCCTGGAGGATGAGCTCCATGGCCGCTTTCAGCTGGAGGGCCGTGGCGGTGTCCACGATATCGTTGGACGTGGCGCCCAGATGAACGTACTTCCCTGCATCTCCCTCGCACTTCTCGGTCATGGCCTTGACCATGGCCATGAGGTCGTGGCGCGTCTCCTTCTCGATCTCCTTGATCCTGTCGACACTGACGATATCCAGACTGGCGACGCGTGTAATCTCGTCCGCAGCGGATTGAGGGATGTCGCCCAGGGCGGCGTGGGCCCTGGCAAGGGCTGCCTCGACGAGCATCTCGTTCGCGATGCGGCTGTCCTCGCTGAAGACGGCCTCCATCTCCTTGCGGCCGTAGCGGTAGTCCAACGGACAGACGTTGCTCATGGTAATCGGTTGCCCAACAGAACGTCCTAATTAAAATGTACGCAGACGCGCCGATAGGGCGCCAGCACCCATCCAGTATCCGATGCGGTCCTGATGGTCCGCCCGGATACCAGAGTTATTATTGCATATATACAATAATTTAAAAATAAATTAAATATAGATATCAGCTTTATTTATATCGATAATCTATCGAATGAATATTTTGAACAATCAATACTGCCAATATTATGATATTAATCAATCTGGTTAAGTTTCTACATTAACTAGTAATGCTGATAAAAATCAAAGAACGAACACCCGATGGAAGACCTCCGACCCGTACAAACCATGCGTCATCGTAATATCATCGGAGCGGGAGCATTCAGCATTTCAACCTCGTGCTGGCATCTAATGCGCTCCTTTGCTGCGATGCGGATCGGACCATACTGAGTGAATATCCGAGTAAAGAAGGATTTCCGCTACCGCTCATGAGACGATTCAATGAGCTCGAACATTCCATGGATCGAAGATCCGATCACAACCTGCACCCATTTAGAAACCATCGGATATGTAGACGGAATCGTACCACGGGATGATGCCGGAACCGTCGGAAGCCGTGATGGTCATGTCCGCGATGCCCTGGGCCGCGGTGAGACCGTTCTCGGAGCAGTCGCGGTTCACAGCCGGTCCTTGAATAACTCCGCCCAATGCGGCAGGTCTTCGATGAATATCCCGCGCTCCTCATCGGTCAGCGCCCAGGGGAAATCGTGGAAGAGATTGAAGAAGCGCTTGCCGTCGAGTACGAAGATGTATTCTCCGCGCGAAACCGGGGGCCTCTACCCATTCGACCCTATCCCCTTCGTCGATGAGGTGTCTAGGGTAGCGTGCGAGTGTTTCGCATTCCTCCAGTGTATATGCTGGTTCGAAGTTCTCGGGTTTGTCCATCATATCAAACTCCGCTAGGTATTCCACCAACACCATGGTATCTGAATGATTGAATGTCATCAACTAGGCCAGAGATGTCATACAAGTACATTTCACGATTATGCACATCTGGATCGGAGGTAAGCATCCGGCAAGCATACTTGCTGTAGCTCTGTGATCGGAAAACCGTATCGAGCAGGATTCCGAACTGCAACTTCGAACCGAAGCTCAATACCGAGTGTATGGGACTGATCCTTACAACCACCGTCTCGAGGGTTAGCATACTCTTCATGCTGTGCCCCTACAATTCCAACGAGTCGCGTCCCGCCGGAACTGTGACCCTGCTCATCCAGATCCGTTATACAACGTGACATTCGAGTCTTCCATCTGCATACGCATCTTCATCATCCATGGCCGGAGATGGCAAATAGGCTCTACAGTCAGGAACACGACCTGAATCGGCATCACCGGCCACAGTGACATTCTGCGTCGACTTTGATAGCCGTACTATAGAGCGATCTGCATCTCGATCAACGGAATCCGGCAATCGGAACAGCACGGACATAGTGGACCATATGGCTTCTCAGAAACGGGACGTGCCTAGATCACGCTGTAGAAGCGCCAAAGTAAAAGACTGGATAATATATAATAGAATTAATTTAGATGATAACTTAATCTATTTTATTAATTGTGATAAATAATATCAGGGAATCACAAATTAGATGAGGTTCCGAGTATGCAATATAAATCAAGTTGATATCTTTATCAAAATTATTATTATCTATATTATATGGGAACAGGATGTATAGCGGAAATATCGAGTGACAAGAGCCAATCTCGTCATACATCCAAAGGGATCGCTACTGATGAGGCGGAGGATACTAAAACAAGATGGGTCCGGATATGATGCAGACCGAACCGCACTCCATCGAGAATGGTAGAAAACGAGGGATTCGGAAGAATTGCAAAGGAACGCTGGAAATTGATGAAAAGGGTGGGGTTAACGATGCCGAAAGGCCCAAATCAAGTACATATTCGGGAGGCCGTCTTTGACAGGAGAGTGCCTGAAAAACGATGAAAAATCAAGATTATCCCGAAAATCCCACATTTTCCATCATGTTCCTGTTTTCCATCGAAAAAGTCCCGATCTGCCCTTGATTTTCACTGTTTTACCATTACTTCGAATTTAATTAATCTGATAAAGGTATCGACTTAATTAATATAGCACCAGATGACGAGTCAGAGCCTCGATGCAACAGTACATGATTAATTAATTTGATAACGTAACCACCTTAATAAATATTATATTCTATAGGACACAGGGCAATACGACCGGAATCGCAATATTTCCGGCCGTATCCCCTGCGCCCCGCATTCACATGCCGATCTCGTCCTTCAGATACATCATCATGCCCTGGACGCTGTTGAGCACCTGCATGTATCCGAACTCGGCCACGGACTCGTCCGGAGTCAGCAGATTCCCGTAGACCTCCTGGAACCGAGGCTCTTCGGAATCCTTCAGGATCCCCACGACCTTCCTGAACCCGGCGACCACGCTGTCATGGCTCCTGAAGTCGATCCCCAGGATGGCGTCGCATACCGCCACATCCACCTTCAGGAACTCGGCTATCCCGTCGGCGGCCTCACGGTCGATGCCGCCGGATGCGGCAAGATCCGCCAGCTGCGCGATCTTGGCGGACTTCATGTCCCTGGCGCCGCGGAGGCTCCCGAGCGCGGAATCGCTCAGATACGCGCCCTCTCCGCCGGAGGAGGTCCTCTGGATGCCTTCCAACGCATCGGGAGCGTCCCCGCCCATGGGGCGTGCGGACGCCTGGGCGCGGAGCCCCGCGATCTCCGACCGGAGCTCCGCATTGCGCCTGTCCAGCGCGGACGCCTCCTTCCGGACCTCCTCAAGCATCTCCTCGACGGAGGCGGTCTCGCCCCTTGCGCTGTCGAGCTGCTGCGAGAGGATGTCGATCCTCTCGCGGCAGAGCCTCAGCTCCCCTTTGAGGGCGGATACCGCATCCCCGTCATCCTGCTCCTGCGGAGCCGTCCTGACGGCGTCGAACTCCTCCTCGTCCGCCAGAGCGTCCGGGGACAGCGACCTCCTGTACTCCGGGGAATCCACGGGATCCAGTTCTATGACGGCCTCCCCTCCGGTCTCCTCTATTATGCCGCAGGCGTCGATGTCGTCCGCAAGGGCCACGATCAGATCGATGCAGCGGTCGGCGTCCTCCGGATCGCCGAGCGCGCGATGCGCCAGATCCGCGATCTCGGACAGCTTCCTGTCCCTCACGCGGCGCACGAGCTCCATATCCATGACGGAGCGAAGGGATGGGATGTATAAGGAATGGGGGCGCCGGGCCCCCGGGGCTTGTGAATCCAGTGAGCCCTTGGAGGCTAGGGGAACGCCGGAATCGGGGGTCC
>CAYUPU010000075.1:0-222 GCA_964445265.1 uncultured Methanomassiliicoccales archaeon
TTCTACAGGGAGAACACCGAGGGGTCCTACGCACTGGGCTCCGACGGGTTCTTCATCACCCCCGATCTGGCCATGGACTACTGCGTCGCGACCCGTCAGGGGACCGAGAGGATCATCCGCGCGGGATTCGAGGCCGCCAGGAAGTCCGGCAAGAACTACGTGTCCATCATCGTCAAGGCCAACATCATCAAGACGACCGACGGGCTCTTCGTGGATCTGGCC
>CAYUPU010000075.1:238-4331 GCA_964445265.1 uncultured Methanomassiliicoccales archaeon
TCGGCAAGGAGTACCCCGAGGTCAAGCACGACGTGTGGTTCATCGACATCACCACCGCGAAGCTCATAGATCCCGCCCGCAGATCCCAGTTCAAGGTGTTCGTCCTCCCCAATCTGTACGGGGACATCATCACAGACGAGGCCGCACAGATCCAGGGAGGCGTCGGCACCGCGGGATCCGCCAACATCGGGAAGCGCTACGCCATGTTCGAGGCCATCCACGGCTCCGCGCCCAGGATGGTCCAGGAGGGCCGCGCCCAGTACGCCGACCCCTGCAGCATGATCAAGGCCGTCGCCATGATGATGGAGCACATAGACGAGAAGGAGAAGGCCAGGAGGCTCAACATGGCCCTCGATGTCTGCTGCCAGTTCGAGAAGAGGCTGGTCATGACCGGCAGGGACACCGGAGCCACCGGGGACGAGTTCGCCCAGTACGTCATGGACACCATGCAGAGGGACGACCTCGAGGCCGTCTGGCAGGGCTACATCGACGCCGCCGTGGCCAAGGCGAGGGACTGAGGTCTCTCGATGCAAACCCTCCGCCGGGCCCTCCCGGCGGATGCTTTCCGACAAATCATTACATATCGTATTTTCGCTCATTTTCGCGCCGAGCATGCTGTTCCTTCGAGTACAGATTTATTTAAATAGTAAAACATCAGAATATCGATATATTATCCTGGATAGGATAGATTTGTATTTTCGTTCATTTGCATCGTATGTATTATGGGCCATATCATTAAGTCACGGATGACGATGTGGAGTCTATGGATTATCTCAATCTCATCAGGATGCTGGTCGCCAGGAGCGAAGGCCCGTGTCTCGAGTTCAAGAGGGATAATCAACGTCCGGAACTCATTGGTGAGAGTATAAGCGCGCTGTCTAATTCGGCCCTTCTGGAAGGAGAAGATGGTGCATTCATGGTTTGGGGAGTGGATGACGCCACCCATGAAATTGTAGGCACTAGCTTCTACCCATACCTTACGAAGAAAGGGAATGAGGACCTGATAAATTGGCTTTCAGGATCTCTAGAGAACGTGGAGTTTGTGTTTAGAGATATGACTGTTGATGGAAAGCATGTGGTTATCCTCGCAGTTTATCCACCGGCATTTTATGCAGCAACATTCCAGAACAATGCATATTTTCGTGAAGGTAGCCACACTAAACCTATACTAAAGATGCCTGAGGTTCAAAAGCGGCTTTGGACTCTTCTAGATACGCGTAATCATGAGATGATTCCAATTGCTACAGATCTCAATCCAGACCAAGTCCTATCCAAATTGGATTTGGATGCGCTGGTTCGGAGAACGGGCAGGGCGCGTCCAACGGACAATGCTGCGGCTTTGGATCTTCTGATGAAGGACAAGGTGGTCCAGTCTCAATCCGATGGGATGTATTCGATATCGCTCTTCGGAGCCCTGCTGTTTGCTCGGGATCTCACAGAGTACGAGCTCCTTCTGAACAAGACTGTCCGGATTGTGAAGTACGATGGATCCGGAAGGGCAGATATACAACGTCAATTCGAATGCAAGAAGGGCTATGCCGTTCAGTTCGACGAATTGATGAACTACGTATCTCTGTTGCTGCCTTCCAAAGAGCGTATCATAGACGGTATAATGACCTCTATCCGCGCATATCCGCCGGATGCTGTTCGTGAGGTGATCGTCAACGCGCTTATGCATCAGGATCTGACCGACCTTCGGCGTCCTATATTGATAGAGATATTCGATGGACGGATGGAGGTAACCAACCCCGGCAAGATGATGGTGGATCGTCTCAGGGTAGTGGATTGGATTCCGGAGACACGGAACAGGCATTTGGCCATGATGATGCGTGCCATGGGAATGTGTGAATCCATAGGATCCGGATGGGATAGGATCGTGGCTTCATGCGAAGCCCTGTATCTTCCGGCTCCAGATCTCATAACAGAGGATGCGTTCACCAAGGTCGTTCTTCGCGATCGTGTGCCTTTTTCGGATATGAGCCGTGAAGACAGGGTATGGGCGGCATATCTGCATGCATGCAGGATGCATGAGCTCGGATATGCCGTGACCAATCGCACATTGCGTGAAAGGTTCGGATTGGATCCGGATTCGACCTCTTCGATATCCAGGCTTCTCACATGGACTTGCGATGAAGGTCTGATCAAGATCGTGGTGGACGGACCAAGTAAGCGCGACCGGAGGTATGTTCCGTTCTGGGCTTGAGATGTTCGATAGTCTTCGATCGCATATTGTATTTTCGCTCATTTTCGCGCCGAGCATGCTGTTCCTTCGAGTACAGATTGATTGAAATAGTAAAACGTCAGAATATCGATATATTATCCTGGATAGGATAGATTTTTATTTTCGCTCATTTGCATCAGGGTCCTTCGATCCTCGAGAGGTGTTCTCCGCTATTGCGACGGTTCATGTAGCACATGCCGCTACGATGATGCATGACTCTGATAGCCGTGGTCTCCAGCCCTCGCAAGGGCGGGTTCGGCGATACGATAGCCGAGAGCATAGCTGAGGGCGCCCGCTCGGCGGGGAAGGAGGTCCGGATCGTCCGTCTGAACGATCTCGGATGGATCCGCGATTGCCAGAACTGCGAGGTGTGCAAGCACAACGGCGGCCGCTGCGCGATCGACGATGGATTGACTCCGGTGATAGAGTCTCTGAGGGATGCGGAGGGCCTGATCCAGGTGACATCCGTGAACTTCAATCTGCAGAACGGGCTGTTCGGGATATTCAGGGACAGGCTGTACTGCTATCTGGATGTCAACGCGTCCACCATACTGCCCAAGGGGAAGAGCCTGGCGACGGTGGTCACCGCGAGCGCCGACGACAGTGCGGCGGAATCGCTCTCGGAGGAGATGGAGCGCATGATGTCTCAGCACTTCTTCTTCGAGCCTGCGGGCAGGATGACGCACATCACATGGATGATGCCGCCGGAGGCGGGCATCGACCAGTCCGTCCTGGACCGTGCGGAGGAGATCGGAAGGACGATGCGATCCCGTTGAGGCGCGGCCGCCGATCGCGGCGGCCGCGCAGGGGTCACTGCTCGATCAGGACCAGGATGTTCCCGATCTGCAGCGTCTCGACAGCCCTGCCGTCGAGCATGAGCCTCTTGTCGAGCTCGAAGAACTCGGGTCCGGCCTCGACGGTCTCGCCATCGATCTCGAAGGTCAGCGGACCCGCGGACAGCCTCTCCGCGGCCTCCTTCGGGTCCATCGCCGCCACGGCGGCGACGAGCGCCTTGGCCCTCGCCTTGAACGCGGGGCCGAGCTTGGAGTGCACCGGCTTCACGCCGACGACCTCCTCGGTGAGCCTCGCCTCGGGGGCGATGCTGACCTCGGCGGCCTTGGTCGCATCGAGGATGTCCTGTCTGGCTCCCGCCAGGACGGACGCGTCCGCACCGACGAGCTCCACGAGGGACAGGGGCGCGTTGAGCGGCATCTTCCGCTCGGACTTCCAGGTGCGGATCCCGGCGACGACGTCCTTGAGCGCCTCTCCCGCCCTCTCGGCCTCGGCATCCTCCAGGATGGGCTCGGGCCATGCGGACAGGTGGATGCTCCTTATGCCCTCCGAATCCGCGAATAGCGACTGGTAGACCTCCTCGGTCACGTGGGGCATGAACGGGGCCAGCATCTTCATGCTGCCCAGGAGGACGGTGTACACGGTGTACCTCGCGGCATCGTCGGTCCTGCCCTTGATCATCTCCACGTAGTTGTCGGCGAACTCGTGCCAGATGAAGCCCTCGACCTCCTTCATGGCCTTGTCGAAGGAGTATCCCTCGAAGCAGCCGGTCACGGTCCTGACGGCATCGGAGTACCTGGCGAGGATCCATCTGTCGGATGCCCTCAGATCCGCCGGGGCGGCTTTCGGGGCGCCCTCGACGAACCTCGCGGCGAACTGTCCGAGGTTGTAGACCTTGGTGGCGAGCTTCCTTCCGCGGACCACGTCGGGCTCCCTGAACGCATGGTCGATGCCGAGGGAGCAGGATGCGGCGTAGTATCTGAGCGCGTCGGCGCCGTACTTCTTCAGGATGGGTATGGGGTCTATGACGTTCCCGATGGACGAGTGCATGGGGGTGCCGTCGGGGGCCATGATGAACCC
>CAYUPU010000075.1:4341-5283 GCA_964445265.1 uncultured Methanomassiliicoccales archaeon
GATGTCCTTCCAGGGCACGGACTGCTCGATCTGCTCCGCGCGGAGGATCGAGTAGAACGCCCAGGTCCTTATGATGTAGTGGGACTGGGGCCTCATGGACATGGGGAACAGTTTCCTGTGGAGATCCTCGTCCCTCCCCCAGAACGTGTTGTACAGGGATGATCCGGACGAATCCATCCATGTGTCGAACACGTCGGTGCATCCGATGAGCCTGCCTCCGCACTTGGGGCACTTCTCAACGGGCGGCGCGTCCAGCGTGGGGTCGCAGTAGCACATCTCCTTGGTGGCGCAGACCGCGTGTCCGCACTTCTCGCACTCCCATACTGGTATGGGGGTGGCGAACACCCTCTGCCTGCTCAGGACCCAGTCCCACTGCAGGGAGTTGGTCCAGTCCCTCAGCCTGGTCTTCATGAACTCGGGATGCCAGCCGATCTCGTCGGCCCTCTCAAGTATCCTCTCCCTGAAATCGAGGGTCCTGAGGAACCACTGGGGCACCTGGAGGTACTCGATGGGGGTATGGCACCTCCAGCAGATTGAGACCTGCTGGGGGTTGTCCTCCTGCTTCACGAGGATGCCGGCGGCATCGAGGTCGCGGATGGACGCCTCGCGGGCCTCCTGCACCTTCATGCCGGCGTACCTCCCGGCGAGCTCGGTCATCCTGCCCTGCTCGTCGATCCCCTTCTCCAGAGGGAAGTGGTACTTCATGACCCATTCGAGGTCGTCCTTGTCCCCGATGGTGCATATCATGACGAACCCGGTCCCGTACTCCATCTGGACCTTGGGGTCCGAGATGACCTTCACCCTCCTTCCGAAGAGGGGGGTGACGAGCTCCTTTCCGACGAGACGGGCCTTCTCCGCATCGTCCGGATGGACGGCGACCGCCTGGCAGGTGCAGAGCAGCTCGGGCCTGGTGGTCGCAATCAGGACGTAGTCGTCGGGTCC
>CAYUPU010000076.1:0-5145 GCA_964445265.1 uncultured Methanomassiliicoccales archaeon
TCTTTAAATACAGAGCAGAATCCAGTGATGTCACTCCGTCACTGGATATTCAAGGGGCGCTGAGCGCCCGCGAAAGGGAGGTTCAGCCTCTGAGCTTCTTCTGGAGCTCGAGGACGATCCTGCAGAAGAGGATCTCCATGGACGCCTCGTTCTGGGTGAGCGTGGCGGTGTACTCCGCCTGATGGCCCGGTGCGGGGGAGGAGCGTATGATGCCCTTGATGAGTTCCGCCGCCCTGGCGATGCTCTCCTCGTCGTCGAAGTCCGTGCCGATCAGCGCGTCGCACACGGCCGCATCTGTGTTCAGGACGCCGACGATGTCGTCGCTGGCATCCTTGGGCACCCGGCCGGCGGCGGACGCCTCCTGGAAGGCCCTGATCTTCTGCTGCTTCATGTCCCTGATCGCCTTGAAGAGCTCCTTGTTCCTGTTGCACAGGTAGCCGTTGTCCGGAAGTACCTCGATGTCCGATCTCGTCAGAGTCCTGGCTATCTCCACCTCATCCATATTGGATGTATCTTCCAGTATAGTATAAATAGGGGTTGATTTTTGGCCGGATGCCGGACAGAATTGCCCGGTCATCCGGACGGCATCTCCGCCATCCCTGCGGACAGGGGGTAGCGGGCGTTCAGGACGATCCTCGCCGCAAGGCCGACGACGTACCTGCCCGTGGATCCGGAGAAGTCCCGCATCGCCGCCCTCCCGCCGTCGTCCAGGACGTCCAGGAAGAGGGCGTCGAAGTCGTCGCTGCCCACGCGGTCCAGGGCATCCAGCACGGCGGACAGGCGCCTGCTGGGGACGGGATGCCCCGAATGCACCGCGACGACCGCCGAGCAGAGCGCGTCGGCGGCACCGATGTACTCCATGGAATCCCCCAGGACCTCCGGGTCCTGGCCGTCCGCCCTCTCCGAGAGGCGGGACAGGATCCCTCTGACGGCCGAGCACAGGCGGACGTCGGAGTCCCTGAGGCCGAGGTCTCCGGAAGGGCCCTCGTCCGCCAGGGCGGCGGCCGCGGCCAGCAGGGGCGTGCGCTCCCCGACGATGCGCACCATGAGGAGCAGAGCGGCCTCATCCCGGGCGTCGCGCTCCGATATCCCCGACAGGTAGCCGTCGGCCATCCAGGGGGGGAGGGGCGACGAGACCGCACCTGACCGTCTCCAGCAGTCCGCGCAGATCCTCCGCCCTGTCCTCCCCTATGGCGGCCAGCGCCTGGAGGCCCTCGATCTGCCTGGCGAGGAAGTCGAGCCACATCCTCTGGTGCACATCGCCCCGATCCGGACGGAGGGCGGCCGCAGCGAAGTCCACGCTGCGCCTGAGCAGCAGCCTCCCTACGCAGGCCAGATCGTCCCTGTCGAATATCATCGCGATGCACCGTCATTATTAAAGCAGATATCTTAATCTGATTAATCTTTCTCAGGTTGCTTTCCGACACCCGAAGCGATGTTGGCCTCCACGATGGAATCCAGCTTCATCGACAGGGCCACCGCGACCCGGAGGCACTCCTCGCGGGTGTCGGCTATCCTCCGCATCCTGCCGAACAGCTCGTACGGCACGAACCTGACGTTACTGCGCCCGGAGTCGATCTCCAGGACCATCGAGTCCAGGGCCCTGGCGGCGCTCCTCAGGGCCTCGTCCGTCATCGGGCGGAACACCGCCCTGCCGCCGTCCACCGAGTTGAACGCGACCGGCCGGCCGTCGATGAGGATGCGGTAGCCGAGGACCTCGCCGTAGGACAGGACCGGGAGGCAGTAGCTGGGCCACGGGCCCTTGAGGAACTCCCGGGAGCGGTCGTCGAAGCGGAGGTCGCCGAACGACTCCGTCTCCTCGAACAGGTCCGCCCTCCGCAGCATCTCCGGATCCCTCATGCGGCGCGCCAGTATCTCGTCGACGGTCGGGCGGTCGTAGACGCCGGACGGAGGGTAGCAGAGCCGGCAGGTGTAGCCGCCCTCGATGCGGACGGCGCCCTCGCGCCTCCCGCATGCGATGCACGTGCGGTCCTCCGGAACGGGATCCCTGCGCTTGAAGAGCATGATCGGCCGATGCCTCCGCCGTATTTCATCGCTCGCCGTCGGAGAGGTCGCGGCCGATGCCGAGCTCCATGGCGCGGACCAGGTGCCTCTCGGCCTCCTCCGTCCTCCCCTCCCTCATGAGGGCGGAGGCGAGGTCGTGGTGCAGCGCGACCAGCGGCTCCGTGTCCGGGAGGCCGCGGTGCTCCAGCATCCCCTCCAGGACGGACACCGCCGCGTCCAGGTCGCGGACGGCTTCGGCCGACATGCCGATCCCGCCCTCGGCCTCCGCGCGCATGGACAGCGCGAGGACGACGGTCGCGGCGTCCTCCAGGAGGCCGTCCTCCATCAGTCCTATGCCCTCGTCCACGGCGCCGGTGTACGCGTCCACCGCGCCGTGCGGATCGTTGCGGCCGTCGGCGGCCTCTCCGGCCAGGTTCCACAGGTCGACCCTGCGGTTGCGCGTCCACTGGTCGCGCCCGTCCAGGACCTCCAGGCCCTTGGAGATGTAGTCCCCGGCGTCCTCCGGATGGCCGCTGTCCAGCAGGTCCTCGGCGGCGGATATGCACAGGCGCGCGACGGAGCGGCGGTCGAACCCGGCGGCGCCCGGGCCGACCTCCCCCAGGCGGGACGCCGCCGTCCTGTACTCGTCGGACGGGTCGTCCCCCGTGTCGAACAGGACGGACGCCATGCCCGCATGTATCCTGACATGGGTCTCCGCATCGGTCCCGATCGACCCCGCGAGACGGGACGCGGCCTCCAGGTCCTCCATGGCGGACGTGCGGTAGCCGAGCAGGAGAAGCACGCGACCGCGGTTGGCGTAGGCGTGCAGGAGCTCGTGCGGATCCCCGCCGTCCTCCAGGGCGGAGACCCTCCCGTTGAGTTCCTCCAGCATAGATTCCAGATGAGCGTCGGCCTTGTCCATGCGGGTGCATGGGGCGGGACGTATTTGGGTTTCTACCGCAGCCGCGCAACCGACGCGTCTCCAGATGCGCCATGGCGACGGAGAGGGGTCTAATGGACCTGCACGGAACGCGATGGGGTCGGCGCTACTCGATGCAGTGAGGGACAAGGGCGCCCTGCTCCATATAGCCGATAGATCCGGAGCGATGGCGATCGGAGCGTCCCGTCCTGTACGGCCGCATCCCTCTGCGCCTTGAGATGCTCGGAGAGCGCCGGGTCGGTGCAGTACACGAAGCACCCCTTCATGCCCCTGGTCATCAAAACCCTGTACGTGTCCTTGATTATCCTGTCGGCGACCCTCCTCGCTTCATCCCTGTCCGGATACATCCTGTTCAGGCCCCTGAGGGACTGGTCCGTCCTCGCCCTCTCGGAGGCGTCGGTGACGATCGCGCCGTTCTCGTAGCGCATATCGTCCCCGATGACGACCCCGACATAGTCGAACTCCAGACCCTGGCAGGTGTGTATGCATCCGATCTCGTTCTCCGAGCCCGCATCGATGGCCCACGTGCCGGTGCTCCCCAGGTTCCAGCTCATCCCGAACCCGGTTCCGGGTATGGTGACGTCATGGAAGTCAGGATTGTTCTTGTTCTTCGAATCCCAGTTCCAGCA
Organism: uncultured Methanomassiliicoccales archaeon; assembly: GCA_964445265.1. Classification (GTDB taxonomy): domain Archaea; phylum Thermoplasmatota; class Thermoplasmata; order Methanomassiliicoccales; family Methanomethylophilaceae; genus Methanoprimaticola. The sequence goes on from CAYUPU010000076.1 coordinate 3,574, forward strand.
GTATCCGGCCACCATCCTGGATCTGCCGTTCGAGCGGTTCAGCTCCACTATGTCGTCCCTCATCCTCACGGGATCGTCGTAGACCCTGAAATCGAAGGAGAAGGACGGCTCCGGACCCAGATCCTCCTCCCCCTTGATCTCCAGGACGCGGTCGAGCCACTCCAGGTAGCCGTCGGACCCGGAGCATCTGAACTGCGAATCCAGATACAGGACCTCCACATCCGAGCCCAGCCTCTCGGCCTGCCTCCGTATCTCCCCTACGGTCCCGATGTCCTTCAGCGTGACCCTCTGGTCCTCATCGATGAAGAACACGGACAGTCTTGACGCCCTGATGATCTCCATTACCTGATTCTCCCCGAGATTGCTATAGAGGCCGCTGCGCTCGTTCAGCCTGTGGGCCTCGTCGGTGATGAGTGCATCGAACACCGCCCCGTCGTCCGCAGTGAACTTCCCCGATCCTACGAACAGTTGGCGTATCCTCCCGCCGCCCCTTCCAGATCCGCCTCTGAGCTTGGATTCATACACGTTCCTCGGCGCGGCGTTCTTGGACACGTACAGCGCTGCCATGTCCTCGCATATCAACTCGTACAGCAGATTGACGGCGAGAACGGTCTTCCCTGTGCCGGGCCCGCCCTCCACGATGACCGTCGTCCTGCGATCCCCGCCTTTCAGAACCCTGGCCCTGGCCAGGATCTCCTCGTAGACGACCTTCTGGGAGTCCAGCAGCGTGAACTCCCTGTTGCCCTCCATCATGGATGAGAAGACATCCTGCAGGGACTTGGACGGCCGGAGCCTGCCCTCGTCGATGAGGAGTATCGTCCTCCCCGAATCGCCCTTCCTGATGAAGCGCTCCAGGAACTCCCGGAGCCTCCGACCGTCGTGCTTGGAGAACATCGGAGCGTTCTCCAGGCACTCGCCGTACTGGGGATCCAGAAGGGGCTCAGGATCGGAGACCTCGTAGTTGTGCAGGTATGCGCACGGCATCAGCAGGACCTCGTTGTCGCGGACGTCCTCGTTGAAATCCGCTATCGCCATGGCGTACGACCATGCCTGATAGCACGGATGGGTGGTCTCGTGCATCCCGCCGCCCAGAGCGGTGGACACTATGCAGTCCTTCCCCGGCACGGCCTCGGCGCGCGTCCACTGCTTGAGCTCGATTATGACCGCGGAACTGCGATCGTCTTCGGTGAGACCAGAGACGATCATGTCCACGCGCTTGGACGTATACGGGATGTTATACTCCAGCGACACCGTGGCATCCCCCGGGACGGAGGAGCCTCCGAGGATCGAGCTCATGCGGGACAGGGAGTTCCTCCATGAATCCATCTCAGACCGGCCAGTGCGCCTGTGCAACTTCTCCTCCACGGCGCTCTCGATCCTCTCGTCTATGCGCCCCTCGAGGACATCCTCCAGGAACGCATCCTTGGTGTCGCTGTAGATGATCATGTCCTGTCAGTCGGTAATCGTGGTAAGGGTATTTGAATTTCAAAGAGTGTGCTACGAACTGACTTGGTTAACCTTGTGAATCCAGTGAGCCCTTGGAGGCTAGGGGAACGCCGGAATCGGGGGTCC
>CAYUPU010000077.1:0-4530 GCA_964445265.1 uncultured Methanomassiliicoccales archaeon
CTTTGTAATGTTGATTATGGTTCCGGTATCAACTCACTGGTGACTTAACACGAAAGTCTTCAAAATCAGCGATTTTCTAACAAACAATATATAATAATCACAATGAAATTTAAATAGTTGGATGAATAAACCATTTTATACACAGTTGGAAGTTCTATCCAATATCCACATTGGACGAGTGATAACACGGATAGAGCTATGCTTACGAAGATCGCGGCCCTCGTGGCCGTGGTCGCCGTCGTCGGCATCGCCGCGGCGAGGGCGGATCCGACGAGCCCTCCGATGTGAAGACCGCTACGGCCAAGGAGATCGCCGAGGCGTTCCTGGCCGCGAACCCCGCCACCGCGTTCACCGCGGACGCCGATACCATCGCCGCCGGCGTGGAGACGGGCGCCTGGTCCGTCAAGGACGGGGCCACCGGGGACTCCGCCACGCTGATCTACACCTATCAGGGGTCGTCCGGACCCATATCGAAGGAGCTCGTCGTCGAACGCGACGGCAAGGCCGCGAACAGGTTCGCGACGGTCTCCGCCACCATGGCGGCCGACTCCAACTACACCATGCTCGACGTCTCCGGCATATCCGACGTCAAGGTGACCGCCGGCACGCGCACCATCCCCTCCGGGGCCTTCGTCACGAAGTTCGTCGTCCAGTACGGCAGCGTGATCGTCGACGGATACTCCGACTTCCTGGTCAACCTCGGGAAGGACGGCGCCGCGGCCGATGCGCTGGATGTCGTCAAGGCCGTCGCGGACGCCGTGAAGGCGGGCGCGAGGACGGTATCTTGGTCGATCAAGGACGGCGCCACCGATGCCGAGGCCGTGCTGGTCGAGACCTACGAGAGCTCCAAGGGCGCCTCCTCGAAGGAGATCGCCATCACCCGCGGCGCATCCGCGTCGGGCTCCTCCTTCGACGTCAAGGCCGCCGGCATACCATCCAGCTACACCGCGCTGGATGTGGACGTCGACAACGTCAACGTCAAGTGCACCGCCGCCACCAGGACCATGGGCTCTCTGTTCATGGTCAAGTTCGTCCTCCTCTACGGGGACGTCCTCGTGGACGGCGCCACCGACTACTTCTGCAGCTACAACGCCGATGCCGCGGACGCCGAGGCGGGCGTACAGGCGTTCATCGCCGCGCTGACCATACCCGCCTGACGGCGGATCAAACCACGGGGGCGCAAGCCCCCTCCGACTCATTCGGCGGGATCGCGTGTTCGAGAGGATCAGAGGAGAAGAGGCAGGGAGCGAATTCGTATCCCGTTATCGCCGGCAGACGTTCAGGAAGATCGCCCTGACGGCCGTGTGCCTGACAGTGCTTGTGATTGTGACCGCGTACTTCCTGTTGACCTTCTATCCGGCCATAACCGCCTGGGAGGCCCTGGATATAGTGGTCAACCATGCCCTCGGGACGAGTTACGAGATCGGTTCCACCTACTGGTGGGCGGACTACTACCTGTGGAACAGCGCGATGCCCAAGATCCTGGGCGCCATCGTCGCCGGGTGCGGCCTGGCGGCGGCCGGGTCCCTGATGCAGTCCGTGATGAACAACCCACTGGCCGACCCGTACAGCACAGGGATATCTTCGGGAGCCTGCCTGGGCGCGGTGTCCGCGATCGTCATAGGCGTGTCCTTCGCATCCGCCGGAGGGTACGGGATCGTTGTCAACGCGTTCATCGGATCCATGGTCCCCGCCGCAGTCATAATCGTCCTGGCCCGCAGAATACGCATGACCCCGGCCACTCTGATCCTCGCCGGATCCGCGCTCTCCTACTTCTTCAACGCCATGATCACGTTCCTCATGAACGCCACGAGCGAGGACGAGCTCCAGAGGGCGTACCTCTGGCAGGTCGGTAACTTCGACTACGTGAACTGGGACACGGTAACGGTCATGCTTGCCGTCACCGCTGTCGGATCGGTGCTGGTGTTCCTCATGTCCAAGCAGCTCAACGTGATGTCCCTGGGGGACAGGAGCGCCAAGTCCCTGGGGGTCGATGTGGAGAACTTCAGGGTCGTGTGCCTGCTGCTCATGGCTGTGATGACCGCCGGGATCGTCTCGTTCACGGGGATCCTCGGATTCGTCGGCCTGGTGGCGCCGCACATAGTGAGACTGGTGGTCGGATCCGACAACCGCTTCGTGCTCCCTATCTCGATGATGGTCGGGGCGACCCTGCTCCTCGTCGCCGAATACATCGCCGAGGTCCATCTGAACATCGCCGTCGGCGTCGTTGTGTCCATCATAGGCAGCCCGATCTTCTTCCTGCTCATCGTGTGCAGGAGAAGAGGGAAGGGGTGGTACCGATGGCCCGCGATGCATTCGTCGACGGGTACCGCGGCAGGAACCGCCGCAGGATCCTGATCATCGCGGGATTCCTGCTGCTGACCGTCGCCGCCGTGATAGTGGCCCTGGGCGTGGGGATGTACGACATCTCGTTCCTGGATTCGATGGGGATCATCATCGATCACCTCTCGGGCGATGTGGTGGACGTCAAAGGGGACCACTACGTGTGGAACGTCCGTCTGCCCCGCGCACTGGCGGCGGCCCTGGTCGGAGGCGTCCTGGCCATAGGCGGCGCGGTCATGCAGAACGTGACCAACAATCCTCTGGCGGAGCCCTACACCATGGGCGTGTCCTCCGCCGCCCTGACGGGGGCGTGCATCAGCATGGCGTTCGGCGTGTCCATCCTTCCCGGGCTCCCCGAGAAGTACGGCACCATAGCCAACGCGTTCATCTGCGCCGTCGTGCCCATCCTCGTCATAGTGCTGGTATCGAGCTTCAGGAAGCTGACATCCGTCGGCATGATCCTGATAGGGATAGCGATGATGTACATGTTCAGCTCGATATCCCAGTACATCATGGTCACCGCATCCGCGGAGACGCTGACCGACATCTACAACTGGAGGATCGGATCCCTCGGCCGCCTGGAGAAGAACTACGGGGATCTGGCAGTAATGGCCGCCCTCACCGTGCCCCTGGGCGCGATCCTGGTCATGTGCGGGAAGAGGCTCGACATCATGTACGCCGGGGACCGCAACGCGAAGACGATGGGGCTAGACGCCAAGGGGTTCAGGATCGCCGTCATGGCCATCGTGTCCCTCATCACCGCGGGAGTGGTGGCGTTCACCGGCACGATAGGCTTCATAGGCCTGGTGGGCCCGCATGTGGCCAGAGCGTTCGTGGGATCGAACAACAGGTACCTGCTTCCATGCAGCGCGTTCTTCGGAGCGGCGTTCCTGATCCTCGCCGATACGGCGGCGAAGGTCTGCGGAGCCGGAGGGCTCCCCGTGGGCGTCATAAGCTCCATCGTCGGAGGGCCGTTGTTCCTCTACATTCTGATAAAACACAGCAAGAAGGTGTGGAATTGAGCAGCACTATCACACTCGGCAGGAAGGGTGCGGAGAGGCGCCCGTGCGACGAAATCCTGGAGGACCCCCGCATCGTACTGGATGTGGACGACCTCACCTTCGCGTACAATCCAAAGAAAGGGACGAGGACGATACTCGAGGACGTGAGCATAGAGATCCGCGGTGCCCAGCTGTTCTCCATACTGGGGCCCAACGGCGTCGGCAAATCGACGTTCATCCACTGCCTCAACAGGCTGCTAGACCCCACGGAGGGCTCGGTCATGATAAACGGCCTGCCCATCTCCGACATCCCTCTGAAGGACATGGCCCGGATATCAGGGTACGTCCCGTACGCGACGGCCGACAGCTTCCCGCTGTCGGTTACGGACACGATCCTCATGGGAAGGCACCCCCACAGCAGGGTCGGCTCCCTCGACGACGACCTGATGGTCGTGGAGGACGTCCTGAGGCTCATAGGCATAGAGGATCTGGCCGACAGGATGTTCAACGAGCTCTCTGCGGGACAGCACCAGAAGGTCATGCTCGCGCGCGGCCTCGCCCAGCAGCCGCGCATCCTGTTCCTGGACGAACCCACGTCCAACCTCGACATCAAGTACCAGCTGGAGATCACGCGCCTCCTCAAGCGCCTCTCCCGCCAGAGGAACATGCTGGTCGTCATGATAAGCCATGATATCAACATCGCCGCGAAGTACTCCGACAACATGATGATCCTCCTAGACGGCGGGATATACGCCGTCGGAAGACCGTCAGAGGTCGTGACCGAATCCAACCTCAGGGCGGCGTACGGCGTGGATGCCCGTGTCATCGACGACAACGGACGCCCGCACATGATCCTCCTGGATGATTCCGGGGACGATGCCGAGGAGTACGGCGACTTCGGAGTGGAGGTCCCCGGTGTCCGGAGCGGGCGCGGCCCGGTCCATGAGCCGTGAGCCTGATGTCCGTGTTCTAACCACACGGTTCGTGAACGACGGTCTCTTCCAGCGATACGCCGGAAGAGAGCGTAGGCGTGTACTTGACGCCCGCATCGGCACCGGGAAGGACCTGGGGCCGATCGGCACCATGAGGCGTATGAAAAGAGGCGGACTCAATCCCCTCGAGTCGCGATTTCATTGAATATCCAGTGACGGAGTGACATCACTGGATTCTGCTCTGTATTTAAAGA
>CAYUPU010000078.1:0-4434 GCA_964445265.1 uncultured Methanomassiliicoccales archaeon
AAATACAGAGCAGAATCCAGTGATGTCACTCCGTCACTGGATATTCAACGTCTGGTGCGGTCGGCCGGTCCTTATCCATTAAATAGAATGAACACTTCCCAGCGCCTGCGCGATTGTAGTCTAGCGGTTAGGACGGGGGCTTCCCAAGCCTCTGACCCGGGTTCGATTCCCGGCAATCGCACTTCTCAACCATCCAATCTGTCCATGGGATATTCTAATTAACCGCGTCCGTATAGCGCAGACCATGCAGATGATCGAGATCGACGGTTCCCGCGGAGAGGGAGGCGGACAGATGGTCCGCACATCGGTGGCCATGTCCACGGTCACGGGTATCCCGGTCCATCTGACCCGCATAAGGGAGAACAGACCGACGAACGGGCTGTCCAAGCAACATGTGGCGGCCGTCCGGGCCGTGGCACAGATGGCGGGCTCGGAGGTCGACGGATGCGTCGTGGGCTCTCCCGAGCTGTCGTTCTATCCGGGCACGGACCAGGTCTACGACATCGAGATGAACATCAGTTCGGCAGGCAGCATAAGCCTGGTGCTCCAGGCGATGATGCTCGCCGCCAGGAACCATGGGAGGCGGATGAACATCGATATATCGGGAGGGACCAACGTCATGTGGGCCCCGCCGATCGATTCGTACTCCGCGCTCCTCTTCCCGATGATGAGGCGCATGGGTATTTCCGCCGACGCCAAGATCATCGACCGCGGCTTCTATCCTCAGGGAGGCGGACGTGTAATAGCTTCCCTCGACCCTATAGGTTGCATAACTCCGCTCAACCTGGATTCGCTGGGGGAGCTCAAGGGCATACACGGGATATGCTTCTGCCAGAGGCTTGCGGATTGGATCCCGGAGGCCATGGTGAAGAGCTGCCGCGAGGCATTCCAGGGGGTCGCGGAGGTGGACTTCGAGATGCAGCGCACCGAGGGGGATTCCCGCGGCGCGGGCCTGGTGCTGGTGGCGGAGTACGATAACGGAATGCTTGGGAGCAATGCCTTGTCCGCCCGCGGGCAGTCGCCCGAGAGGAGCGGCAGGGACGCCGCCAACGACCTCATCAACGAGATGAGGAGTGGTGCCACGGTGGATGTCCACACAGCCGATCAGCTCCTCCCTTACATGGCGATGGCGACCGGGGAGAGCTCGTTCTACGTCTCCAGGATAAGCAGGCACCTCTTGAGTCAGATGGATACGCTGGAGTCGTTTCTGGATGTCAAGTTCGGCGTCGAGAGGATAAACGACGTGTACCGCTTCACAGTCACCCCGGGGGCGAGGCAGTGAGGCCGTTCGTCCATGTCAACTGCGCCATGTCCGCGGACGGCAAGATCGCTGGATCCGACAGGACGCAGGTGTCCATATCGTCGGACGAGGACAAGACGCGCGCCAAAGGGCTCAGGAGGAAGTACGATGCCATCCTGGTCGGAGTTGGTACGGTCCTGGCCGACGACCCGCATCTGACCCTGAAGGATCTGGACTACGACACAAATCCCGTCAGGATCGTGCTGGATCCCCATGGGAGGACGCCCGATTCGGCCCGCATCCTCGATGAGAGGGCGCCCACGGTGATGGTCACGCTCGAGGGCTGCGACCGCGAATGGGATTGCGAGGAGACTCTACGCATGGGGTCCGACGAGATAGATCTCGGGCGTATGCTGGAGGCGCTGGCGGAGGATATCGGGATCGAGAGCCTCCTTGTCGAGGGCGGAGGGGAGACGATCGCCTCGTTCTTCCGTGCCGGACTGGTGGACCGCTACACGGTGTTCGTAGGGGGCATCGTCATTGGCGGCAGGACGGCACCCACGCCGTGCGACGGGCCCGGGTGGGTCCGCGAGGGCGGGATCGGGATGAATCTGGCATCGTCGGAGATCCTGGGCAACGGGGTTCTGCTGACCTTCGAGCCGAGGATGCGATCGCTCCTCGGCCGACGGTTCCAGTGTGAACTTGAAGTAGTTGCACTCCGAACCGAACACCTCGCTGGAGACGACGGTGTACGTCCTGCCCGTGGCATCCTCGATTATCTTCGAGAAGAATCCTGCGGCGTAGTATCCCAGCGACTTGGCGGAGTCCTCGGTGAAGGACAGGTTGTCCTTGATGATGATGGACAGGGGCTTGAGGGAGTAGATGTTCGCCTCTCCGAACCCCATTTTGTGGTAGTAGTCGCGGGCATTGGCGACGGTATCGTCGAATGTCTTCCCAGTGAGGGATCCGTTGAGCGCCATGGCGTGTATGGAGCCCAGGATCGTGGCCATCGGCTCTATGGACAGGCCGAGACCGTCGAATCCCAGGAAGATGAATCTGGCGAGCGCGTCGCGCGTCCTCACGGGGTCGGATGCGACCTCCGTCAGGACCTTCATCGCCATGGACATGGCGGCATCGGACGGGGGCTTGGAGTGTGCCAGCATGACCGATGTTAGCGAATAGATCTTCCTCCTGCTGTCTTCTGGATCGTCATGCACCGCGATGAGGTCCTCGGAGATCATCTTGTCCAGATGGACCGATAGGGTCGATTGCGCCTTCTTCGTGATCTTGGACAGGTCCGTCAGGGAGAGGTTCTTCGATTCCAGTTCGTGGAGAATCTGCCGTCTCACATCGTTTGACACCTGGACCAGGCCGTTCTTAGTATAGTACAGCTCGAAATCCGTGAGAGGGCCGTCTACCGCTACCATGTTATTCGCCAGGTGGAACGGCGTGTACATTAAAAACAGACGGGTTCGGCGATCGACGAGCCAGACAGATGGCTGGTTCACGGTCTTGGCACCTTCGGCTGGATACAGTAGCGCTCGATGTTCCACCTATCGTTAAATAGTCTCGTTGGATACGAGCGGTAGCGGGCCTGTGGTCTATTGGTTATGACGTCGCCCTTACAAGGCGAAGGTAGCTGGTTCGATTCCGGCCAGGCCCACTTATGTTAAATAGGTCGACCGTTTGCCTCCACTCATTGGACTCGTGGTCTAGTTGGTTATGACGTCGCCTTCACACGGCGGAGGTCGCCGGTTCGAATCCGGCCGGGTCCACTCATCTCCCTCTTCTCCGAACTGCTGGCTATCCTTCTCCGGTTCTCTTCCGTCGCAGACGTTCGAATCCGCCGCAGAGAATCCACCTCCCGCTCCTCATCGGATGGTCCGGCATAGGCTGCACGGGCCGCCTCGATAGCGACGCTGTTCTTCCTGCGAGCGTAGTAGCGCTCCGTCGTCTTGGTCGAGGAATGGCCCATGAGGACGGAGACCGACTCGATGGAATCGATCCCTCTGTCGAGGAGATCCTGTCCATAGGATCTCCGGAAGATCCTCGTATCGACACGGAGATCGCAGTCGCGCTCGCAGATCGAGATGATGCGGAGAACGCTGTTGGATGAGAGATAACCGGTCTCGTTCCTCACCAGAGGCGGGAACATCGCCTTCTCGCCAGGGAACTCCGCGGAGCGCAGCTCGATGTATCTGGCGATGACGGGATGGAACTCCGGAGCCAGGAGAACGGAACGGGCATGGCCGTAGGAATCCTCTCCCTTGACATGGATCACGGAGAGGATCCAGGAATCCGTATCGAGATCCGCGAGGTCCAGCAGCCGCAGCTCTTTGGAACGGAGCCCTGCTCCGAGCAGGAACGCGACCATCGCGTAGGACCGGACCAGAGAGAGATCGGACGATTCCGAGCCCCTCCTCATCCCGGAGATCAGCCTGGAGCGGTCCTCTGATGAGAGCGTTCCATGGCGCGGATCCGTTCCGGTCGGACGGAGCATGGGATACCGGATGAGGCATTGGCGGACCGCAGGATTCCCAACGAAATCGAAGAGGCCGATGAGCGCATTGAGCTCATGGGCATAATCCTTGACGGAATGCCCGAGCGATTTCCTCCAGGTGAGATAGATCCTGAGGTCCTCGAACGTCATCCTCTTCGGAGATGTGGATGAGAGATCGGATCCGCGCTGAAGAGCGAGCAGATCGCGGTTGATCCTCCTGTACCGGCGGGCGAGGACCGCCCATGTCGTCGGCGCATAATAGGAGCGGGTCGCATCCAGATACTGAACTGCGAACTCCTCGAAGGGATGCCGGCTCATCTCTTCCGCCTCCTCTTCCGATGACTGTGTTGAATAATTGAGGCCGGGCAGCCCTCCTCGGAAACGCCGTTATTCATCCGTCTAACCGATCTTCAATTCGATAGACGGGCTCCGTTCCCCGTTCGACTCCTTGTCCCGTTGCTTCTGCTTCTGCTCCGGCTGTCATCGTCCTCGGAGGGGATTCGAGGTATGTTCTTATATAGAGGACCGCCATGTATGGGTAGGTGGATTTTGAATATATATCAATTAATTGATTATAATTCAAAATCCATAGCGCGAATATCGAAAGAACGGCGACATTGTCCAAAACCACCGATGAGAAATGTGTTAAGTCACCAGTGAGTTGATGCGATAGATATCACGATCGAACATCAGA
>CAYUPU010000079.1:0-4304 GCA_964445265.1 uncultured Methanomassiliicoccales archaeon
TCGATCTCCACCCATCCGCCGATCCTCTCCTTCGAGTGGGAGGCGAAGTCGGCGGCGATCCCGACGCCTTCGACCACCGATATCCTGAACCACTTGTAGTTGGCGGTGGGCTCGTAATCGTCCCGGAGGGCCTTGATGACCAGATCGAACTTCAATCCGACCATGGAAGAGTCCACGCCCGCGACCTTCACCTCGGCTCCGTTCACCGATACGATGCCGGTCCTGCCGGAGTCCCCGAACCCGTCCACGATGACAGATACCGAGAGCCGTCCGACGTTTCCGGGGTCGTCCACCTCGTAGCGGAGCTCCTTCCCCACCGGGAGGACCAGCTCCTCGACGTTGCCGTACTCGGGATGATCCGGATACACATTCCGGTCGTATGCCGGATCGACGGACCATACCGCCCTGACCGTCATGTTTCCGCCCACCGTTTCGGACTCCCCTCCGCCGTGTCCGAACAATGTTCCATCGCGGTACCATCCGTCGAAGGTGAACGCGGTCTTGACCGGGGTCGGGAGGCTCCCGATCCTCGTCCCCGTGACTACCTCGTCCGTCTCCCTGTCCATGGACCCGCCGTCCGGATCGTAGCGCACCGTCGACCACTGACCCGGATCCTTCTCCCACCTCGCGGTGACCCGGATATCGTCCGTGACCGCTATGGACTTGCCCCCCGGGAGCCCGAAGGATCCTCCTCCCGGGAGGAGCCATTCCTTGAGCGTGTATCCAGCCTTGGTGGCTGTCGGCAATGGGTTGATGATGTCGTTCCTGGTAGTGGATCTCTTCGTGATGGTCTTCCCTTCATCGGAGAACTCCACTGTCACTTCATCCAAGGCTTCATCGAATCCGAAGACCAACCTTAGACTATAGTTGCCTACTCTTGAAATGGTATTGTCCGATTCATACGCCCATATGGGATTAATTACTCTTTCCATACTTCCGATTGTTTGAGACGCTAAATGATTTCCCGGCGATTTCATTTCGAATTTTAACATATCTCCAATTTCAGCCCAGGGCGAAATCCAGCTGACTTCAAATGTTCCCTTCTGACTAGGGTTTAATCTTTGGATATTGCCCATGTATTTAACCCCTAGACTTTGAATCTCAGATCCAGATTCGGTGTACAATGTGCTATCTAATTGGTATACATCCCAACTCGTCCTTGTGGGGGGATTGAAAGTCGAGGGACCATAGTTCAAAGTTACCGCGTCGCTCTCGATCTCTGATGTCGCACTCCAACTTTTTATAGGATATCCTCCAGTCTCGTAGACATACGTCACCTCTTGTCTCCCGACTACATTCGAAAGCCCCACGGAGTAGTTCATATTGAAATCCTGGAGAATGAATTTGCCAGTGTCTCTATTCCCATACGGGCCTGCGGATAGCGGGCTCTGTGTCTTGTTCGTGGTCCCGTTCGTATTCTCAGAGCCGATCATCTTGAGCAGGAGTTCGCACATGCTGTACTGGCTGAGACTTATCGCTGCGATGCTGGATCCCTTGGTGTCGGTATTGATGGAAGATGCCCATCTAGATTGTTCCCTTTCTGCTACCGTTCCCGGGGCAGCGACCATGTTCTGATTGACCAGATACACCCCGATGGCCAGATAGTTGTACTCCTTCCCGTCGATCACGAACGGGGAGTTCTTCTCCAGAGGTCCGCTGTTCGTTATCTTGAATTGGTTGTCCGAGATCTTCTGGATGCTCATCTTGGGGACGCACCACATCACATTGTTGCTCGCCAATGGTGCGTATTCCTGCGAATTGACGAATTTTCCCAGGTTGTTCGGATCCAGCTTGCCCATGCATTCTCCGGTTCTGGCATCGAACAGGGCATAGAAGCTGTTGAACGGCCCGTTGCCGTTCTCGTCCCATCCCCAGGAGCCCGGATCCCTCTCGGACGCCTTGGTCATCGACATTCCGCTCCCATCGGTCACGGATATCCCGCTCCCGCTCTTGGTGACCGTGTACTCGAACGACCCGGCCGCTCCGCCCTCGGCCTCCGCCCCTTCGCCCTCGGTCTCCGCTCCCGCTATCAGTATTCCGGCGAAGACCGCCAGGAACAGCACCGTTGCCAATTCGATTCTCCTCATCTCCACTCCTCATCTCCACTCCTCATCTCTGCATTCGCTCGACTGAGCACATCTCCCGGCCGCGCTCTTCCGCGAACCGCCATTCCTTATCGACGCCCGTCCGTCTCTTCCGGCCGGTTCAGCACCACATCCCCGCAGGGCGGATCGCCGAGGGGCGGATCCCGCCATGCGGGGTTCCAGGCACACGGCGTGCCCTCGGTGCTGGGAAGGGAGCCGGCCGGTCGTCGGATGGCGGCGCCTCATCGGCGCCCGTTCCTGCCGACCGGGATCCGGCCTCTTCCTTCCCGGGGACGGTGTCCCCTATGATCAGGTGCTCCCCCGTCTGTAATGGCGGTATGCACCTGCGGACAGCACGGTGACCAGGACCGCGATCACGATCCACCACGGGAAATCATCGCTTCCGGATCCCGATCCACCGTACACTATCCTCAGATCCAGCGCCCCGGACCCCGCGACGACGGTGCCGTCGCGGATGGGATCCCCGTCGGAGTCGACGATCCTTCCGGCTTCTCCCGCCCTCTCCGCGTACCCGGGTTCGATGGACACCTCGATCACCGTGCCCTCCGGCACCTCGCCTCCGGCGAAGGGCCTTCCGTCGATCGCGGCCCTGATCCCGTCTGGGATCGAGACCTCGCACATCGGCGTCCCGGCCGGTATCCACCGAGCCGATACGACCATATCGGAATCGACGATCGGTGATGCATCCCCTGCTCCGCCGAATACCGCATCCCCGTCGTACCAGCCCAGGAATGCGAATCCCTCGCGTTCCGCCCCCGGCAGAGCGGCGATCCGGGTTCCTCTGCTGACATTCTCCGACGGCCTCTCCGCCGTGCCTCCTCCCGCATCGAACGTCACGGTGACCCATTCGGTCCTCTCCTCCACCCAACGGGCCTCGACCACCAGGTCCGCCTCTACGGTCAGGGACTCTCCGCCCGCAAGGCCGAACAGCTCCTCGCCCGCATACCACCCGTCCAAGCGGTATCCTCCGCGGACCGCTCCCGGGAGATCGGCTATCCTGTCCCCCTTCCGGACCACGTCTCCGGACCTGTCCGCGACCCCTCCGGCGGCATCGTATACGACGGAGACCCGATCCGTGGTCGCCGATCCCGTGGTCCAGCGGGCCTCGACCACGATGTCCGAATCGATCGCGACGGATTCCCCGCCTGCGATGCCGAATCTCGTATCGCCCATGTACCAGCCGACGAGGAAATACCCCTCGCGGATCGCTCCCGGCAGCCCGGGCACGGCGCTGCCCTTGATGACACGGTCCGATGCCCTCGTGGATTGTCCTCCATCGGCATCGTACCTCACGGTGCACCATTCCGTCGGATCCACGGTCCAATGAGCCTTCGCTTCCATATCGGAACCGACCGTGAGTGACTCCTTTCCAGCTTCTCCGAAGCGGTTCTCTCCGATGTACCAGCCATCCAGACGATATCCCGGGCGCTCCGCGTTCGGGAGTTCACGGACGGTCCCTCCTGAGATGACCTTGTCCGATTGCCGTTCCGCCACTCCGCCATCGGCATTGTATGCTACCGTGTGATAGGGGATCCATCCGGCGAACAGCACGGTGGGCCTGGTCACTTCCTCGGTCCCCCAATCGAACGGTTCGGTGCACTCCCGATCGCGGTACCATCCTCCGAACTCGTGGTCCTGGCGTACGGGATCCTTAGGTTTCATCGGAACGTAGTGGCTGCGTTCCCCCTCGATCGTTTCCACTCCGGATCCCCCCATCGAATCGAACCTCACGTCCGGATAGCCCATGATATGGTTGAGGAAGATCACCTGGACCGATCCCTGTTTCTCTTCTCCCGTCTCCGGGTCCTTGTACGTGTTATGAGCTGTGGCGGAGGCATGGAACGTCCCCGTCCTCGGGTACGTATGGGTCTTGGCCGCACTCTTCACCCCCGGCGGGACGTCCGTCCTCTCATCGGGTGAACCGTCATCGAAATGCCATATGATGTAATCGACCGAATCCATCTGGTCGAGTTTCATGGTCACAGCGTACCCGTAATGGGTCAACTCAACCACACGTTCGCCTTCCGCCTCGCTCTCCCCGCTGCATGCGACCACTAACAGGATGGCGCACAACACCAGAGCCGAGGCTCCGATTAGGATTCCGATCCTGCTGCTCATCGGTTGCGACGCCATCCTGCACCACCTCAGTCCGCTCCGCCCGACGAGGCGTCGCCCACGGTCGGGACGGCGGTGAACGCC
>CAYUPU010000080.1:0-4294 GCA_964445265.1 uncultured Methanomassiliicoccales archaeon
ATGTGTGTAATGTTTGTTATGAAGAGATCACCAACACGCTGGTCTCCTAGCCCATACCATAAAGGAGCTCCCGTGGGCCACGAGGGCGGGATACGAGCTGCAGTGGGTCTACGGCGAGAACGGGGCCGTGTTCGGCTATCCCGGGAAAGAATCGGTCGAGGTGACCGGCCCCATCACGGTCAGCGCGAAGTGGACCGAGGACAGCGGGCAGTCGCTGACGGTCAGATTCGACACCGCTGGAGGGAGCCCCGTCCCGGATGCGAAGGTCGCTCCCGGAAGCCCCGTCACCGACCTCCCCGGGCCGGTGCGCGAGGGACACGTGTTCAAGGGATGGTACTCCGGCGGGACCCTGTTCGGGGAGGCCGGGGAGACGTCCGTGGCAGTCACATCGGACATGACCGTGGTCGCGATGTGGGAAGAGGACGGATCCAAGTGGTGCGACGTGGAGTACGACGCCGGCGACGGGACCCCGACCCGCGCCTCCGACCACCTGATGATCGGCAATAGGGTCACCGCCCTCCCCGGTGCGGTGCTCGAGGGCAGGTACCTCGGCGGATGGACGCTGGACGGCGTCAGCTACGGCATACCCGGAGGCGAGTCCGTCGCCATCGAGGCGTCCGTCCTGAAGGACGGTAGGGTCGTGCTGACCGCGGTCTGGGTCGACACCGCTCCTCCCATCGATGAGGTCGCGGTCGTGTACGACGCCGGAGACGGAAGGGCCTCGAGGTCCGGGGATCTGGTCCCGAAGGGAGAGAGGATCCACTCGCTCCCGGACGCGTCCCGTGACGGGTACACCCTGGAGGGATGGTACGTCGACGGCGCATGGTTCGGAAGGGCCGGAGGCGAGTCCTCGGTCGTGGACTCCCCCGTCCGCGCCGTGGCCAAATGGGTGGAGGCCGCCCGGTGGGTCAGGGTCTCCTACGACGCCGGAGACGGAACGGCCGACAGGCCGTCCGAGAACGTGGCCGCCGGAGGCCGTGTCCACTCCCTCCCCGGAGCGTCCCGCGACGGATACTCGTTCCAGGGATGGTACGTCGACGGCGCGCTGTTCGGATGGGCCGGAGGCGAGTCCTCCGCGGTGGAGACGGACGTCACCGCCACCGCCCGCTGGATCGCGAACGGCGCCGCGTCGGACGTCAGCATCGGCGACGGGATATCCGCCGTCGTCGATGGAAGGCCGTACGACGGGGGTGCGCTGCCCCCGGGAACCGTGGTGGAGGTCTCGATCGAGCCCGGGAGGGAGACGTCCGGGGGCCTGCCCGGCAGGATAGTGGACTCCGACGGCAACGAGGTGCGCGACGGCAGGATCGTCGTCGGACCCGGACCGCTGGATCTGAAGATCGTCTACGGCGATTCCGGCGATGCCGGCTCCGACGGTGACGGAGGGAGCGGATCCATCCTGTGGATCGGCGCCGCCGTCGTGGTGCTCGCGGTGCTGGTCGCGGCCTTCGCGATCCTCAGGGCCCGCAACGGCTCCTGAGCGGGGCGAGGGCGATCCGCCGGACCCCGGTTCCGCCGGGGTCCGGCCAAACCCATTCCGCCCCGATGGGCGGCTCCGCGCTCTCCCCATCGGCCGGTGCGCCGGACCCGACCGAGCTGGGCGATCAGGTACATCTGGGCGACGTTAGTGTCCTCCTGGACGTTGAGCTTCTTATAGAGGCTCTTGGAAACGCTGCCCGGCGGAACGATGCCTCAGCGGAGATTCAGACTAAAATAGCCGAGGATGGAACGATCATCCGAGACGGCCATATAGGTCCTGATGAGGTTCTTCTTCTGGTTGGGGATGGCCCTCTCATAGAGGAAGGCCTCCAGATCTGTGTTCCTAGAGCATGAGAACGTACTGGGATGCGAGGACAGGCGATCGAGATTTTCATCGCGCTCCTGGTATCTGTGGATCGGGTCCCCGAAGGATACGACATCGTATCCCATCGGTGGTCCTGTCTGTCGATGATACTGTCGAGGAACTCAGCTTCCCTGCGGAGCCTGGATTCGCGGTATGGGGTGTTGTCGTCCCCTTCTCCGCGCGCTCGAAGGCAATCTCCATATTGCGAGCGGCCTTGGGCGTGTCCAGGGTTAGACCTCTGTAGAGCGAACCCGTTGCCATCTCGTAACCATCGCTCATAGTGTGGCCCCGTCTTTAAAAACCTGCCTATCTTCCATCTGCTGTACATCCGACACGAGTAACACGCGGGCGTGGGATGGCATACACTCGGCCCTGGAATCGGATACCCTCGAGAGTACCCCCGGGACCTTCTTGATGAATCCAATGTCGGCTCCGGAGCCGTTACTGGATTCGGCGTACCAGACGGACCCGCAATCGTCGGAATCGCCCCGGAGGGAGCGGATGCTCCCTGTGGATCGGCGGCGTTGCGTCAGGAGGCTCCGGACCGCTTTACGTACAGCAGCGCCGCGGCGGAGCTCATCATCTGGCCCGTGATCGACACCATGTACCCGTACGAGCTGCTCATGGCGGCGCGGTGCACGTCCCCGGGCGCGATGTCCGCGAGCCATCCGGGTATCCCGTGGACGTCGGCTCCTGCGGGAGGCTCCGCGCACATGATCGTGTTGTCCACGGCCATGTGCCCCGTGAGGAGCATGGCCGCCAGGATCACCAGCATGGCGAATGCGAGATCGACCGGCGGCTCCTCGCTCCCCCTCCTCCAGTGGATGAGGGCTAGCGATGCCACGGCGACCGCCATCAGCAGATAGAGCACGGGCGTCGAAGAGCTGACAGGCATGCCCGTGCCGTTGTACTCCGTGTACAGATCCAGCCCGGAGGCGGTGATGGTCCGACGGGTCCCGTCGGCGAATTCGACCGAGATTTCCATCCAATCCAGGAAGACGCCGGCCGCGATCCCCGCCGCTCCGACGATCCACAGCGCGATCAGCGTGGACTTCGCGTTCGGCATTCTTCGACCTCGTAGCCGTTCGGAACGGTGTTCCACATCACAGTCGTTTCATATACGGCGTAGTTTCTCTGTTGCGATACCAGTTCGACAGCAAGATTGGCTTTTTCAAGAGCATTCTCCTGCATGATCGATGTGTATGCACCATAGACAAAAACTCCTGCTGCTATGAACCAGCCCACGATTCCTGCAGAGAGCAAGGTGCCTGTAAGAGCATACGCAGCTCCGGAAACAACAACTCCGACCCCGTCTCCTATGAGGATTATGTCATCGATTTTTCCATCTATGCCAGCCTTCTCGAGAAGCCAGTTGATTCCGGCAGGATCGTTCCATGCATACTCGCCGATCAGATTCTTGTTGGCCCACCAGCCCCATCTCAGTTCGATCTCCTGATCAGACATCGATGAAGTCTCTATTCCTGCATCACCGAGGGCCTCGCGTTTCTCCGCGATACTGAGTCCTATCGATTCTTCGTAGTCGGGGGAGTCGCAGCCAGTTGCATCTGCTTCAACGGAGCACAAGCATGGACAGACCATGAGTAACACGGTTGCCACGATCGTCAGACCATTACGCCATCTGTTCATGTGTATCCCTCCTTTTCCACCCTCTATATCGGAACCGGCCCAGGGCTTGTCTGCGATATGGGGCATCTATTCACTCAATTAACAATATTTAATATTATGTAACGTCACGTCCACCACTAACCTTGTGATTCCGTCGGTTCCCTCGCCTCCAGGGGTTCACTGTATTCACAAAAGCCGGATTGACATCTCAGTAGAAATCCATTAATGTGATAGGCGATGATGATAACACAGCGTCAGCTATTGTTGGATATCCGAAACGAGGTGAGATGTTTGTCAAGAAAACACATGCATCAAGTCCCACAATCGCATCATAGGTCGTGTATGGCCATAACCGCGACTTTTCTGATTTTAGTGACTGTCATGCTGTCCGCTGTTGCGATACCGCCGTCGGATTCCGATGGATCCATCGAAGCAGAATGGCAATCTGTAGGCGCGATCGCGGACGTCTCTGTACCGTGTATGATGGATGAATCGGATGGCCCGATACAGTCGCAGCCCTCATCGTCGGACTACGCCATTTCGAATCCGCCGATTCCTCTTTATGCGGGCAAGACGATGATAGATAGCGAGCTCAGAGGGGACCAACTTAGACTATACATCGATTCTGTATCTATGGCCATCTTGGTCTCTGCCGGTATAGACGGCTTTGCCACAGCACTTGGTGCTCTCATCGGCGGCGTGGTAGTCCCCGGAGTCGGTGCCGTGCCCGGTACAGCAATAGGATTGGCTCTCGGATCGGGTTTGAGCGGCATTTGAATATCCAGTGACGGAGTGACATCACTGGATTCTGCTCTGTATTTAAAG
>CAYUPU010000081.1:0-4293 GCA_964445265.1 uncultured Methanomassiliicoccales archaeon
GTGATCACCAAGCTGAACACCGAGGACCAGTGGAGGATGGACGCCCTCAGCAGGAAATCCAAGGAGGCTAGCCAATGAGCGACCATATGAAGAGGCTTGCAGCGCCCAGGACCTGGCCCCTGAAGAGGAAGGCCAGCGTCTTCATCGCCAAGCAGACCGCCGGTGCCCACTCCGTCGAGGAGTCCATGCCCGCCGTGACCGTACTCAGGGACATGGTCGGCATCGTGGACACCGCCAGAGAGGCCAAGAGGATCATCGGGAACAGGGAGTTCTTCGTCGACGGCAGGGCCGTCAAGAACCCCAAGGCCCCCGTCGGGTTCATGGACGTCGTGTCCGTTCCCAAGATGGGCCTCGCGTACCGCATGCTCCTGACCGACAAGGGCAAGCTCACCCTGGTCCCCGTCGACGAGGCGGAGGCTGCGTGGGAGCTGTGCAGGATCGAGGACAAGACCGTCGTCAAGGGCGGCAAGTTCCAGCTCAACCTCAGCGGCGGCAGGAACCTCGTTCTCGACGAGAACGACTACAAGTGCGGCGACACTCTGAAGGTCGCCTTCGACGGGCAGAAGGTCCTGGACCACTACCCGCTGGCCGAGAACGCCACCGTCCTGATCAAGGAGGGTATCCACTCCGGCCAGGTCAGGAAGGTCAAGTCCGTCTCCGTCGTCAACGGCCCCTCGGACAACCTCGTGCTGTTCACCGACGGGTCCGAGACCGTGGTCTCGAACTGCTTCGTCATCGGAGCCGACTCATCCGCCATCAAGCTGCCGGAGGCGTCCGAATGAGCGACGTCATGAGGCAGGTCTCCATCGACAAGGTCGTCGTCAACATCGGCGTCGGCGAGGCCGGTGAGAGGCTCGTGAAGGCGGAGAAGGTCCTGGAGATGGTCACCGGGCAGAAGCCCGTCGAGACCATCTCCAAGACGGTCAACAGGGACCTCGGGATCCGTGTCGGCATGCCTCTCGGCTGCAAGGTCACCCTTCGCGGCGAGGCCGCCGAGACCTTCCTCAGGAGGGCCCTCTCCATCAGGGAGCACCGCGTCCCCGTCTACTCCTTCGACCAGGAGGGCAACATGTCCTTCGGTGTCTCGGACTACACCGACTTCGACGGCCTCAAGTACGACCCCGAGATCGGCATCTTCGGTATGGACGTCAACGTCGTCCTGAAGAGGCCCGGGAAGAGGGTCGCGGTCAGGCCCCTCCTCAAGAGGAGGATCCCGAAGAGCCACCGCGTCGATCGCGCGGAGGCCATCCAGTTCATGAAGGACCAGTACCAGGTTCAGGTGGTCGAATGAAGCCCAAGAAGCAGTTCGGAAGGTCCGTAGGCTGCACCCGCTGCGGACGCAGGAGGGGAATCATCAGGAAGTACGGCATGCACCTCTGCAGGCAGTGCTTCAGGGACATGGCCCCGGAGCTCGGGTTCAAGAAGTATTCGTGAGGTGTAAGATATGCAGAGCGATCCACTCAACGACGCCATGTGCGTCATCAAGAACGCTGCACTCAACGGGAAGTCCGAGTGCACCATACAGCCCTCATCCAAGCTCATCGGACGCGTGCTCAAGGTCATGCAGGACCGCGGCTACGTGTCCCAGTTCGAGTACATCGAGGACGGCAAGGCGGGCAAGTTCCGCGTCATGCTCGATGGAGCCATCAACAACTGCGGCGTGATCAAGCCCAGGACCTCGGTCAAGGTGGCCGAGGTCGAGAAGTACGAGGCGAGGTTCCTCCCCGCCCAGGACTTCGGACTCCTGATCATGTCCACAACCGCTGGAGTCATAACGCAGGACCGCGCCAAGGAGCTCGGGATCGGCGGGAAGCTCCTCGCTTACGTGTACTGAGGAATAAGAATGACAGTTGCAGGGAAAATCGAAAGCACCATCGCTATACCCGGCGGCGTCACGGTGTCCCAGGACGGAGACGTCCTGACCGTGAAGGGTCCTAAGGGAGAGCTTAGCAGAAACTTCGCGCACCCTGGAATCGATGTGGCCGTCAACAGCGGCGATGTGAGCGTCAGCTGCATCATGCCGAGGATCAAGGACAAGGCCATGGTCGGAACCTATGTCGCGCACATCAGGAACATGATCCACGGCGTGACCCAGGGTTACACCTACCACCTGAAGATCGTCTTCTCGCACTTCCCCATGAAGGTTACCGTGAAGGGCGACCGCGTCGAGATCAACAACTACATGGGAGGGCACGCCCCCCGCTACGCCAACATCCTCAAGGGCTGCACAGTCAAGATCAACGGCCAGGATGTCACGGTCGAGGGGATCGACATCGAGGCCTGCGGACAGACCGCGGCCAACCTCGAGAAGGCAACCTCCAGGCTCGGCTTCGACAAGAGAACGTTCCAGGACGGCATTTACATCGTCGCCAAGTCCCACAAGGTGAAAGAATGACAGTGAAGAATCTTACCGATCTGACGGGCCTTTCCGAGACCAATGTCGAGGAGCTCAAGGGAATCGGCATCGAGACCGCTGCCGACCTCAAGGACGCCCTCGACGACGACGAGAAGCGCAAGGCCGTCGTGAAGGCCTGCTCCGGCGTCGGCCCCAAGACCGTCGCCGCCTGGAAGGACCAGCTCGAGGGATCCGCCCCCGCCAAGGAGGAGGCCCCCGCAGCAGAGGTCGTCGAGGATGTCAAGAGTGCCTACGTCGTGAAGCTCAAGCCCGAGCTCGACGACAGCACCGCCGACGGACTCGCCAAGAGGGCTATGATCTCCGGAAGGAGGCCGGCCTTCAAGAGGCAGGAGTGGTTCAGATACCAGAAGCTCGGAGAGAACTGGCGCAGGCCCAAGGGCATCCACTCCAAGATGAGGCGCGGCATGAAGAGGCGCCCTCCCATGGTCGAGATCGGATACCGCGGACCCGCGGAGGTCAGGGGCCTCCACCCGTCCGGATTCGAGGAGGTCCTCGTGCACAACGTCGACGCACTCGACGCCATCGATCCGAAGAAGCAGGCGGTCCGCATCGGCGGAACCGTCGGAACGAAGAAGAGGATGGCCATCGAGGACAGGGCCGACGAGCTCGGCATCAGGGTCCTCAACAGGATGGTGTGAGCCATGTCCGATCTCAGCAATCAGAGGAGGATGGCCGCGGAGGTCCTCAAGTGCGGGCTCAACAGGGTCTGGATGGACCCCCAGCGCCTCGACGAGGTCGAGGACTGCATCACCCGCGCGGACATCCGCACCGCCGTCGCATCCGGTCTCATCAAGGCGAAGCCCAAGAACGGCACGTCCAAGGCCAGGATAAGGTACGCCGCAGGCCAGAAGGCCAGCGGGAAGAGGAAGGGCCCCGGTTCCAGGAAGGGAACCGCCAACGCCCGCGTCCGTGACAAGGAGCGCTGGATGGCGACCATCAGGCCCATCCGCGATGAGCTCAAGACCCTCAGGGCCGACGGCAGGATCACGCCCTCGGTCTACAGGCTCTACTACAGGAAGGCCAAGGGAGGCATCTACACGTCCCGCAGGCACCTGAGGCAGCACATGGTCGCAGCAGGCCACCTCAAGGAGGAGGAGAACTGATGGCATACGGTCCCAGATACAATGTAGCCTTCCGCAGGAGGAGGGAGGAGCGCACCAACTACTACTCCCGCAAGAAGCTGCTCTCCAGCCATGAGGCCAGAGCGGTCGTCAGGCGCTCCAACAAGAGCATCTCGATCCAGTTCGCCGAGTTCGGCATGCAGGGCGACTCCGTCCTCGCATCCGCCAACAGCAGGGAGCTGAAGGGGATGGGCTGGACCAGGTCCTGCTCCTCCATACCCGCCGCGTACCTCACCGGGTACCTGGCCGGGAAGAGGGCGGTCAAGGCCGGCATCGAGTACGCTGTGCTCGACATCGGCATGCAGAAGGTCCAGTACGGCGGCGTGCTCTTCGCGACCGTCGCCGGCATGTGCGATGCGGGTCTCGAGGTCCCCCACGGGGACGACGTGCTGCCCGACGAGGACAGGATCCTCGGAAAGCACATCGACGAAGGAATCGAGGCCGAGCTGAACGGTCTCAAAGAGAAGATGGAGGCAGAGTGAAATGGCAGACGGATACAGGTCCAAGAGGCCGGCCGAGAAGAAGGAGGCCGACTGGGTCCCCAAGACCAGGCTGGGCCAGATGGTCCTCAGCGGGGAGATCACCACGATGAGTGACGCCCTCGCCACCAAGCTGCCCCTGCGCGAGCCCGAGATCGTGGACATCCTCCTCCCGGACCTTCAGGACGAGGTCATCGACCTGAACATGGTCCAGAGGATGACCGACTCTGGAAGGAGGGTCAGGTTCGCGGTTACCTGCATCGTCGGAAACGGCGAC
>CAYUPU010000082.1:0-4245 GCA_964445265.1 uncultured Methanomassiliicoccales archaeon
TCCGTTGGCGCTGCTGAACTGCAGGTATTCGAAGACCTTCTTCTGGTCCTCGTCTGTCGTGCGGACCTCGTTGATCTTCAACGAGAGGAGCTCTATGCCCCTCTGCTCGAAGTACTGCTCCACCATGACCTTGGTTGTGGTGGACGCCTTCTCAAGGTTGCCGTAGATGTCCATGTAGTACTGCCTTCCGAGCTGCTGGGTCACCTGCTCGTTGATGAAGCCCTTCATGAACGCGTTCACATCGCCGGTCGTGTAGGCCTTCAGCCCGCCCAGGACCTGCGTGTAGAACACGGGGACGTCCTTCACGCGGAACTGGAAGTCGCCGTTCGCCATCAGGGTGAGCGGGACCTCGTAGCCCTGCGCGGCCTTGATCATCGCGCGGATGCCCCACTTCCCGTTGAACATCTTCAGCGATACGAAGATGATCTGGACCTTGAACGGGGTCTCCTTGTATCCCAGCGCCAGGTTGTACAGCTTGGTCAGCCAGGGGATGTTGTTGGATGTGATCATGTGCCTGCCCGGCTCCAGGACGCCGGTCAGCTGGCCGTCCCTCGCGAAGATCGCCACGGCATGCTCGGGGACGGTGACGGACGTCAGGGTCCTCAGATCGTCGTGCTCGTACGCGTATATGATATCGTCCGGACCCTGGCTCTCCCAGAATACGACGTTGCTCTTTCCCATTCGAATCACTCCTTGTCGAATCCCTTCATCACGGCGTCCCTCTGGTCGTACGCCTCGATCATCTCGTCTATGGCGCGCTCGATCCCGCGGACATCCCTCTTCGCTACGGCCTCTGCGTCCGCGGCGTCGAGGAGGTCCCCGGCGGCCTCCCTGAACTGTTCGATGCCCTCCACCAGCTGGGCGTCCCACTTCACGAGGTCGTCCAGGTCGGAGTCGCTGATCTTGACCGCGTCGTGGAATCCCGAGTAGCCGTTGACGGCCTTCTTGACCTTCACCTCGTAGCGGTCCACCTTCGTGCGGATCCTCTCGAGGTCCATCATTAGGTCCTGCTGGCCGATCAGCATCCGCTGTATGGATGCGAGGTCGGATTTGGCTCCCTGGAGCGATGTGGCCACCAGGTTCCTGACGGCCCTGTCCTGTTCTCTGCGCAGGTTCCTCTCCCTGTACCCCCTGTACAGGGGGATGTACATGGCGATTCTCTCGAAGAGGGAGAGCTCGCCCTTCATCTCTTTTCTGACAGCATCGTCTATCGTCATGATCGTACGTTCCTGTTCTTGAGGGCCAGGGCGATGCCGGCCGCGGCCACTATGATTATGAGCGCGGCGACCGTGGGGAGGACGTCGCCGGTGTAGCTCCATATGATGCACGTGATGCCGATCCCCGCGAGGATGACCCCGCCCGCCACGGACGCATCCGCGTCGGACGGTCCGAATCCCGTCTCTTCCTTCTTCCTGAGGCCGCTGGACGCGGCCATGTAGGCCCCGTAGACGATCAGCAGCGCGGCGAACGCGTTGAGCAGGTCGTCCGTGGCCCAATAGAGGATGATGGCCAGCGCTATCGCCAGCAGCAGCACCCCGGCCGACAGGGCGTTCATCGTCCTGGGCCTCATCGTCTTGTCGTCGGTCATTCCTTCCACCTCGTAGCGTAATGAGTTTGTCCGCCCCCAGCTCCCTGACGACGGCGGGCTCCAGCCCCTTGAAGGTCCCCGGGAGCTCGATGTCTCCCTGTGCCGTGCATGGCACATACACCAGCCCCTTGACCTCGGGTTTGCTGAGCTTGAGCTTGGAATGCGTCTTCGAGCACTGCTCCAGGTACATGTCCACCAGCCTGGTGGCCTCCGACATGGTGCTCAGGGGCACGACCACCGTCCTGCTCCCCGGGCCGTTCTCCGATGCAGATTCGGCCAGCCTGCCGATGCCCGCACCGCCGCTTATGCTCCTCTCCTCTCCTTTGAGCTTGTTAGTTATGGAGCTCTCGGGAGCGGCCGCGAAGATGTCGGTCAATCCGCTCCTGGGGTCCGAAAGGGCGCGCGCGCTCAGCGTGAACGTGGCCGGCACCATCAGGTCCTCGGTCACGATCACGGACTTCTTGGAGAACAGGCTGCCCGTGGTGAAGCTGTATCTCAGGTCGACGTCCCAGAACGGATAGAGAACGGTGCCGTCCCCGGTGCATATCGGGAGGGTCCCGCCGTTCTTCGCGGCGACGATGTCCTTCACGTACCGGTACAGCTCGAAGTCGCGCTCGTCCCTCCTCAGGAGGCGGTCCCACTGGGGGTTGGACGGGTAGTCGATGGACGACACCTGCGTGATCACGGTCAGTAGCCTCAGTGGGTCCTTGGTGGCCCCTGTGCAGGCCATGTCCGCGATGTTCTTCAGGGTCCTGCTCTGGGCGATCTCCTGGTCGACGGCGCCCAGCGTCATGGCGAGGCGGGGGTTGGCCAGGAGCTCCTGCTTGGCCTTCTCGAGGTCTGTGATGCCCGCTTCAGCCTTGGAGGAGCACCCGAGGGCGTCTCCGTTCAGGACCATGTCCGAGGCTGCGCACACCTCGGCGAGGGCCAACAGCCTGGACCTGAGGGATTCGTACCCCCTGCAGCCCTTGAGGGACTCCGCCGCCTCCGAGAAGTTGCCGGCCATGAGCGTGAAGCGTCCCGGCAGGTCCTCGGAAAGTAGTTTGGAGTTGTTCTGAATCAGGGCGTAGGTCTTCGCGTATCCTTCGCCCTCCCTTATTATCGACGACGAGTCCTCGTCCACCGCCAGCGGGGACACGCTCTTCAGCTTGGCATCGAACTCGAACGCCTGGTTCGCGGTGATGGCGGACCTCCTCGGCGCCCCTTTGGAGAACGGGAGCACGATAAGAGGGGCGGATATGGCGTCGTTGAGCGCGAAGCGGTATTGGCTTATCTCGACGTCCAGACGGGGCTTCACGCTGTTCATGAATATGCTGCGTCTGGCGATCGGGTCGGCGTTCTCCGTCTGCCCTATGGTTATCCCGCCCGGCAGGCTGCGGGAGATCCAGCTCTGGATCTGGCCCATCAGTTGCTCCATGTAGCGCTTCGCATCGACCCTCTGCTGGGTTGTGCCGCAGCTGGAACATGTCACGTACGGGGAGTCCGATTCGGCATCCTTCCGGTCCAGGGGCGCACCGCAGTATTTGCAGCGCAGCTCCACCATGTCATCCATATCGTCTGTCACCCATCCTCGCGAAAGCGATCTGGGACTGCAGCGCGGCGATCTCCGCCTGCAGTCTCGCCTCCATGGCGGCCATCTTCCTCATCGCGTCGTCGTAGTAGCCCTTCGAGATCTCGTCCGAGCGGTTGGATACGGCCGTGTAGCAGGCTCTGCAGATATAGATGTGCTTGACATCCTCTCTCGATGCCGCTGCGGCGTCTGCGGCGTCCTTCAGGGAGCCGGGGGCGTCCGCGGGTGCGGAGAAGAAATTGATCCCCTGCCCGCTGGCGGTCCTTCCGCACAGCCAGCACGTGCAGGTCTTGGAGTACTCCCGGACCTTGCGCATGTTGGCCTCGGTGGACTGTCCGTTCTGCTGCCTGTATCCTGCGGCTATCTGCTGGTACTCGGCGGCCTGCTGGGGGCTTTCGAATATCACCGCGTCCGAGAGGATCTCGTACGACACGGCCATCAGGTTGTAGAACTCGGTGTTGCCCGTGATTGTGGTGTCCTTCTTGAAGAGCGCATTGACTATGAGCCCTTTGGATCCGATCTTGGTTTGGAATTCCGATGCAAGGGCCTGCATCTCCTTGCTCTTCTGCTTCGGATCCCCTCCGGTGCTGGACAGCAGCACGATCTTCCTTCTAGTCAGCGACGCCTGGGTCTCGAGCTCGTCGGCATTGATGGTCTCGAGGCCGAAGTCGAAGGTCCGGGTTGATTTCAGCTTCGATAGTGCGTTGAGGAGATCTCCGTACGCCGCGGCGCTCGTGAGCTTTCCGCGCAGGTCTATGAGCGCGACTTGGACCGCGGCGACATCGTCCACTCCGCCGTCCTTGTCGATCGATTTGACGAGATAGTCGCGCGCCTTGGCGAAGTCGCCGCGATTGATGAGCTCCTTGCTGTCCGCATAGAGCTCGTCACCGTTCTTGAATAGCTTGAATGCCATCCCATCCTCCTCTATGCTCATCGCGCCCCTCTATTATAGAATAGTTGCCTTTTGTTTCGCGAGATGTGTGCGGTCCGGATGCGCGCACGACCCCTCCTCTTTGCGGATGCGGTGCGCATATTTGAATATCCAGTGACGGAGTGACATCACTGGATTCTGCTCTGTATTTAAAGA
>CAYUPU010000083.1:0-4166 GCA_964445265.1 uncultured Methanomassiliicoccales archaeon
CGTGCGCCTTCGAATGTCTCTGATGACGAGGGCTGCAGGGACGGCAGCCAGACACCTCAGGAAATGGTAAAAGAGCGCGGGGAGAGGGATTTGAACCCCCGAGGAGAGTCTCCACCGGTTTTCAAGACCGGCGCCGTAGGCCACTGGGCTACCCCCGCTCCGTCACCCCGATCGCTTGATTCGATATAAAACGTGCAACCGCAAGTCCAAAACAGGTAACTGATTGTTTTATGTTTCTTCACGCATCTGGAGATGCATGGCCCGCTACTTCGCATTCCAATGGCACATCACAGAGGAATGCGACCAGAGATGCAAGCACTGCTACATCTACGCCGACGGCTACGTCCCGATGCCCAGGATGACCTGGCGCCAGATGAAGAGGACGCTGGCGAACATGAAGGAGTTCTGCAGATTCTACGACGTCATCCCCCATCTGTACATAACCGGAGGGGACCCGATACTGCACCCGGACTTCTGGAGGCTGCTGAAGCGCCTGCACAGGCACGGCGTGGAATTCAGTATAATGGGCAATCCGTTCCATCTCGACGAGGAGGCTTGCAGGCGCATGCACGAGATGGGGTGCACATCCTACCAGGTGTCCATAGACGGCCTGAAGGACACCCACGACTGGTTCAGGATGCCAGGCTCGTACGACGCTACCATCGCGTCCATCCCCGTGATCCAAAGCTCGGGCATGCATGCGATCGTGATGTCCACGGTGTCGGGAACGAACGCATCGCAAATGCCGGCGATCGTGGACGCGATGGTCGAAGCCGGGGCCGACGTGTTCTCGTTCGGGCGCTACTGCCCCACCAGCATGGACCGGTCCATCGGCATCTCGCCGGAGGAGTACCGCACCCTCCTGGATGAACTGGATCGGAAGTACAAGGAGTACGAGGCGGAGGGCTGCTTCACCCTCTTCGACCGCAAGGACCATCTGTTCACTCTGCTGCAGTACGAACACGGGGAGTTCATTCCGACGGAGCACGAGGGGGAGATCCTCGGATGCCACTGCGGCAGATCGCACCTCACCGTACTGCCCAACGGGGACGTGCTCGCCTGCAGGCGCTTCCACAGCAGGATCGGCAACGTGTTCCAGGATCGCCTGAAGGATCTGTGGCGGTGCGACCTCATGGAAAAGGTGCGCGACTACGGATCCTATGAGAAATGCTCCGGATGCAGGCTGCGCGACTACTGCCGCGGATGCCCTGCGGTCGCGTTCGGAACGACCGGCGATTTCAGATCGGCCGATCCGCAGTGCTGGAGGAGACGATGCGGGCCGTCAGAATATCCGGGATAACTCCTGGCAGGAACGTCGGGATCACCGATGCTCCTACGCCGGTCGCGAGACCTGGATGGGTGCTGGTAAGAGTGAAGGCGTTCGGATTGAACCACTCCGAGCAGGTCCTGAGACTGGCGGAGATCGAGAACGGATACATCGCCAGACCCGTGATCCCGGGGATAGAGTGCGCCGGCATTGTCGAGGATCCCTCGGACTCCGGACTGGTCCGGGGGCAGACGGTGGTGGCGCTCATGGGCGGGATGGGGAGGAGCT
Organism: uncultured Methanomassiliicoccales archaeon; assembly: GCA_964445265.1. Lineage (GTDB taxonomy): Archaea > Thermoplasmatota > Thermoplasmata > Methanomassiliicoccales > Methanomethylophilaceae > Methanoprimaticola. Next base: position 1,556 of record CAYUPU010000083.1, read on the forward strand.
TCGACGGCAGCTATGCGGAGTTCGCACTGCTACCGATAAGGAACGTCTTCCCTGTGGAAACGAACCTGTCGTGGGCGGAGCTCGGAGCCGTGCCCGAGACGTACTACACGGCCTGGGGATCCCTGTTCCAGGGCCTCGGGCTGCAGAAGGGCGAGACCCTGCTCGTCAGGGGCGCCACGTGCGCCCTGGGCTACGCCGCCGTGCAGATCGCATCGGCATACGGATGCAGAGTGGTGGCCACGACCCACCGGGAATCCAAGCTGCATCTCCTGGCTGATGCCGATGAGGCCGTCCTGGACGGCGGGACGTGCGAAGGGATGATTGCGGATGCGGACAAGGCCCTGGAGTGCATAGGTCCCCGCACGATCCCCGACACCCTGAGGTGCGTGAGGCGGGGCGGCATCGTATGCAGCACCGGAATCCTCGGCGATCAGTTCGTTCTGAACAACTTCGATCCCATAAGGGACATCCCGAACGGGGTGTATCTGACGGGATTCTTCAGCAACTACCCGGAACAGAAGGACATATCGGATGTGTTCTCGTTCCTGGATGAGCATTCGCTCGTTCCGAGGATCGGACGGGTGTTCCGCTTCGGGGATGTGTCCAAGGCCTGCACGATGCAGGACGAGGGAGGGGCGGACGGAAAGATCGTCGTCGTGATGGACGACCGAGGGGCCGGATCGCCTCCGGCCCGCGGCCTCTCAGTCATGGACGTCCCTGATGGAGCGTCCGACATTGATGAAATGGTCCGCTATCCTCTCGGCATCGGAGGCGAAAGATAAGAACTCCGCACCGACGGACGGGTCGCAGGTGCCCTCGGACAGCCTCCTTATGTGGCTGTCCGCCATGGCGGCCGTGACCTCATCGACCGTGTCCTCTATATCGTACGCCTCATCGAGCATGGCCTCGTCGCTCCCGGCGTACGCCGCCATGGCGGCCTCGTACAGCCGGCCTATGGTGGAGACTACCCCGTCGATCTCCTCCGCCGCGGAATCCGAGAACCTCTCTCCGGAATCCCTCAGCTTCTCGGCGTACTCGGTTATGTTGACCGCATAATCCCCCACGCGCTCCAGATCGGTTATGCTGTGGAACGCGGTGGATATGAACGACAGGTCGCGGCTGCTCAGCTCGTTGTTGGACAGCCTGATGAGATACCTGGACAGCGCGAAGTTGCTGTAGTCGATCTGGTTCTCGACCCTGTCGAACTCCTCCTTCTCCGAGAAGTCCAGGGTGCATGCCATGCGGGATGCCCTGCGGACGTTGTCCATAGCCATATCGGCCATCCTCATGATCTCGTTCTTCACCCCGAGAAGCGCGATGGCAGGAGTCTTCAGCATGTTCTCGTCGACATACTGCAGATGCGCTCCCTCGGCATCCTCCGGTATGACGCCCTCATTCCTGTCAGGAAGGATGCGCTTGACCAGCGAGATGAGGGCGCCCGTGAGAGGGAGCATGATGATGACCGTGATGACGTTGAAGAACGTGTGGAACATTGCCAACTGGGTGGCGGGATCCGCGAACAGCCCTGCGAAAATCGAGCCGTACGTGACGTCCCCGCCGGTGGCCAGACTCATGACCGCCCCGAAGACGACGAACAGGATCACGCCGAACACGTTGAATAGGAGATGGATCAAGGCCGCGCGCTTGGCATTGAGACCGCTGGTGAATCCCGCCATCATAGCGACCACGCAGGACCCAATATTGGATCCCAGCGTGAGGTATATCCCCTGCTCCAGCGTAATCAGAGGATTAGCAACAACCAGCATCGCGATGATGATCGTCGTGACCACGGACGAGCTCTGGACGAGCGCGGTGAGCGCGGCGCCAATGACAACCAACAGGACCACGCTTTCTATCCCGCCCAAAAAGTCCTTGACGGAATCGAGCTCGGAAAGCCCTCCCATGGCCTCCTCCATAAGTGTGAGGCCGACGAACAGCAGGCCGAATCCGGCGATTACCCCTCCCAGCTTCCTGGTGCGATCCTTCTTGGCATAGGCGTGGACGAACGCGCCGACGCCCGTGAGCGCCGAGAACAGGAGAGATATGGATATGGCGCCGCCGGATCCCATGAGACCGAACGCGACGATCTGCGCCGTCACAGTCGTGCCTATGTTGGCCCCGTAGATGACGGCCGCCGCGAGCGTGAGCGACATTATCCCCGCATTGACGAAGCCTATGACGAGGACGGTCGTCGCACCGGAGCTCTGTATGGCCGCGGTCCCCACTGTGCCTATCCCCACGCCGACGAGCTTGTTGTCGGATGCCTTCGAGAACAGGTTGCGCAGCCTTGTGCTGCATATCGATTCCAGGTTGCTGCTCAGGAGGGTACAGGCTATGAGAAACACGCCGATCCCGGCTATGAGCGACAGTATTGCCACAGCGACGTCCATGGATGATACTTTCCCGGCGGTGCGTTCGGAGTCCTATAATTAACTGTGCCGTACCCGATGTTACTCTGTGCAACCTGCGTCGGGCATACAGAAGAAGAGGAGGCGTGAGCCCCCTCCGGAAGAAGTTTGCCGGTCCGAGGGGGAACCCTCAATAGACCGAGAATATGCCGAACATATCCAGCAGGCCGAACACGAGGATGGCCGCCAGGCATATGGGGCAG
>CAYUPU010000084.1:0-4129 GCA_964445265.1 uncultured Methanomassiliicoccales archaeon
ACGCCCTCTTCCCGAACGCGTTGTTGATGGGGTTGTCGTACTCGTCGATGAGGACGATCGGCTCTATGCCGTGGTGGGCATGGAGCATCCTGCACAGATCCAGAAGGGAATCCTGGAGCTCCGCTTCGGTGAGCCTCTGGTCGATCGCTCTGAGGAAGCGCTCCTTCGATGCTCCTTTCAATGCACCCTCCTCCTTGAGCTCTTCGAAGGAGTCGTACAACTTCGAGATACGGTACCCGAACTTGGAGATGAATCTGTCGCGATCGTTCACGGGCAGATCCTTCATGTCGATGTGGATGACCGGACGGGTGTTCATCATGGCGACCGCGTCGGGATGGTCCATCACCTTCAGGCCGTCGAACCAGGGGTTGCCCTTGTCCCGGATGTCGAAGAACCTCTGCATCATGGACAGGTTCAGCGACTTCCCGAACCTCCTCGGACGGGTGAAGAGATAGACCTTCGCCCTCTGCTCCACGATGTCGGATACCAGCTCGGACTTGTCCACGTAGCAGTATCCGCTCTCGCGGACCTCCCTGAAATCGTCCACTCCGATCGGTACGGGCCTCCTCTCTTCCATGGCCACGGCAACGGCGACCGCCGTAATAAACACTGGGTTAGGGCGACGGACGGGGACCTCGGCGACGGAGTTGGACGGGATCCGCACCCGGACCTGTTCCGTGGAGCACCCTCGACACCTCGCTCTAGGCGACACGATGCCCGGTACCGTCCGTCACGATTATACCCGGAGGAGGGGAGCATCGCCCGATACAATATGACGCCTTGCAGAAGGAGCATGATCCTGGCCCTGGCGATCGCCTGCTCATCGCTGGCGGTGCTGTGCATCGTCCCCGGAGCCGCGGATGCGTACGGGACCTACGGAGAGGAGCCCTACGAGGAATTCTCGTGGAGCCTGGACGGCACGGCCCTGACACTGGACGGACCGGGAGACATGGACAATTACGACGACACCCGGACGGCCCCGTGGGGAACTGGGATCACGGAGGTCGTCATCGGCGACAGGGTGACGGGGATAGGCGACGATGCATTCCGGAACTGCACTCTGCTGGAACACGTGGAGATCCCCTCGAACGTCATCTCCATCGGGGGCTCCGCGTTCTCCGGATGCACGTCCCTCCGCACCGTGGTACTGCCCGATTCGATCGAGCACATGGGATATAACATGTTCAGCGGCTGCAGCTCGCTGACGGGCATCTCCCTTCCGGACGGCCTCTCCGAGATACCCCTGTGGATGTTCGACGGCTGCACGGAACTGGAATCGATCGAGATACCGGACAGCGTGACGTGCATAAAGTCGTACTCGTTCAGGAACTGCACCGGGCTCGGCACCGTCTACATAGGGGAGTCCGTGACGCTGATCGAGAGCAGGGCGTTCGAGAACTGCAGCTCCCTCAGGACCGTTGCGATCCCGGACGCTGTGACGGCGATCGGGAGCTTCGCATTCTCCGATTGCAGTTCGTTGGAGAGGGCGGACCTCGGAGAGGGCGTTCGGGAGATAGGATCCTGTGCGTTCTACAACTGCCGCTCGCTGAAGAGCGTGGAGCTCGGAAAGGACGTTCGGGAGATCTGGAATGGGGCGTTCAAGGGATGCGCGTCCCTCCGCACCGTGGTCCTGCCCGATTCGGTGGAGACCGTCGGGAAAGAGGCGTTCCAGTACTGCAGAGGCATCTCGTCCGTCTCGCTGGGGAGATCGCTGCAATCGATAGGCGACCAGGCGTTCGAGGGATGCGCGTCCCTCCGCACCGTGGTCAACAGGTCTGTGCTGGACGTGGTAGCGGGCGACGACGGCAACGGAGGGGTCGCGGAGCACGCAGCGACCGTCAGTGGAACCGTGGAGGAGTACCGCGAAGGACCGTTCTCCGGCAGGTTCAACGCGCTCGGAGGAGTGTGCTCCGTGGCGGGATACGACGGCACGGAGAGGGACCTCCACCTAGACAGGATAAGGATAGGCCAGACCGCCTGCGACGTCGTGCTGGTCGAGAGGGGCGCATTCGGGAACTGCGGCTCCGCGGAGTCGCTGGAGATAGGGGAGAGCGTGGTGCTGGTCGAGGGCGGCGCCTTCACCGGCTGCACATCCCTGAGGACGCTCATCGCGCCGATAAGCCTGGACCTGTCCGACAGGGGCGGAGGGCGCGCGATCTCCGGCTGCACCGGCCTGGAGAGGGTCGAGCTCACCCCCGGCACCGGAGAGGGGTTCGACTACTGCCTGTACCCGTCGCTCCCCGGCCACTACGGGACGCTGCCCTGGTCCGGCCCGTCGTGCTCCGTGAAGGAGGTCGTCCTCCATGACAGCATCCGTTCCGTCGGGGACTGCACGTTCAAGGACTGCGCATCGCTGGAGCGCGCGGAGTTCCCGAGCGGCCTCGAGCGCATCGGCGAATACGCGTTCAGCGGCTGCCGCTCCCTGGAATCGGCGTCCCTGGGGGACAGCCTCCTGGGAATCGGCAGGAACGCGTTCGAGAACTGCACGAGCATGTCCCATCTGGACCTCGGACCCTGCATCGAGGCCATAAACCTCGAGGCGTTCATCGGCTGCAGCTCGATCGTATCGGTCGAAACGCCGGACAGCATCCAGGGGATAGGGGTATGCGCGTTCAAGGACTGCGCATCGCTGCAGCGCCTCGTGCTCGGGGACGGGCTCCGCTATCTAGGGGAGTGCGCGTTCGCGGGCTGCCCCGGCATCGTCGAGCTGACCATCCCCATAAGCCTGAACAGCGTGATGTACCACGACGTCCCATGCTTCGCGGACACCGCCGGCCTGAAGAAGCTGACGTTCTCCGCGGGAACGGGCATCGGGTACTCCTACTGGTTCTGCAATACGCCGTCGGACATGCACTACATCCACACCCCGTGGCACCAGAGCAGGGACGTTCTGGAGGAGGTCGTCTTCGAGGACGGCATCCTGTCCATAGGCGAGTACGCCATGGCCGGATGCGACTCGATCAGGACCCTGGTCCTCCCGGATTCGTTGACGTACATCGGGAAGAACGCGTTCTCGTCGTGCACCGGCATCGAGTCCGTCGACACGGGGGACGGCGTCCGGTACATCGACGAGGGCGCGTTCTCGTCGTGCAACAGGCTCGCGGACATCGATCTCGGCAACGGTCTCGAAGCGATAGGCCCGTACGCGTTCTCCTACTGCGTGTCCCTGAAGAGGATCTCCATACCCGACAGCGTCGCCGTCATCGAGATGTACGCGTTCTCCTACTGCGTATCCCTGTCGTCCGTCGAATTCGGCACGGGCCTGGAGAGGATAGACGACGGCGCGTTCAACTGCTGCCCCCTGGGCGACGGCATCGGCCTCCCGGACGGCGTGTCCCTGGGCGAGGACGTGTTCTACACGGGAGGAACGAGCGTGCTGGATCGCCTTGGGGCCTCCGTCTCCGTCCTGGACCTGCTGCTCCTCGCACCGGTCCTGCTGATCGTCGCCGCGATCGCCGTAGTCCTCAGGAGAAGGAAGAAGAGGTGAGACGAGGGCGACAAGGGGGCCGGGGTCTTCCGATCGGGAGGCCCTCGCTCATCCCCGGCGATGACCGCGCGGACATCCAGGAGGAGGTCCGAGACCCTCCTGCCGGCGTCCGTGAGGGAGAAGCGGGTGCCCCTGCCGCAGATGCGGCGGGAAATCAGTCCGGCGGACTCCAGGGAATCCAGCTTGGAGGAGAGGGACTGATTGTGGGACGCCTCGCGGTAGATGTCGCTCTTGAGGCAGCCGTCGTTCTCGCGGATGTACAGGAGGATCGTCATCCCGCGGGCGGATTCGAGGATCGATAAGGGGTCGTTCATGGGAGCGCCTCGGATGTGCCGCCCGGCGCGGACGCGCGCGGGCGTAAGGAGGGCGCGGAGGACGTCCATCCGATGAATACGGAAGAAGGGAGGACGGCCGGGGCGCCGGGTTTGAATGTGAGATATGAGGCGGACGCGGAGCGTCCGCTGGTCATGGTGTGAAAGTGAAGACATGAGACGGGGCCGGAGGCCCCGCGATGATACAGAAGTTCCATCTGCATGGGGAGGAGGCCCGTATCCGGGCCTCCTCCGAGGTTTGCTGTTCAGGTTAGTGGTTCTCCTTCGACTTCGATCGGATGTCGGACTCTCAGCTCCTCATCATCCTCAT
>CAYUPU010000085.1:0-4063 GCA_964445265.1 uncultured Methanomassiliicoccales archaeon
TTTAAATACAGAGCAGAATCCAGTGATGTCACTCCGTCACTGGATATTCAAAGGAGTATATCCTGGCCCCGTCGGTCGCGATATCGCGGACCTCCTGCGAGTCCCTTGCGAACACTCCGACCACCGCGCAGGCGAACAGCTCCATGAACAGGAACACCGCTGCGGAGAACAGGACGGAGAACAGCATACTGAACCTGTAGAGCGCCCGCATGCCCTCGAGGTCCCGGGCGCCGTTGAAGAAGGACATCACGGGTGCCACACCCATGCAGTAGCCGCTGACGGCGGCGACCGCGAGGAACTCGACATACGAGAGTATCGTTATGGCCGACACTCCGCCCGGACCTATGCTCCTCATCATCACGAGATTGTAGAGGAACACGGTGACCGCCGCGGACAGATTAGACGCGAGCTCCGACACGCCGTTCGTACAGGTGGGAACGATCACCTCCGCCGTCACCCTCGAGCGGACCAGCCTGAGCCCCGTGGATCCGCGGGAAAGCGCCCACAGCGAGATCGCGGCCGCAAAGGACGATCCTATGCCGCTGGCCAGCGCCGCACCCTGCATGCCCCAGCCGAACGAGCCCATGAACAGCCAGTCCAAGGATATGTTCAGACATCCGTTGATGACCGATGCCGCGAGAGCCAGGCGCGGCCTTCCCGCGGCCACCATGAATTGTATGCCGACGTACTCGACCATTATTATGGGAACGAACGGCGCCAGGACGATCCAATAGTCCATCGCATGATTCAAGAGCCTATCGTCCGCCCCCAGCATCCTGAGGATCGGCTCGGCCAGCAGCAGGGCCGTGATGCAGAGGACGGCCCCGACGGCCACGGCCGCGGCGAAAACCTGGAACATCGAACGATTGGCCTTGTCCTGCATCCCCTTGCCCATCTGGGTGGCCACGTACGCGCATCCCCCGGTCTCGAACATGAACGCTATCGCACCGAACGCGCTGAAGGCGGGTGCGGTTATGTTCAGAGCGGCCAGAGCATCGGTCCCCATGAACCAGGACACGAAGACCCCGTCGACCACGGAGTAGGACGAGATGAACACCATCATCACGATCGACGGGGCCGCGAAGCGCATGATGGCGCGCGGGGTGCGCACAGTTCCGAGACCGTCCGTGCCGCTCATGGTCGCACCATTGCACGGACCTATTAATAGAGTAGCGTTAATTATAAAATTATAATCGAATGATTAAATAAAACGAACAGTTCAGCGACCCCATGGAGACTAAGGAGCTGATGATGGAGCTCTACCGCCGCATCATGAGGGACGAACTCAACTCCATACGGATGCACGGAGGGGACGACATGTCCTATCTGGACTGCATCTATCTCGACATGATTCATCTGAACAGGGACTGCACCCCGTCGGCGATATCCGACAGGTTGGGCATAGCCAGATCGGCGGTGACAGTGCGCCTGAACCGCCTGGAGGATGAGGGGCTCGTGACCCGCACCAGGAGCGAGAGCGACAAGAGGTCCACCGTCCTCGGCCTGACCGAAAAGGCCATGGAGTGGTACCGGCCGTTCTACGAGACCCTGGACAGATTCGACCGCATACTGAAGGGCAGCTTCACGGAGGAGGAGATGGCGATCGTCCGCCGCGCCATGGAGTGCCTCGTGCGGGACGTCCGACGAAGGACTGATTTGGAGCGCCCTCCGCACGGGATGCGGAGGGCGCTGCGATCAGCGGATGAACAGTAGCTCGCGGTACTTCGGAAGAGGCCACATCTCGTCGTCCACGATCATCTCGAGCGCGTCTATGTGCTCTCTGATTCTATCGAGATAGTATGTTATCCTGTCGTGGTACCCGACGGCCTTGGCCTTCTCCTCCGAGAGCCCATTCAGCTCGTCGCACGCCTCCTCCATCTCGTCCGCGAGGGCCCTGGCGGCGCTGCAGTGCTTCGCTATGTCCTTGATTATCTGGATCTCGCCGTCCGAGACCTCCTCGAACTCCTTCTTGTCCGTGAAGATCTCCTTCATCTTGGACACGTTGTCCAGGAGTATGCTCTCGTAGCGCGTCGCCACCGGCAGGATGTGGTTCGCCGTTAGATCCGCCAGGACGCGCGCCTCGATCTCGATCTTCTTGGAGTAGGTCTCCCAATAGATCTCGGCCCTGGCCTCAAGTTCGACGGGGGTCATGACGCCGACGTCCTTGAAGACCTTGGATGTCTGCCTGCTGAGATAGGCGTCATAGCACAGAGGAGCGGACGTCTCGCAGTCCAGACCCCTCCTGGCCGCCTCCTCCTTCCATTCGTCGGAATACCCGTTCCCGTCGAAGCAGACCTTCTGGCATTTCCTGTATGTGTCCTTGGTCTCCTCCAGAAGGGCCTGCTCCACGGGCACCCCTGCAGCGATCCTCCTGTCGACCGCTTCCTTGAACCTCTTTAGCTGGTACGCCATGATGGTGTTCAACACCGTGACGGCGCTGGCGCAGTTGGCGGACGACCCGACGGCCCTGAACTCGAACCTGTTGCCGGTGAACGCGAAGGAGGATGTCCTGTTCCTGTCGGTGTTGTCGATCAGAAGCTCCGGGACCTGCGGGATCCCCAGATTGTACTTGCTCTTGCCCTCGATCTTTACCATGTCCTTGCTCCGGAGGAGCTCCTTGAACGCATTGGTGACCTGCGTCCCCAGGAAACAGGAGATTATCGCGGGCGGAGCCTCATTGGCCCCGAGCCTGTGGGAGTTGCTGGCGGTCATGACGGACGCCTTGAGGAGCGCGTTGTTGTCGTAGACGGCCTTGAGCGTGTTGGCCATGAACACGAGGAACCTGAGGTTGTCCCTGTCGGTCTTGCCGGGCGACAGGAGGCCTATGCCGGACTCCGTGCCCAGGGACCAGTTGCAGTGCTTCCCGGATCCGTTGACGCCTGCGAAGGGCTTCTCATGGAGAAGGACCTTGAATCCGTGCTTCTCGGCGGCCGTCTTCATCAGGGCCATGAGCTCCAGGTTGTGATCTATGGCCAGGTTCGCCTGTTCATACACAGGGGCGATCTCGAACTGGTTCGGGGCCACCTCGTTGTGCCTCGTCTTGATCGGGATCCCGAGCCTGTATGCGCTGAACTCCAGATCCCTCATGAACTCGAGGGCCCTGGTCGGGATGCTACCGAAGTAGTGGTCCTCGAGCTGCTGGTTCTTGGCCGAGTTGTGGCCGACTAGCGTCCTCTCCGCCATTATAAGATCGGGGCGCATGGCGTGGAGGCCCGCATCCACTAGGAAGTACTCCTGCTCCCATCCGAGATACGAGTAGACCTGGTCCCCCTCTATCCCGAAGTACTTCAGGACATCCGCGGCGGCCTTGGATACCGCGCTCTCGGACCTGAGGAGAGGCGTCTTGTAGTCCAAGGCCTCGCCGGTGTAGGATATGAAGACGGTGGGGATGCAGAGCGTATCCCCGATGACGAACGCGGGGGAGGAGGGGTCCCATGCCGTGTATCCGCGGGCCTCGAACGTGTTCCTAAGGCCCCCGGAAGGGAACGAGGATGCATCCGGCTCCTGCTGGCATAGCAGCTTGCCGGTGAACTCCTCGAGGCTCTCGCCCTTGCCGTAGGGCTCCGCGAAGGAGTCGTGCTTCTCGGCAGTTCCGCCCGTGAGCGGCTGGAACCAGTGAGTGTAGTGCGTGGCCCCCATGTCCATGGCCCAGCGCTTCATGCCGGCCGCGACCTGCTCGGCCACATCCCTCTGGAGGGTGATGCCCTGCTCGATGGATTCGTACACGGCCCTCCTGGTGTCGGATGACAGGTACTTCCTCATGTTCTTCCTGTTGAAGACGCTGCACCCGTAGTACTCGGATGTGGCGCCTGCAGGCGGAACGGCCTTGACGGGCGGCCTCTCGGAGGCCTCCTCGACGGCATCGGACCTCGTGTATGTCATGCACCTGCATTCTGCATACCATCAATATAAATATTACGTCAATACTCGATGAAAGTCCAATAACCTGGCTTTGATTTAGACAAATGTCTAATCATATAGATATTTTGGAGAACATATCTCGACATATGTTGTGAATCCAGTGAGCCCTTGGAGGCTAGGGGAACGCCGGAATCGGGGGTCC
>CAYUPU010000086.1:0-3991 GCA_964445265.1 uncultured Methanomassiliicoccales archaeon
CCGCGTAGACGAGGGAAGTATATTAAGCTTCCGACGCCCCAAGGGCTTCATACATCAGATTCGTAGCAGGTTCCTTTCGAACCAGCCACGCGAACTCATTTCGCGCAGGCCACACCATCGCGCACTTATATTTAATTATTTCTATCATTACGGAGAGAAGACCATGATATAGCAGTCCGGAATCAGTTTTTTCAGCTCTCTGATGTCCGGATTGTACAATCTGAGGTGGCCCTCCCTGTGCATCCGCTTCCCCAGCAGACCTGCCACAGCGGTGGCCTCCGCCAGACCCTCCACCTTCCACGCGGGAACCTCACCGTCTATATCCGTTCCTATATATATCGGAAGTCTGAGCCTGATTCTCGCCTGATCGTCGCAGGCATCCCATATCCTGCGTGCCTGCACCTCGGACACATCGATCACGGACCCGTCCTTCAGATGATAGCTCCCGCCGTCGATCAGCTCCGACAGCGCCTTCCTCTCCGCTGCGAGGTTGCGGTTCAGCTCCCCCATGACCTGCTGCACGAACTCCATGACTATCCTGTATATTCTCCTATTATAAGGAGGATGAAAGCGCCGCGTACGTTAACGATGTTTAACGTCTCCTCCGCCCATGCACATCTTTTATTTTCCGCAACGGATGGAGCGCCCGCATGTCCCTGGACCCGCGTATCGAGGAGGCACTGGAAAGACATCCATGCTACAACGAGAATGCCCACACGAGGTTCGCACGGATGCACATCCCGGTGGCTCCAAGATGCAATATCCAGTGCAACTACTGCAATCGCAAGTACGACTGCAGCAACGAATCGCGCCCGGGCGTGACCAGCGAGGTCCTGACCCCCGAACAGGCTCTCGAGAAGGTGCGCGTCGTCAAGGAGCGCATGCCTGAACTGACGGTCGTGGGCATCGCCGGACCCGGCGACCCCCTCGCCAACGAGGAGACCTTCGAAGCACTGGAGCTCATAAGCGGAGAGTTCCCGGAACTGACCCTGTGCGTATCCACGAACGGGCTCGCCCTTCCTGACTGCGCTCAGAGACTGTACGACCTCGGCGTGAGGTTCATAACAGTGACCATGAACGCGCCAGACCCCATCACCGGATCCAGGATCTACGATTCGGTCCTGTTCGAGGGATGCAGATACGCAGGGGAGGAGGGGGCGTCCATACTTCTCGAGCGGCAGAAGGAGGGAGTCCGCATGTGCGCCGACCTCGGCATGGCCATGAAGGTCAACATCGTGATGATACCGGACATCAACGATGCGACGATACCCGAGCTGGTCCGGGAGGTCAAGGACCTCGGGGCGTTCATGGTCAACATACTCCCGCTCATACCCGTCGAGGGCACCAGATTCTCCAATCTCCGCGCGCCCACGCCGATGGAGAGGCGGAGGATGATGGACCTCTGCGAGCTCGATGCGAGAATGATGCGTCACTGCCGCCAGTGCAGGGCAGATGCCATCGGGCTCCTGGGCCAGGACCGCTCCGGCGAGTTCTCCGGATGCGGCACGGGTAACGGATGCGGACCCCTCATTGCACCCGCCGCGCCCGACCGCGGAAGAGTGGCCGTCGCGGTGGACTCCGATGGCGCGGTATGCGGCTTCGGAAGCGCCAGATTGTTCCGCGTCTATGCGAAGGGCGACGACGGACCTTCGATGATCAGGATCGTGGACGTCGACCTGTCGGCCCCTGTATCAGGAGCATCCCACAGGATGCACATCGCATCGATAGTCTCCGGCATAGGGGACTGCGGAACGGTCGTCGCGAGCGAGATCGGAGATATGCCGTCCCGCATGCTGAAGGACTGCGGCATCGACATCGTCCGTGCATCCGGATCCGCCGATGAGGCGGCAAGAGCCGCGCTCCGGCAATAATCCTTTTTATAGCATCGATATAGCGGAGCCAGTAATCGGAGTGCTACTATGGACGCTCAAGAGATGAGAGACACCTACATCGATTTCTTCAAGGCACGCGGGCACGTGCAGATCCACTCCGCCTCGCTCGTTCCGGAGAACGATCCGACCGTCCTGTTCACCACTGCAGGGATGCATCCTCTGGTTCCGTATCTGCTGGGACAGAGGCACCCCGCGGGCAGGAGGCTCACGGACTACCAGAAGTGCGTGAGGACCGGCGACATAGACGAGGTCGGCGATGCCAGCCACCTGACGTTCTTCGAGATGCTCGGCAACTGGTCGCTGGGAGACTACTTCAAGAAGGAGTCGGTGGGTTGGAGCTACGAGCTGCTCACCGAGGTCCTCCACATGGATCCGGACCATCTGGCGGTCACCTGCTTCGGCGGGGAGGGCGACATCCCTCGCGACGACGAGACCGCCGGCTTGTGGAGGAGCCACGGGATGAGGGACGACCAGATATTCTTCTACGGAAGAGAGGACAACTGGTGGGGCCCTGCCGGCATTACCGGCCCCTGCGGCCCAGACACCGAGATATTCTACGACGACGGCAGACCCAAGTGCGGCCCGGAGTGCGGACCATCCTGCCACTGCGGGAAGTACACCGAGATCTGGAACAACGTCTTCATGCAATACAAGAAGCTGGAGGACGGCAGCTTCGTCCCCCTGGAGCAGAGGAACGTCGACACGGGCATGGGCCTGGAGAGGATCCTGCGCATCCTGAACGGGGTCGAGACGGTGTACGATACCCCTCTCTTCACAGGGATCATCGGGAGGATCGAGGAGATCACCTGCAAAAGGTACGGCGAGGACCCGGAGGACACCAAGGCGTTCAGGGTCGTCGCGGATCACCTCAGGGCGGCCACGTTCATCCTTGGGGACGGCGTCGTCCCTGCCAAGGTGGGGCAGGGATACATCCTCAGGAGACTCATCAGGAGGGCCAGCCGGTACCTGTCCAAGCTGGGGGCCGACGACGTCTGCATGAGGTCCGTGGCGGAGGTGGTCATCGGAGAGTACTCCGCCGCCTACCCCGAACTGGAGGCCAACAGGGATACAATCCTCTCCAGCCTGACGGCAGAGGAGGAGAAGTTCCATCACACCCTGAAGAAGGGGCTGAGGAGATTCAACGAGATGCTGGCGGAGTCCCAGGACGAGACCCTGGACGGCGCCTCCGTGTTCCGCCTGTTCGATACGTTCGGATTCCCTGTGGAGCTCACCCGCGAGCTCGCCGCCGAGGCAGGAAGGAAGGTGGACATGGCCGACTTCGATGCCAGGTTCAGGGCCCACCAGGACAACTCCAGGCTCGGCGCGGACGAGCACTTCAAGGGTGGCCTCGCGGATCACTCCGAGGAGACCACCAAGCTGCACACGGCCACCCATCTGCTCAACGCCGCGCTCAGGAAGATCGTGTCACCGGATATCCAGCAGAAGGGATCCAACATCACGGCCGAGAGGCTCAGATTCGATTTCAACCTCGACCGGAAGGTCACACCCGAGGAGCTCAAGGAGATCGAGAGGTTCGTCAACGACGCCATAAAGGCCGAGATCCCCGTCGTCTGCGAGGAGATGACGTACGAGGAGGCCAAGGAGCGCGGCGCCATAGGCGTGTTCACCGACAAGTACGGCGAGATGGTGAAGGTATACACCATCGGGGACGTCTCCTGCGAGATCTGCGGAGGACCCCACGTCGGCAACACCAGAGAGCTCCAGGGATTCAAGATCAAGAAGGAGGAGAGCTCCGCCGCCGGCATCCGCAGGATAAAGGCCGTCGTCGGCAAGTTCGACTGAAACGCCTTCCGCGCCTCCGGCGATCCGGAGGCGCACCCCCTCCCCATCTATTCTCAGAACAGTATCGTGATACGGATAACCCCGACAAAATCCGCACGGCCCGAGGGTCGCTCTTTCAAGGAATAATAAACGAGTGGACTGAGCGAGATTCGAACTCGCGACCTCCTGCTTGCAAAGCAGGCGATCTAACCAACTGATCTATCAGCCCTTGGAACCCGTGTAGTTTGGCATTCATTAAAAGCATTTGGGCTAGGAGACCAGCGTGTTGGTGATCTCTTCATAACAAACATTACACA
>CAYUPU010000087.1:0-3518 GCA_964445265.1 uncultured Methanomassiliicoccales archaeon
TTATCTCATCGGTGTTGATAAGAGGGCACCAACACGCTGGTCTCCTAGCCCAATCATAAATGCCCGCGCGGACCCACATCAGATCGAACGGGAGAATAGGAAACAACATCGTGCAATGCACGCACCATCCCTCGACACCGTTGCTCAGAATCCGTTGGATGCATCCGTTGGATCCCGGATACAAGCCGCTTCGGACGATGACGCATCCTCGCGACGGGACGGAGAAAATCACAAGAGCGGGCCCGCCGGGATTCGAACCCGGGTCTGAGGCTCCGGAGGCCCCCATGCTATCCAAGCTATACTACGAGCCCTTGAGGTTGGCGTTTGAGGCGTTAAGGGGATATTGAAGCCGGGGAGGGCGTCTCCCCGGCAGGATCCTGTGCCTCCTGATGAGAGGGTGGAGGCGGATGAAGATGCTCCCCGGTTCACTGCTTGTTCTTGAACTCGGTGTATCCGCAGTGTCCGCAGGACACGCGGTCGCCGTGCTCGGCCATGAACACGCCGGGCCCGCACTTGGGGCACACGGGCTTGGTCCTGACGAGCTTGTCGCCCTCGATCTGGTAGTTGTTCCTCTTGGAGACAACCTGGGGCTTGTCGGACTTCTTCGCTGCCATCTTGATCACTCCTCGGCTGCAGGCTCCTCGGCCTTGGGGGCCTCGATGCCGTTCCTCTTCAGAAGATACTCCCTCTCCAGCTTGAGCGCGGCGTCCTTGGACTCGTAGACCTTGGCGTATCCCTTGGACTTTCCGATCCCGTAGACGGACTCGACGGAGGCCACGACGACGCAATCCCTATTGGCCTTCATCTGCTTGGCGACCTCCTCGGCGACGGCGTTCCTGCCGGGGGTTGCCTCTCCGGTGTGGTCGATGTCGAAATAGACCTCGACCCTCTGGTAGAGCGGGTTCTCCTTCTTCTCTGTGATTTCCATCTTCATTCCATTTCCTCCATTCTGGACACCAGCTCCTTCGCCGTGTCCTTCATGCGGCCGTCGACGTCGACGACCATCATGCATCTTCCGGGCATCCCGTAGACCACCTTCGAGCCTTCGGGGGCGTACACGAGGCACGGCAGAAGCGCCAGGTCCTCCTCCCCCTCCACTCTCAGCAGCCGGAACTCCCCTCCGATGCCCCGGCGGACGGCATCCGCCATGGCGGCGGTTATCGTCCCTGCCGGATTGGCGACCGTCTCCCCCGGCTCGTCCGCGACGAGCCCGGCGAACGCGGTCATCCCGCGACGCTCGGTGAGGCCGTCGTACACCGACAGCCCCGGCCTCACGCCGTGCTCCCTGAACTTCAGGGACACCACGTCCCCGACGGTCAGGTAAGAGCTTTGATCATCTATGGAGTCGAGCTCGGATTCGGGCATCTCCCTGCCCAGGGCGACCCTGAAGGCTTCCCTCTGCGAGGCCGGAAGGACCAGATCCCGCTCGAACATCCGAATCAGCTGCGCACCTTCAGGGCGTATCTCCCGTTGCGGGTGATGCCCATCTTCTTGGCTATCTCGGACTTCTCGAAGTCCGTCACGACGAGGAACCCCTGCCACTCCTTGGAGGTCTGCCCTCCGCAGACGGGGCACGTGTCCGACTCCTCGGTGATGAAGCTGCACTCCTTGCAGGCTCTGAGCACGGGACCGGCCATATCACTCGCCTCCTGCGGCGGCCGCTCTCTGGGCGGCCTGCTTCTCGCGGTCCTCCTTGAGCCACTCCAGCTTGCCAAGGCCGGGCTGGCGCATGGTGAGCCCGATCTTGCTGTCCTGGGGGTTCTTCTCGTTGAGGTCCACGCTCACGACCCTGGCCCTGACGATGTCGCCGACGGCCAGGAACCTGCCGGTCTCCTTGCCCACGAGCCTCTGGTTGACCTCGTCGATATCGACACGGTCGTTCATGATCTGGCTCACGTGCAGGAGTCCGTCGAGCGGACCGAACCTGACGAAGGCTCCGAACTTGAGGATCTCGACGACCACGCCCTCGATGACCTCGTTGTCCCTGGGCTTGAAGATTACCTGCTCGAACTTGACCGTCTGGTAGACGGCGCCGTCGCCGTGCACGATGCGTCCGTCGCCCTCGGCCCTGACGTTCCTGATCAGAACTGTAAAGGCCTTGTCGCCCTCCGTGAGACGTCCCTCGTACGTCTCCCACGTCTGCTTGTTGACGACCTTGTCCGGGTCGTCGCCCAGCTCTGCGGGAGGGATGCGAATGGACTTCTCTACCTCGTTTATCATGTACATGGCAGGTCCTCTCGAATGAGGCCGTCTAACACCACCTCGTATATAATCCTAGCCTGGCCCATTATACGCGCGCGTATAAACGATACCCGCATCGGAACGGGCCGGCCCGGCACCCCGCCCGGGACGCGGCTTCCTCCAGCGGGACCTCGCCTGCTATGCGCCCGTCCCGGTACACAGCCACCATGGGACGCCCCTCCGCATCGAGCGATCCGGGACCCAGCGTCCTGACCGGGTTCAGGACCTCCGCGCCCGTGGCCTCCGCGGCATTGCGCGCGCCCACGTCGCAGCAGAGCGCCAACACGGTGTCGTACCCCTCCGGCGCCGAGCCGCGCATGGCCATGGCCTTCCCCATGAGGCAGCACGCGGACGAATGGACGGTGCCTGCGACGTCCGCCCCGTCGGCGCCGAGCCTGCCGGCCAGATCCCTGGCCGCATCCGCCCCTCCGAGGCCTCCGCACAGCCTGGCACATGTCCCGCACGTCCATATCAGGACCCTCCTGCCCCTCAGATCGCGGAGCAGGTCCGCATACGTCCTGTCCCTGGCGACGGCCATCATATGGACCCGATAGGCGAGCCCGTATAAGCATCGATGCCACCTCCGGACACGGTCCGGCCCGCTCCGTACGCGCAGGGGCATCGTAATATACTACCCTCCGATTGAGAAAAAACAGTGAGACGATGACCGATAAGCTCGAACTGATACCTGTCGAGGACATCAAAGTGAAGAAGGGAATGACCGTCGACGAGATGCTGCGCGCCATGGGCCGTGCGGGAGGATTCACCGCCCAGAAGCTGGCCGACGCCACCGACATCGCCGAGGCCATGGTCAGGAAGGAGGGCTGCCTCAGGATCCTCTCCTTCCCCGCCTGCATCATGGCGACCGGGACCCGCGGCGTGATCGTGGACATGGTCAGGAACCACATGGTCGACCTCATCATCACCACCTGCGGAACGCTCGACCACGACCTCTCCAGGACATTCGCCCAGTACTACAAGGGCGACTTCAACATGGACGATGCCAAGCTGAGGGACGAGTACGAGATCAGCAGGCTCGGGAACGTCCTCGTCCCCGATTCCTGCTACGGGTACGTCCTCGAGGACAACCTCCTGCCCATGTTCGACGAGATCTTCGCCGAGACCAAGGAGATGTCCACCCACGACATCATCGACCAGGTCGGCGCCCGCCTGGACAACGAGGACTCGCTCCTGTACCAGTGCCACAAGAACAACGTCCCTATCGTCGTCCCCGGGATCACCGACGGATCGTTCGGATGCCAGCTGTGGATGTACTA
>CAYUPU010000088.1:0-3050 GCA_964445265.1 uncultured Methanomassiliicoccales archaeon
CTTTGTAATGTTGATTATGGTTCCGGTATCAACTCACTGGTGACTTAACACGTTCCGTGAAGGTCTCCTTCGACGGGACCACGGACCAGCAGGCGGAGCTGACGGGCATGGTGTTCGCCAGCGGTCTGGGCGTCCTCGCGGTCAACGAGAGCGGGGCGGACCTGGAGTCCCTGTACATGGAGCTCACGAAGGGGGATGAGATACAATGAGCGGAGGGACCACGGGTTTCGATGACGGGGCCGAGGGAACGGCCGTCGCGGACGGATTCGCGAAGAGGAGCAGACTCGAAGGCATCCTCGGCAGGAGCGCCGAGGAGGACAGGAAGGGCACATGGAAGGGTACAGACTACCGGGCCTCGGATGAGGAGGCTCACAGGAACGCCGTTTACAGCGCTCCGTCCTGGCTCAGGCAGACGATGATAGTGTTCATGGTGCAGATGAAGCTGTTCTCGAAGGCGAGATGGACGTTCATCGCGCTGTTCACGGCGCTCCTGATACCGATCATCATGATCCTGGCAGGGGACACGGTCTCCGATCTCATATCGGCGTTCGGATTCTCCACCGAGTACTCCAACACGTACATAGCGGGCCTGCTGGCCTTCCTGCCTCTGTTCCTGGGACTGTTCACCTCGGTGCTCTGCGGCACGCAGATCCCCCGGGAGTTCAAGGACAGGACCGCGTACCTCAACGTGTCCCTGCCCATGTCCAGGAGCTCGTTCTATCTCGGCAAGTACCTTGCCGGATTCGTCCTATGCCTCGGGATCTTCATGTTCGCATACGGCGCTGCCGTGGCGACCGCGATGATGGAGTACGACACCATATTCAGCGATCTCCTGGGGGAGTCGCTGATGCTCACCGTCGTGGCGGTGTTCGCGTACAGCTCGACCGCGTTCTGCATCGGGTCGTTCATGAAGAGGGGCTCCTCCCTGGTGCCGTTTCTCCTGATGTCGTTCGTGGTGCCGCTGCTGGTCCTCCTGTTCTGCGACTACTACGATGTCTGGGGGCTGTCCGTGCTGCCGGTGTTCCTCGGCGAAGCCGCACTCGGGCTGCTGGGGGCCGGCATGACGCCATCGATCGGCATGGTGGTCCTGCCGCATATCGATCTCACGAATCTGGTACCAATGGAGGTCGTGGGGGTCCTGTGGGGGATCGCGTTCCTGTTCATCGGGTACGTCAGGATGAAGAGGAGGGAGATGTGATGGACAGGAGGTCGCTAGCCATCATGATCGTTCTGGCCATGAGCCTCCCTCTGCTCCTCGCACCCGCGGGGGAGGCGGATGCCGAGCCCCGTACCGATACGATGAGCCATCTCTACATCACCCATGGGACGGTCGAGTGGAGGGAGGGCTACACCTCCTACCATACCGACACCCTGTACTTCAACGAGGGGTCGGCTAATCACTCGGCCATGTTGCAGTACCTCGAGGACAGTAGGACCTCCGTGACCGCGGACGATAGGGACCATCTCGGCGGCAAGGTGCATCTGTACGAGGTGAACGGGTCGGCGTACGAGGAGATACGCATCTCCGTCAGAAGCGGGCCCAACGTCGTAGTGGATGCGGAGACCGTGAAGGAGCCGTTCAACAATACCTTCCTCGTCAAGGCAGGGGACACCTTCACATTGAACGTTCTCGATGCGAGGGATATGTTCGGGGATTCCTGCAGGATATACCTGGGCAGCACTCTCCTGGACGGTACGTACATCGAGACGGCCAATACGACGAAGGAGATAGGTCTGAGGTTCGATAGCGGGCGGAGCACCGAACATCAGTTCATGCCGTTGTTCTGCACGATACAGTACGAGGCTTCCGGGCACAGCGAACCCAACGGTTCCGCGACATCGTTCGTCGTACTCTGCGCCGTGGTGGCTGTTATCGGGCTGGGACTGCTCATCATCGCCTCCATGAAGCCGAAATGGTCCAGGTGATTCTGGCTCTAAACCATATGGCGGCCCCGGCCTTTGTACCGGGGCCGCGTCCGTCGAGGATCCGTCGCGGCTCGCAGAGTTTCCGATAGATCCCCTGTTCCCGTCGTTCTCTGCAGGATGTTGCTGTTCATCGGCCGTATCGCGGATCGCGCGGCGGATGGCATTCCCGTCTTCGAGGCATCCTGCCCGAGAGTCCATGGGCTCTCTCGCCCGGATCGGACCCAGTATAATAATTCGACTGGTCGTATCTGACGCGGATTAACCTAGGCTTGGCAACCACTTATATATAACACATTCTGCGAAGCGCATGGCTGAAACAGCGCAAGAGAAGCGTGGATTGTTCAGCGGCAGGATGGGCTTCGTCATGGCCGCCGCCGCATCCGCGGTCGGTCTCGGCAATCTGTGGAGGTTCCCCTGGCTGGCATCGCACTACGGCGGCGGGATCTTCGTCATCGTGTACATCATCCTGGCGGTGACCTTCGGGTTCTCGCTCATGGTCGCCGAGGTGGCGCTCGGACGCAAGACCGGGAAGTCCTGCGTCAGCGCCTTCGGGGATCTCAGGAAGAGGTACAAGTGGGTCGGCATGGTGATAGCCGTCATACCGATTCTGATCGTACCGTACTACTGCGTCATCGGCGGATGGGTGACCAAATGGTTCGCCGAATCCACCATCGGTCACCTCGGCGTTCTGGCCGACACCGGGTATTGGGGCAGCTTCATCACCGGCGGCATCGACGGCATGGGCGGACCCACCGCCTGGTTCCTGGTGTTCGCCGCGATGACCATGATATGCGTCATAGTCGGCGTGGACAGGGGCATCGAGAAGCTCAGCAGGGTGCTGATGCCCGCGCTCCTCGTGATGATCATCGGCATCTCCGCCTACGCGGTGTTCGCAGTCGACGGCATCATGGACGGAATTGTCTACTACCTCAACCCCGACATTTCCAAGCTCAGCGGAGGCACGTTCCTCGGTGCGGTGAGCCAGATATTCTATTCCATGTCACTCGCGATGGGAATCATGATCACGTACGGATCGTACATGAAGAAGGACGTGAGCATCGAGAAGAGCGCCAGGAACATCAGCCTCATCGACACCGTCGTGGCCATCCTGGCCGGTCTGATGA
>CAYUPU010000089.1:0-2894 GCA_964445265.1 uncultured Methanomassiliicoccales archaeon
GGACCCCCGATTCCGGCGTTCCCCTAGCCTCCAAGGGCTCACTGGATTCACAAAATACACGCTCATAGAAACTGGATAGGATTATTACCGATGAACGAATAGATTCGTTCTATGTATGTCTACATACTGGGCGGCTTCCTCGGAAGCGGGAAGACGACCCTGCTGATGGATATCGCCGGAATGTACGCGAAGCGCGGCGAGAAGACAGCGATCCTTGTCAATGAATCCGGGCAGGTCGGCGTCGACGGCGCCACGCTCAGAGCCCAGGGATACGATGCCATGGAGCTCCCCAACGGATGCATATGCTGCAGCCTCTCCGGGACCCTCCAGAGCGCCCTGAAGAACATAAAGGCCGACATAGACCCCGACATCATAATCATCGAGCCCACCGGACTCGCGCTGCCCCACAAGGTCCAGGAGCTGGTCCATGTCGCCCAGATCGATGCGGACGAGATCCACATAATCGGCGTCGCCGACGTGCAGAGATTCGATGATCTGATCAAGAAGAAGGAGAACTTCTTCAAGATGCAGATGAACAAGGCCGATTTCATACTCGTCAACAAGATGGACCTCGCCAAGCCCGGTCAGCTCGATGATATCGAGAAGTACCTCAGGTCCAACTTCCCCGGCAAGCCCGTGATCGCCGTCTCCGCCAAGACCGGAGAGAACATAGACGAACTCTACGAGCTGATGAGATGAGCCACGACCACGAGGGCTGCGGGTGCTGCGGCCACGAGCACCATCACGACCACGAGCATCACAATCACCACGACCATGACGGCGACTCCCTGGAGATGGCCGGCGGCTGCGCCGTCGGCATCCAGGGGACCATATCGAACTGGAACGCCGGAGCCGAGGACGCCATGGTCGGCGCCCTGATGAGGATAGGATACTATGTGACCAACGAGTCGAGCGTCCTCCTCGGACACATCAAGGCCGCCATCTTCGATGAGGACGGACACGGCGTGACCCTGAACCTCATAGACCTGGACAACGGCGTCGAGCGCCACGGGGAGCTCGGAGCCTGCCCCAGGGCGAGGTTCGCATTCATGTGCGCTGTCCTGGATGTCGACGAGCACGAACTGGAGCACCAGATGTTCCATGCCGTCGACGATTCCGGCCTCACGTACGAGCTGGACGAGCCCGTCGAATGCCACTGCCATGATCACTGCCACGACCACGGGGAGGAGCACAGGCACCGCCACGGGCACGGACAGTGCTCCTGCGGGTGCTGTAACGGAGCCATGGAGCTCACTGGTACCATCACCGGATGGAACGCCGACACCGAAGCCAGACTCACCGATGCTGTCCTCAGGGTGGCCAAATGGGCCGCCGACGAGTACGGGGGCCTGGACGGCGAGATAGGCGCCATAGTCACCCTGAACGGCGACGAACTCGACATCACGGTCAACGACCTCGACGAGGGCGTCGAGAAGGACGGCTCCATCGAGCCCGCAGAGACCGTGAGGCTCTCGTTCAAGGGCCATGTCAAGGGGGCCGACCACGAGCTCCTCCACACCATGTTCCATGCCATAGTCGACTCGGCCATCGACTGCGAGATCGACCAGGACCATGAGTCGCTGCATCACCATGAGGAGGGGCACGGGCACCACCACGGTGAGTGACGGCCCGTACACCAGACAACGATCGGAAAAAGGAGGTTTTCAAATGAGCTATGGAATATCGATAGACGTGGGCACGAGCGGAAGCAGGTGCCACGCGGTGGACCTGGAGACCGGCAAGATCATCTCCACGTCCGTCACCGAATGCCACCCGCTGCCCGGTGCGAACGTCATGGACCACCTGACGTTCTGCATCAACTTCGGCACGGATGTCGCGCACAAGATCCTCATCGACACCGAGAACAAGCTGATCCGCACCCTCGGGATCGACCTCGGCAAGGTCGAGAAGGTCAGCATATGCGGGAACCCCATCCAGCTGTCCCTGTTCCAGGGGATACCCGTCGACGACCTGGCGTTCGCAGGCGAGAACGCCCGCAAGGCCAGGGGGATCGAGCTCCGCAACAGGGACGCCGGGGTCTTCTCCGCCGTCGATGTCGGTCTCGACGTCAAGGACGGATGCGAACTGTACGTCCCTCCCGCCATCAGGCACGAGATCGGGGCCGACGCCCTGGCCATGATGTACAAGAGCGGATTCCTCGAGGACGACAGGAACTGCATGGTCACCGACTACGGCACCAATGCCGAGATGGCCCTGAAGGTCGGCGACGACATCTACACGGGATCGGCCGCCGCAGGGCCAGCCATGGAAGGGCAGTCCATCAAATGCGGGATGCTCGCCGGACCCGGCGCGATCTCCGACCTCGAGTACGACTTCCAGTGGATCGTCAAGGTCCTGGACGAGGACATCATCCCCCAGGACGGGGACAAGATCGACTTCGGCCTCGACATGGTCGTGCCGTACGGCCCGATGCACGGCAAGGCCGCCGGGATCACCGGCACCGGCGTGATCGCGGCGGTCTCCGCCGCCGTCGATTCCGACCTCTGGAGGAAGGGCAAGCTCCAGACCGCTGACGGCAAGATGCACCTCCAGGACGGGGTGTACATCGACTCCAAGGACATCGGCGAGGCCCTGAAGGCCATCGGGGCCATCCGCGCCGGCCACTTCACCCTGCTGGAGCACGCCGGCGTCAGCTTCTCCGACATGAACGTCATGTACATGGCAGGAGCCTCCGGGACCTACGTCGACGCCGTGAAGGCCAGGGACGTCGGGCTGGTGCCCCCGTCCTCCAAGGAGATCTACCAGTGGGGCAACACCTCGCTGGCCATGGCCACCGACATCCTGAAGGACCCCGAGCTCCTGGACAAGCTCCAGGGCATCGCCAACGGCATCAGGGCCAACCACATCATGTTCGCCGGGGACAAGATCTTCGA
>CAYUPU010000090.1:0-2864 GCA_964445265.1 uncultured Methanomassiliicoccales archaeon
CTTTAAATACAGAGCAGAATCCAGTGATGTCACTCCGTCACTGGATATTCAAGGACGGTTCTTTACGGTTTAGGGTTGAAATGAGGCGAAGTGCAATCGGGGGAATCGTCGGATACCCGGAGACGTACAACGGAACTGGTAGATGCGGAGGGCCGCGTCGCCTCCGCCGAACGCATGGCGTTCCCGCCCCGTCGATGTGGCCCGGGTCGATCCCGTATCCGTGTGGCGCCTTTCGGATATCGCCCCCTGCTGACGAGGATAAACTTCGCATCGGATCAACAGGGATCTCTGTACACACATGTCCGATAAACATGATGGAAGCAGTTCATTGAAACGTATCGGTCCGATATAGGTAGACATCCGGTTCAGGACGGCATCTTCCTTCGAGGATGCATCCGTATCGATCAGACCTCACGCGGCGACGCCTTGAACCCTATAACCGTTAATTAGGTGGGGGCTATACGGCTGGCAGTGGTACAATGTCGGGAAAGGATATCTCGGATATGAGTTTCGACGAGTTCTTCTTCGGGAAGAAGCCGAAGGGGGATGCGCATCCTCGGCGCGCCGAGGGATCCCCCGACAGGCAGGTGGAGCTGTCGGACATCGACGGGTCCCGCTTCGTCAGCGGAAGGCCCAAGCTCAATATACGCGGGTCCGCCGTGGTCCTCTTCGTCCCCCGGTACGAGGGTGGAAGGGGGGCGAGGTACGAGACGTCGGTCGAGCAGGACGGCAAGGCGATAGGGCTGGGCAGGCTGAAATCATCTCCTCTGAACTCGGATGTCGATTCCATTCCGACGGAGTTCGATCTCATCGCGGCGGGAGTGGATCCGCTGAAGCGCTTCATCCTCGTCATCGACGGGGTCAGGGCGTACGAGTTCTTCGACCGCACCCATATAATGTTCAATGCAGACGGCATGCCGATCAGCAGGGCGGAGGACCTCACGAACGTGCTGCACCGTGCTGATACATATATCTGGCTCAACGATGCGAAGGTCTCCTCCGTGCGTGAGGTGGGGGATCTGAGGATCGAGACCGTCGACGTCGCGCGCGGCGGCTATGTCCGTGTGAGGGACAAGCCCCAGCCCGGCTCCGCACCCGAGAGGGGAAGCGAGGCGGCTAAGGCGGTCGAGCCTCCGAAGGCCGTCGCATCGGCATCCATATCCCTCCCCGCGCCCGAATCCGCGGCATCCGTCATCGTGGACGGTGCCGCGCTCCCGCTGTATCCGTCCGCTCCGGAGCTCACCGTATCGATCGAGGGCGCGGACCCGGAGGAGTGCATCGTCGAGGTCGAGGCTCCCGGCAGGAGCGACGATGTGCCCGGGGTCAGCTTCGGATCCAGGGCTCTGGAGGGGGCCTCCGGCGATGTGAGGGTCTCTGTCGTCCGCGACGGAAGCGTCCTCGCGTCCGAGCGTTTCTTCGTGATCCCCGGATTCAGATGCTCGTACAACGGGAAGGGCGATTTCCCGTCCAACGCGGACATCGAGTTCGATCTGGGATCTGGTCCGGTGGTCCGCAGCGTGTACGACGGGATCTCCGGCAGGTATCCGTTCGGCGACGGAGAGGTGGAGCTCTCGTTCAACATCCCTTCGGCCATGGTGGATATCGGGGCAGGTCCGGCTCCCCTCGGCGACACGGAGATCGCAGCGGACGAGCTGCCCGACAGCATAATAGTCACGGTCAAGGGCGCGATGAGGAAGTCGGTGTTCCTGGGCGGCGCCGGGAAGAAGGTCAATCTCACGCCCGGGTGGGAGGACGAGACCGTACGCATCGACACGAAGCCCATTGAGGATGCCGTGTTCGGGTCCCCTGCCCGCGAGGCCGAGCTGTTCATCACGGTGAACTCCTGTCCTGTGAGGAGGTTCCTCAGGATCAGGAACGATCCCGGGATGAGCGTGTCCTACGGGGACGGCGCGATCCACGTGTCCATCACGGGATCCGCCGAGTACGAGTGCCACATATACGGGCTCGATAGGGACGTCCGCACCGTCGCCCTGCAGAAGGGCGATATCGACATCCCGGTGGGATCCGGCGCGATATCCGCGGACGTCGTCGAGATCCGGGGCGGCAGGGTGCTCGCCACCGAAACCGTCCAGATCAGGAGCATCCCGTTCCTTCTCAGGGACGGGATGGGGGATGTCTGGTTCTATGTCAGCCGCGAGAAGCGCATCCCGCTGCCAGACGGTCTGCTGGAGCAGAAGGGCAATGCCGCCGAGGTCAGGAAGTGGCACAGCCAGATCGTCCGCATGAACCCCGAGCTGAAGAGCGTCAGCCCGGAGATGACCGTGAAGGCCTTCAAGGAGTTCGAGGCCTGACCCCCTCTCCGGACCGCCGCCGGCGTCATGCGCGCCTGTCCGCGGAGGTCCGGAGCGGTTCCCGGCGCATCTGCGTCGCCGTCCTTCATTTTAAATAGGAGGTATGGCTAGCGACGCTAGTTAGATGGTCGACCCTGGGTCGATCCGTCTACTTTCCAATCACACAACGATAATCGAGGTGAAAATTTGGGAAACGGTCTGTATACCGCAAGGAAAATGAAGGCTGACCGCCAGAAGTTCCGCTGGCTGGACAGGGGATACAAGAAAAGGGTCCTCAAGCTGAGGGAGAAGTCCGATCCGCTGGAGGGATCGGCCCAGGCCCGCGGCATCGTTCTCGAGAAGGTCGGAATCGAGGCCAAGCAGCCCAACTCCGCCATCCGTAAGTGCGTCAAGGTCCAGCTCATCAAGAACGGCCGTCAGATCACCGCGTTCGCCGTCGGAGACGGTGCCATCAACTTCATCGACGAGCACGACGAGGTCATGGTCGAGGGTATCGGCGGAAGGATGGGAAGGTCCTACGGAGATATCCCCGGAGTCCGTTACAAGGTCATC
>CAYUPU010000091.1:0-2696 GCA_964445265.1 uncultured Methanomassiliicoccales archaeon
ATCGGGAGGATCCCCGTCGCGCCCTCCTTACGCCCGCGCGCGTCCGCGCCGGGCGACCGTTCCTTCACGAGGTATCCCAATGCCGGATGATGCGATCAGGCTGCTGGAGCCCGCCCACACCATGTCCGTCCTGCTCTACGTGCTGGAGCACGACGGGTGCATGAAGACCGACGTCTATCGCGCGATCTGCCACAACTCCACCATGGCCAGGAAGCTGGACGCCCTGAGGGACGCCGGGCTCCTCGTCCACGTCCTGGGGGATGATGCGACCAGGCTGCACCTGACCGAGAAGGGGCGGAGGGTGGCGGAGATACTGGGCGAGATACGCAGGGTGATCGGAGAGGACGGCGATCGGGAGGAGTGAGGCGACCGCGCCCCGGGCGGGATTCCGTATCCTCCGATACGCGGGCGCATACGGCTGGACGGTCCGACCCGGTCCCCGGACAGTACCGCCCGTCCGAGGTTTCGGTCCGTCATCCTCCTGCCCATAGATTCATATTCCTTCATTCGGAAACGCGTCTCACAGACGGGGAAGCGTGATCGCCCCTCTCCGCGAAGCACCGGGCATCCGGATGCGCTCCGGGGGGGGGGGTCGGGCAATCCTAGCCGACCGTCGGTTTTAACGGACCGGACCCGCAGCAGAAGGAAGGGTCCGGCTTGTCT
Source organism: uncultured Methanomassiliicoccales archaeon (assembly GCA_964445265.1). GTDB lineage: Archaea > Thermoplasmatota > Thermoplasmata > Methanomassiliicoccales > Methanomethylophilaceae > Methanoprimaticola. Next base: position 664 of record CAYUPU010000091.1, read on the forward strand.
CTCGCCATATCCCACAGGACGATCGTCCAGATCATCGCGGCAGTGATCGTAGCCGCGGCGCTGGCGGGGTACGCCGCGCATCTCAACGGCGGGACGCTGGATTTCTCGGACACCGAGGCGAGGATCGTCGTCTCCGGGTCCATGGACGGGGAGCCGAGGAGCGGGTGCGACATAGCCACGATACCCACCGGCAGCCTCGTCCTCATCCGTCCGGTGGAGGACTGGTCCTCCCTGGAGGTCGGCGACGTCCTGACCTTCGACTACATCCATCCCGCATCGCACGAGGCCATGGTGGTCACGCACAGGATAGTCGGCGTGTCGGAGTCCGGCGGCGTGTACACGTACACGCTCATGGGCGACTCCATAGCCGACGACCCGACCAACGGTTCGGTGCAGGTCGTGGCCTCGGATTCCGGCGACATCCACGGGGAGGTCGTCGGCGTCTCGCACTGGCTGGGCGTGCTGGTGCAATTCCTGTCCACCTGGACCGGGAGGATGTGCCTGGTCCTGGCGCCCTGTCTGATCCTCATCGTCTCGGAGGTCCGGAGCATCGTCCGCACGCTGAGGGGGGACGCCCCGCGGGAGGATGCTCCCGCGGATACGGGCGCGGAGTCCGAGGACCCCATGCCCGTCGCGGAGGGGTCCTCCGCATCATCATTCTGCGGCATCCGCGGCATCGCGGACCGCATCATCGTTCCGAGGAGGACCGGCATCGAGCCGGAGGCCTCTGAGGACTCGGGGCCGGACGGCCCCGTATTCATTCATCGCAGGAAGGCGGATACGGATGAACGACGAACGTGGAACGAGGAAACTGGCGATCGTCATGCTGCTGCTGGTCATCATAGCGGCGGGCGCCGCGGCGGTGCTGTGGCAGATGCAGGACGATGCGGACGTGTGGAGGATCTCGGTGGAGATCGAGGGGGAGGGGACCGCCGACCCCATGGAGGCGATGGTCGAGGACGGTGGATCCGTCGCGATATCGCTGACCCCGGCGGAGGGCTGGGTCCTGTCCGCCGTGTATCTGGACGGGGCCCCGGTAGATCTCGCGGGCGATGAGCTGCTGGTATCGGACGTCCGCGGGGACCGCACGGTCCGCGCGGTGTTCGTCGAGGAGGCCCCCGCGGTCATGTTCACTCTCGCGGTGTTCTCCAACGCGGGAGGTTCCACGGAGCCCTACGGGACCACGTCCCATCCCGCGGGCTCGGTCGTCCGTGTGACCGTGTCGCCGGATGCGGGGTTCCGCATCTCGGACGTCCGTCTGGACGGGGTCTCCGTCGGAGCCCCGTCGCATCTGGACGTGGAGATGGATTCGGACCGCACGGTGGAGGCCGTATTCGAGCCGGAGGCCTCGCCGAGGATGTTCGCCGTCACGGCCTCCGCTACATCCGGAGGGACCATATCCCCGTCCGGGACCTTGCAGGTGGAGGAGGGCGGGAGCATCGCGTTCGCGATGACCGCCCTGAGCGGGTACCGCCTCTCCGCGCTCCTGGTGGACGGCGTCTCCGTCGGCGCACCGTCGACGTACACGTTGGAGGATATCCGCGGGGACCGCACGGTCCGCGCGGTGTTCTCCCCCGTGCCGTCGCCTCCGACCCCCCCGTCACCAGGACCGTCCCCCTCCCCGACGCTGGAGGGGATATCGGTGACCGCGCCCCCGGAGAGGACGTCGTACATCGAGGGGGAGATCTTCGACCCGTCCGGGATGGTCGTGACCGCCCGCTACAGCGACGGCTCGTCGGCCCCCGTGACCGGATACACCTGGTCCCCCGCGGGACCGCTGTCCGTGTCGGACTCATCGGTATCGATCCGCTACGACGGCATGGTCTGCGAGCAGGCCGTCACGGTCCGGGCGGTCGTGGTCGGCCGCCCGCCCGTAAAACCCGATATGCGGGATGACGGTCGCATCCGATAGCCCGGATCCGGCGGTTATCCGCCGATCATACCCGGCGTCCGCCGTGGTCCTTCGTTCCGGACGCGCCCGTCCGCGTGCTCCGACACGTACGCATCGTCCGAACGGTTCAGCTGCCGGCGGG
>CAYUPU010000092.1:0-2639 GCA_964445265.1 uncultured Methanomassiliicoccales archaeon
TAGATCTGCTTCTTGCCCTTGTAGACCCGGTAGAGAGGCGGCATCGCGATGTACACGTGCCCGGCCTCGATCAGGGGCCTCATCTGCCTGTAGAACAATGTCAGGAGCAGCGTCCCGATGTGCGCCCCGTCCACATCCGCATCGGTCATTATGACGACGTTGTGGTAGCGGATCTTCGATACGTCGAACTCCTTGCCTATGCCGCCGCCGATGGCGATGGCGAGATTCTTGATCTCCTCGTGGTCCAGCAGCTTGTCCGGCCTCGCCTTCTCCACGTTGAGGATCTTCCCTCTGAGGGGCAGGATGGCCTGGAACTGCCTATCCCTCCCCTGCTTCGCGCTCCCTCCTGCGGAATCACCCTCCACGATGTAGAGCTCGCACTTCGCGGGATCGCGCTCAGAGCAGTCGGCCAGCTTGCCGGGGAGACTGGTCGTCTCGAGGACGCTCTTCCTTCTCGTGGCATCGCGGGCCTTCCTGGCGGCCTCGCGGCCCTCATATGCCGCAACGGCCTTCCTGACGATCGCCTGGGCGACCGAGGGGTTCTCCAGGAGGAACTCCGCGAGCTTGTCATTCATCAGCCCGGAGACCGCACCCTGGGCGACACTGCTGCCCAGCTTGGCCTTGGTCTGTCCCTCGAACTGGGGCTCCGGCATCCTGATGCTCACGATGGCGGTGAGCCCTTCGCGGCAGTCGCTGCCCTCCAACGTCGTGTCCTTGAGGAGGTTGTTGGACTTGCCGTAGTCGTTGATGGTCTTGGTGAGCGCGGTCCTGAATCCAGTCAGATGGGTCCCGCCCTCCGGCGTGAAGATCGTGTTGACGAAGGAGTCTATCTCCTCGTTGTAGCCGTCCGTCCACTGCATGGCGATATCGATGGCCACGCCGTTCCTCTCCCCCTCTATATGGATGGGGGCTGGGTGCAGAGGGGTCTTCGACCTGTTGAGGTATACGACAAACTCGGACACGCCGCCGTCGTAGTGGAACCTCTCCTTCTTGCCGGTGCGCCTGTCCTCGAAGTTGATGGTCGCCTCCTTGTTGAGAAAGGCCTGGTTGCGGAACCTGTTCTGGAGCGTGGAATAATCAAACGTGACGGTCTCGAACATCTCGGGATCGGGCCAGAACTTGATTGTCGTACCGTGGCGGTCGGAGTCTCCGATCACCTCCACGGGCCCGTCGGGAACGCCGATGCGGTATGACTGGCGGAAGCGCTTGCCCTCCCTGTCTATGGTGGCCACCAGTCTAGACGACAGCGCATTGACGACGGACACGCCGACACCGTGCAGTCCTCCGGACACCTTGTAGCTGTTCTGATTGAACTTGCCTCCCGCATGGAGGTCGGTCAGGCACATCTCCAGAGCGGACTTGCCCTCGGCATGGTTGATAGCGGTGGGTATCCCCCTTCCGTCATCCGTGACGGTGATCGAACCGTCCTCGTTGATCGTCACGTCTACCTCTGTGGCGAAGCCCGCCATGACCTCGTCGATACCGTTGTCGACAACCTCGTACACCATGTGGTGGAGTCCGCGAGAATCGGTCGAACCGATATACATCCCCGGCCTCTTCCTGACGGCCTCGAGACCGTGCAGCGCGACGATCGAATCGGCGCCGTACTCCTCTTCGGCCTTCCCGTATTTCCCATCATCGGGGTTCATTGGTTTCCCCATTCCTTGATTATATATAATCACAAGCGCGCGCGATGCGTGCGCGCACGCGCGATATATGAGCGAAGAGAAGAAGCGACGTTCATCGAGGAACAGAGGTGGCTGAAATATTGGATGCTTAGTTTAAATAATAAAGAGATTTTTTATATAGTGAAGCACGAGATTTTTCATTCATGGAAATAGCGTGGATCTATCTGATAGCGGCCTGCATACTGGAGCCGGTCTGGGTGGTCCTCCTCGACAAGTCAGACAACTTCAAGAAGGCGGGATGTGGCGCTGCGACCATCGTAGCGGTGCTGTCGTGTCTCTTCCTCCTGTCCCTGGCCGTGGACAACGGGATAGGGCCGGGAGTCGCATACAGCATACTGGCCGGTATCGGTGCCGTAGGAACCGTGGCCGCCGGGAAACTGCTCTACAAGGACAAGGTTACCGGACGCATGGTACTGTTCCTCACACTCATCATAGTGGGCGTGATAGGCATACGCCTAACATCAGGAGGGATGTGATATGGAATCTGAGATGATGAAGGACAGGAGGACGGCATGGGCTCTGATAGTGCTAGGCGGGGTCTTCCAGATAGGTTGGTCCATCGGACTGGACTACACGGACGGCATGACCAACCTCGCATGGGACGCGGTGGTCCTGGTATCCCTGGTTCTGAGCATGCTGTGCCTGTCCATACCGATGAAATCCGGCATACCCATGGGTACCGCCTACGCCGTATGGATTGGGATTGGCGTCGTGCTCACGATCATCGTATCTACAGCCCTCGGACTGGAGCCCCTCAATCTGGGCATGATAACATTCATGGGAGTGACCATTGTCGGCGTGATAGGACTCAAGATCTCATCGGACAGCGCCTGAACCGGCGAGGGGCGCCGACCGTTCGACGGCCCGGCACCGATTTGAACACTGCACTGCAAACTTTTTTGGGCTAGGAGACCAGCGTGTTGGTGCCCTCTTATCAACACCGATGAGATA
>CAYUPU010000093.1:0-2463 GCA_964445265.1 uncultured Methanomassiliicoccales archaeon
CTTTAAATACAGAGCAGAATCCAGTGATGTCACTCCGTCACTGGATATTCAAGGAGGGGCCTCCGGCGCCGATGGCGCACCGAGCGCACTCTTAAGAGCGCGACGGCCATGTCCCGATCGGATGCCCTCTGCAGATCAGGATACCGGAAAGGCCGCATCCAGCGGCAGGAAGACTGCGACGGCGGAGAAGCTGGCCGCCAAGCAGCAGGAGATCTCCGTCACGGAGTTCTTCGAGAAGAACAAGCAGATCCTCGGATTCGACTCGCGCTCCAAGTCCCTGCTCATGGGGATCAAGGAGGCGGTGGACAACGCCCTCGACGCGTGCGAGGAGGCCAACATCCTCCCCGACGTGTCGGTCAGGATCGAGAGGCTGAACGACGAGGACTACAGGATAACCGTGGAGGACAACGGCCCCGGGATCGTCCACAGGATGATGCCCAACGTGTTCGGGAGGCTGCTCTACGGATCCAGATTCCACGCCCTCAGGCAATCGAGGGGGCAGCAGGGGATAGGGATCTCCGCCACCGTCATGTACGGGAACATAACCACCGGGAAGCCCGCCCACGTCGTCTCCAAGATCGAGGACGAGGACGAGCCCGCGTGGGGGATGGACATCGTCATCGACACGAAGACCAACCGCCCCGTGGTCACCAACGATAAGGCCCAGGCCTGGGACAGGCCCCACGGAACCAGCATACAGTACACGATAAAGGGGAGGTACATCACGGGGAAGCAGTCCGTGTACGAGTACCTGAGGGACACGGCCATCGTCAACCCCCACGCCCAGATATCGTTCAGGGATCCGGAGGGCAAGGGGTTCGTGTTCGAGAGGGCCACGGACATCATGCCGCCGAGGCCCAAGGAGATTAAGCCCCACCCCGAGGGCATGGAGATCGGGGACCTGATGAAGTACGCCTCCCGCACCCAGCAGAAGACCGTGAAGGCGTTCCTGAAGAACGACTTCTCCAGGATAACCGACAGGATCGCGACCGAGATCTGCGAGAAATCCGGCGTCAAGCCGGATAAGAGCCCGTCCAAGCTGGACAGGGAGGAGTGCATCGCGATGCTGAAGGCCATCGAGACCACCAAGATCATGGCCCCTCCCACGGACTGCCTCTCGCCGATCGGGGAGACGCTGATCAAGAAGGGCCTGATGCACGTGCTGGACGGCCTCAGGCCGGAGTACTACGCCACCCCGGTGACGAGGTCGCCGAAGGCCGTGAACGGCAACCCGTTCATCGTGGAGGCGGGCATAGTGTACGGCGGGGACATCCCGTCCGACGGACCCGTCCAGATACTGAGGTTCGCGAACCGCGTCCCGCTGCTCTACCAGCAGGGGGCCGACGCCATCACCAAGGCGATATCCGAGCTGGACTGGAGGCGCTACGGACTGGAGCAGAGGGGCGGCAAGGGCGTGCCGTACGGCCCGGCGATCATCCTCGTGCACGTGGCGTCCACCAAGGTGCCGTTCACGTCCGAGGGGAAGGAGGCCATCGCCAGCCTCCCCGAGATCCTGTCGGAGATCGGCCTGGCGCTCAGGCTGTGCGCCAGGAACCTCAAGAGCCATCTGAACAAGATGGAGAGGAAGAAGAAGACGCACGCGAAGTTCGAGATCGTGCAGGACATCCTCCCCGACATGGCCAGGAAGACCGCCGAGCAGCTCGGCAGGCCGGTCCCGAGCCTGGACAGGACCATCACGAGGATCATGAACGTGGTGTGGGTGGAGCCGGCGGTCAGGAAGGTCGACAAGAAGACCCGCGAGATCACGTACACCGTCTACAACTACACGGTGCAGCCCAGATCGTTCATGCTGCACGCGCACCTGCCCAAGGAGGCGACGAACCTGACCCTGTTCGGGCACGACTGCTTCGAGGGGATGAACGACGAGGGCAAGGCGAACTGGAGGGTGGAGGACCTCCAGCCGTCCGAGCACATCGCGGTCTCGTTCGAGCTGGCCGGCGACATGGCCGACACGTTCGACGCCGACGACATATACTTCTCCGGGCTGAACCCGGCGATGGTCATGGGCGCGGAGCAGCTCCCCGGGGACTGGGGCATAAAGGGCATGGAGATAGTCGAGACGGAGGACTACGTCGCGGACGACGACGAAGAGAAGGAAGAGGAGGCGGAAGACCTTGGCGAGGACTGACAGGCAGAAGGAGGCGCTCGAGAGCCTCACCGGCATCGTGGAGAGCCTCTACGACCAGCTGGACAACGGGGAGATCCCCCAGATGGAGCTCCCCCTGAGATCCAAGAAGAACATCGAGTTCGACCCCCAGCACAACGTGTGGAAGTACGGGGACCTGAGGACGACCAGGACCGCGAAGACGGTCCAGGGCGCGGTCATGATGCTGCGCACGGTGTACACCACGGAGTTCATCAACGAGATGATCCGCGAGAACAAGTCGTCCACCCTGAGGGAGATGTACTACATCTCCGAGGGATGGCACAACGCCAAGTTCC
>CAYUPU010000094.1:0-2331 GCA_964445265.1 uncultured Methanomassiliicoccales archaeon
CTATTCTCCATTTCTTCATCTGTTTTCATATCCGATCGATGTGCCGTGTGCGCCCGTAGTCGTATTCGTCAACATGGTGCCGGAGGCGTTTGCTCTATCATCTGGATTGCTGTTGGGGTTCCAATGGCAGTTGTGCGGATACCATCATCGGTCGACTATGACAGCAACATCTATCTGATCACAGGGGACCATCCTATTCTGGTCGATGCCGGAACGGGTTTCGATTCTGCGGACATCATACGTCGCATCGAGCACCACTCCTCGCATCTGCCTGAGGCCATCGTCGCCACCCATTGCCATTTCGATCATATAGGCGGTCTGCGCGATATGGTGGACGCCTTCGGCTGCAGGGTGTACGCGGGGGCCCGCGATGCCTGTTTCATAAGGAATCCTGATCCGGCGTTCAACGCGAGCCGCATGTTCGGGGGATCGGTGCGCGCCGTCGATGTCGCGGATCTTCATGACGGACAGACGGTATCTACAGGAGAGCACATGTTCAGGGTCATCGACACTCCGGGCCATACCTCCGGCAGCATATGCCTCTTCGAGGAGTCCACGGGGTTGCTCGTATCCGGAGACACGCTGTTCGCCAACGGGTACGGCCGCACGGATATGCCAGGTGGATCCATGGATGATATGCGCAGATCCCTGGGAATCCTTAGTAACATTGACATAAAGGGACTGTTTCCAGGGCATGGAAGCGTGATAGAGAACTATCGTCGCGAGTATCTCGCGCCGGTCCTCTCCATGGCGGGTGTATGAATGAAGATTATCAAGTGCGACTACTCCCACGGTTTCGATGCTCAGTGCGACGATGCCGTCGCTGCCGCCGCCGAGGACATCGCGGCAGGCAAGCTCATCGTCTATCCTACAGAGACCGTCTACGGGATCGGTGCCGACATATACAATGAGGCGGCGATCAAGAGTCTCTATGTCGTGAAGAACAGACCCTTCGACATGCCTCTGTCCGTCGCCGTATCCGACAAGGCTATGCTGGAAAGGGTCGCTGTCCTCAACGAGAACGCCGATAAGCTGATCAAGGCGTTCCTGCCGGGTCCGCTCACCATCATAATCAAGAAGCAGTCCGATGTCCCCGACATCGTGACCTCGTCCTCCCAGAAGGTCGGGATCCGCATTCCGGACAACAGGTTCGCTCTGGAGCTCATCCGGCGCACAGGCCCTATCGTGGCCACGTCCGCGAATCTCCATTCGCATCCCGATGCCGTCAGCGTCGATGCGGCGATAGCCGATTTCGGCGACCGCGTGGACTCGTACATCGATGCCGGAGCCTGCACCATCGGCCAGCCGTCCACCATTGTCTGGCTCATGGACAATCAGGTGGAGATAGTCCGTCAGGGAGCGATACCCGCGGACAGGATAAGGGAAGTCTTAGGATGCTGAGCTCCGAGGATCTGGAGAAGCTGCGCAAGGCCGGCCGCGTTTCCGGTGAGGCGAGGGAGCTCGGCATGTCCCTCGTCGACGAGGGCGTCAAGCTCTACGATGTAGCCCAGGAGGTCGAGGGATATATCCGCTCCCACGGGTGCGGACTCTCGTTCCCGTGCAACATAAGCAGGAACGAGATGGCGGCCCACTACACCCCCAGCTGCAACGACAATACGCGGTTCGAGATAGGCGATGTCGTCAAGATCGACTGCGGAGGGGTGCTGGACGGCTTCATCGGCGATACGGCAGGCACGGTGGAGGTGGGTACCAATAGGTGCAGGGACCTCATAGAGGCCTCGAAGAGGGCCCGGAACACTGTTGCCGAGTTCATCGGGGACGGCGTGGCCCTCGGGGAGATCGGCAGGGCCGTGGAGATGAGCCTCAATCGTGACGGCTTCGTCCCCATCCAGAACCTCTGCGGGCATCAGATAGACCGCTGGAACCTCCATGCCGGGATGTCCGTGCCCAGCTACGCCTCCGGAGAGACAGACAGGATCAGGGCGGGCATGACTGTCGCCATAGAGCCGTTCGCCACGGACGGCAAGGGCTATGTCGTCGACGGCAAATGGGGCAACATCGTCTCATACGTCCGTGACAAGCCTCAGTCCGATCCGAAGGTCCAGGAGTTCGTGGACTATGTCAAGGAGGAGTTCCATGGCCTTCCGTTCTGCGCGAGGAGCTGCGATTTCCCGAACGCCGAGAAGCATGTCCGCAACCTGCTACGCCACGGCGTCCTCCATGGGTACGCCACACTCGTGGAGGCCGGCGGAGGCATGGTGTCGCAGCACGAGTACACGTTCTACATCGACGGGGCCAGGGGCGAGGTCACCACTCTTTGAATATCCAGTGACGGAGTGACATCACTGGATTCTGCTCTGTATTTAAAGA
>CAYUPU010000095.1:0-2254 GCA_964445265.1 uncultured Methanomassiliicoccales archaeon
TTGGACCGCATCATCACCCGCCCTCGATCCCGTCGGCAGGGCCCTCCGCCGTCCCCATCCTCAGATGGTACATTCCCCACATCCGGTCGTATACCTCTGTCGACTATTGTGCAGATATTTTGCGAACCGCAGTCGATCGGGCCCTCATAATGATGTGTGAGAACGAGGTAGTCCCGCCCGGATTCGGACCGGGGTCACCGGCTCCAAAGGCCAGCATGATTGACCGCTACACCACGGGACTGTTGTCGGTGCAACATCGCACCCTGCTTATGAGTTTTCCTATGAGATACGTCGGCTTAGCCTCTGTGATCTCAACATCGATGAAGCTACCCAGAGGAATCTCGTCACGGATCACCGCAGGTCTGTAGAAGCCTGTTCTGACAATAGTTCCGTCCTTGCCCTTCTCTGTGGCCAGCGAGCGGAACGATTTCCCTACGAGACCCCGGTTGACCTCGAGTTCGGTGGAGTTCTTGGCATTGGTCAGCTCGGCGGATCTGGCAGCCGAGATCCTGCCATGTATCTGCTCCATCCTAGACGCATCCGTTCCGGGACGCGAGGAGAAGCGGGTGATGTTGACCGTATCCGCCTTGAGCGTCCTGACAAGCTCCATGCTCCTGGCGTGATCGTCGTCGGTCTCTCCGGGGAAGCCGCATATGATGTCGGTGGCTATGCTGATCCCCGGAACATCGGCGCGCAGATCGTCCACCAGATCCATGAAGCCTTCGACGGTGTATCTGCGTCTCATCCTTCTGAGGATCGCATCACTGCCGCTCTGCACGGGTATATGCAGGAAGCGGTAGAGCCTGTCGTCGTCCATCAGCGGCGTCAGGCTCTCGCGGACCCTGACCACGTTCTCCGGATCGGACATGCCGATCCTCAAGCGGAAGTCCCCCTCCCTCTCGAGCATTGAGCCTATAAGATCGGAAAGAGTGGTTCCGGAGTCCCGTCCGTATGCCGCAGTGTCCTGAGCAGTGACGAGTATCTCCTTCGCGCCGTTCGCCAGAAATCTATCGAATCTTGCCAGCAGTTCCTCCTGCGGGTAGCTGGACAGGTCGCCCCTGGCCAGCTTCGTGATGCAGTACGAGCAGTTGCCGAGACAGCCCTGGGCTATGGGGAGGATGGCATCCGATCCGAAATCGACGGATGTGGCGCATCCCTGTATGCCGTAGCGCTCCGCCATCCTCTGCTTGAAGACGCGGTATTCCTGGGGCGGTATCACCGGCGAGTCCGGCAGGCGGATCGCGATCCTTTCCGGCTGCGCCTTTGCCATGCAACCTGTGACCACGACCTTTTTGCCCTGGGAGCGCAGCTTCGAGATCCTGGAGAGCATGTGCTTCTCGGTGGTCTCGACGACCGTGCAGGTGTTTAGGACGACCACGTCCGCCTCATCGGCGGACGTGGCCGGTTCGAACCCCAGCGATGCCATGTCCTCGGCCAGGCCGCGGCCCTCGCCGTGGTTCATCGTGCAGCCGTAGGATTCGATGAAGTATCTCATCAGCGGGTGCAGGCCTCTGTGGTGGGCACGGCGAAGGCGGTCTTGGCCGAGATCTTGGTGATCTTGGCATGGACGCTGGCTCCCTTCACGGTTCCGGGAACGATGACAAGATAGTCGTAGAACTTGGCCGTGCCGTCCCCCTTCTTCCCGACATCGGTGATGCGGACCTCGATTATGTCGCCCTCGTGGAGGGTGTTGGTATTGTCCACACGGGGCCCCTTCCTGACCGTGATGGGCCTCCTGGCTCCGCACGCCTCGCACTCCAGCATGAGCGTCCTGTCCTCTCTGACCATCTTGGTGTCGGGGAGTCCGCACTCGGAGCAGATGACATAGGTCTCGGTGTACATCTGGATCTTGTCGTTGATCTGCTGGGGGTTGATCTTGGCCTTGAGGACAGCGCGCCTGCCCTCTATGCTGCCCGGGGCCCCGAGCTCCTTCAGCAGGAACTGGAGGACGTGCTGCGGGTCGCGTCTGAGCTTGTCGGTGACGTCGATGAAGTTCTTGAAAATCGTGATCTTCCCTTCCTGGAGGATGTCCAGTTCGGGGAGCTCGAATCTCTCGTGGTTCTCGATGGTCTCAGGACAAGCTATCTTCGCCCTGTTCAGAAGCGCCATGTAGTCGTCTTCATCGCTCATTCCGTTCACCTATGGGCGATGGCTATGAGGGGGCCTCTTATAAAGATGCGCTCGTGCGCGCGTCCGCGGACGTTGTGAATCCAGTGAGCCCTTGGAGGCTAGGGGAACGCCGGAATCGGGGGTC
>CAYUPU010000096.1:0-2195 GCA_964445265.1 uncultured Methanomassiliicoccales archaeon
TTATCTCATCGGTGTTGATAAGAGGGCACCAACACGCTGGTCTCCTAGCCCATTTTCTTCTCCTTGTATCACTAAAGGAATAATCCGTAGGCTATGTAGTTGGATTAATCATCCAAATAGCTACCAGCAGAGTATATTAATATAACTAAATCGTAAATGATAGTTTGTTTGCTATATAGATCATGATATGCAATCGACTCCATATGACGGGGATGCCGTCCATGCGCCCCTCCGGCGTGCATTCCTTTAAGTACAGGTTATCCATCGCATACATATCCGTGCTAAATGTTAGCACACAACACAGGTGAAAAGATGGATTTCTTCGGTCTCACGGATCCCTGGATCGTCGGCGGCTACGTGCTCTGCTTCGCGAGCGTCGTGTTCTGCTGTGCCTACGCCGTAATCAAGGGAGTAAAGGCGGAGGACGATACCGATGAGCGACGGCGTCGACCTGACGGTGTTCGGCGCGATGGTGGTCGTGTTCGTCGTGGTCACGCTCGTGCTCGGATACTACGGATACAGGAACACCAAGGACAACAACGATTTCCTGCTGGGCCGCAGCAAGGCCAGCCCGCTGATCATCGCGCTATCCTACGGATCCACGTTCCTCTCTGCATCGGCGGTCATAGGCTTCGGCGGCCAGGCGGCCGTCCACGGCATGTCGCTGATGTGGCTGTGCTTCCTCAACCTGTTCGTGGGGCTCATAGTCGCGTTTCTCATCTTCGGCGGCCCCACCCGGCGCAAGGGCCGCGAGCTCGGAGCGGCCACCTACGCCGATCTCCTCGGTAAGGTGTATCGCTCCAAGGGGATCCGCGCGTTCACCGCGGTCCTGATCATCGTCATGATGCCCATCTATGCGGCGGCGGTCCTCAAGGGGGGCGTCAACTCGCTGGCCACCATCACCGGGCTCAACGAGTACTACGATGTCATCCTGATCCTTCTGGCGGTCATCGTGGCCGTCTACGTCGTCTACGGCGGCATCATCGCCGTCATGTACAACGACGCGTTCCAGGCCGCGATCATGTTCATCGGCATGATCGTCATACTGATCGTCACGTTCGTCTACTTCGGAGGCGTCTCATCCGCCAACGACGGACTCGTCAGCCTGTGGGACACGAAGTTCTCCGATATGGCCGCCGTTCCCGGCACACTGGAGGGCTTCAACGGCTGGACCAGCTTCTCGACATTCGGTTCGAAAGAGTGGCTCACGGTAGTCACAACATTCCTCATGGGCGTCGGTATCGGGGCCCTCACACAGCCCCAGCTGGCCGTGCGCTTCATGTCCGCCAAGTCCGACAGGGACCTGAACAAGTCTCTGCTGATCGGATCCGTATTCATGCTGGCGATCGTCGGTTCCGCGTACACCGTCGGACCGTTCAGCAACGTCTACTTCATGGACCAGCACGGCATGATCGCGTCAGAGTACATGTCCAGCCTCGGCCTGGGCACCGACTTCATCATCCCGCAGTACATCCTGGAGGTCTTCCAGGGCTATACGCTCGGAGACCTATTCATATCGCTGTTCCTGCTCTCGCTCGTCTGCGCCGCCATATCCACCATAAGCGCTCTGCTCCACACCATAGGGGCGGCCGGCGGATACGACCTCTACACCCTGTACCGGAACCGGAAGGGCAGCCTCACCGGAGACTCCCAGAGCGTCAATCTCAACCGCGCCTGCATAGTCGTCATCATGGTGCTGATGGTCGCCTACGTCTACCTGATGCCCAAGGACATAATCGCGAAGGCGACCTCCGTGTTCATGGGGATGACCGCTGCGGCTCTTCTGCCCGCGTACTTCCATGCCATGTACTCAAAGAATCCCAACAGGCGCGCCGCCGTGGTGAGCATCGCCGGAGGCACGGCGGTCTACCTGTTCTTCGCGCTGTTTATCAACACGGGGACGTCCATATTCCTCCCGGTGTGCGAATGGATCACAGGGAGCCCGGTCCTGATGCCCGATTCCTGGATGGCGTCCACGGACCCGCTCGTGTTCGCCCTGCCCATATCCATCGTTCTGATGGCCGTGTCGCTGGTGCTGCTCAAAGGGGACCGTGCCGTTGAACCGGAGGCGGCCTGATCGGATTTCGGCCGGAGTCCGGGGCGGTCTTCCACCTCGGACTCCGATAGTGGCGATCTAATATCATCGTGTTAAGTCACCAGTGAGTTGATACCGGAACCATAATCAACATTACAAA
>CAYUPU010000097.1:0-2175 GCA_964445265.1 uncultured Methanomassiliicoccales archaeon
GGTGATGACCGGGTTAACCCACATGCAGCACGCCCAGACGGTCAAGCTGGCCCAGAACATGCTGGCACACGCGTTCAGGTTCTCCCGCGACGCCGACAGGTTCATGGACGCGTTCAGGAGGATGAACATGTGCCCCCTGGGGTCCGCCGCCCTCGCCGGGACCACGTTCCCCATCGACAGGAGGATGACCTCCGAGTCCCTGGGGTTCAGGGCCCCCACGGAGAACTCCATGGACTCCGTGTCCGACAGGGACTTCGCCACCGAGGCGGCGTACTGCTGCGCCCAGATGCAGATCCACCTGTCCTCCCTCTGCGAGGAGCTGGTGTACTGGTCGTCCCAGGAGTTCGCGTTCATAGAGATGGACGACCGCTACACTACGGGGTCGTCGATCATGCCGCAGAAGAAGAACCCGGACATCGCGGAGCTCGTCCGCGGGAAGACCGGGCAGGTCGTGGGGGACCTCACCGCCATGCTCGTCATGACCAAGGGCCTCCCGCTGACATACAACCGCGACCTCCAGGAGGACAAGAAGCCCGTCATGGACGCGATGGACATCGTCGTCTCCGGGGCCAGGATGATGGCCAAGGTGATCGAGACCACCGTGTTCCGCAAGGACAGGATGCACGAGGTCACCCGCGCCGGCCAGATCAACGCCACGGACCTGGCGGACTACCTCGTCACCAAGGGCGTCCCGTTCAGGGAGGCCCACGGCATCGTGGGGGCCGCGGTCAGGAGGAGCATCGAGACCGGAACGGACCTCGAGGACATGAGCCTCGAGGAGCTGAAAGGCTTCTCCCCTCTGATCGAGGAGGACGTCTACAGCGTCATCCCGGTGGACAGGTGCGTCGAGAGGAGGAGCTCCTACGGGGGCACCTCGGCCGCATCCACCGACGTGCAGATCTCCGAGGCCATAGAGCAGATGATGCTGCGCGACAGCGCCGTGCGCCAGGAGAGGCAGCTCATCTCGAACTGCTGGAAGGCGCTCACCGAGTGATCCAAACGGGGGCTCCGGCCCCCTTCCTCCCATGGACGTCCCCGAGCGCACCGGATTCCTGACGGCCGTCGCCGCCGGGGTGACCTGGGGGTTCCTGGGGTTCTTCGTCCGCAGCATGTCGTCCGCCGGGTTCACCCCGGTCCAGATGACGTGCCTGCGGTACATCGTGGTGTTCGCCGTGTTCCTGGCGTTCATCCTCGCGCGCCACCGCCGGATGCTCATTGTGTCGAGGCGGATGCTGGGCGTCTTCGCGGTCATGGGCGTGGTCGGGAACCTGATCAACTCCACCTGCTACTTCGAGGCGATGGAGCGCATCCCGATATCCCTGGCCACGATAATCCAGTACCTGATGCCGTTCATGGTGGTCCTGGCATCGGTCCCGCTGTTCGGCGAGAGAATCACGCGCGACAAGGGCGTCAGCCTGGTCGTCGCGTTCATCGGATGCATCCTGTGCACCGGGATCGCGTCGTCGGACGTCCCGCTCGATGCCGTCGGGATCGTCCTGGCGGTGGCATCGGCGGTGTTCTACGGGACGTACACCCTGTGCTCCAGGAAAGCAGTCGGAGAGGGGTACAGCACCCCGACGATAATGCTGTACTCGTCCCTGTTCTGCTTCGTGTTCGCTCTGCCGTTCAGCGATCCCGCGGAGATGATGTCGCTCACGTTCTCGTCCGCCGGCAACCTGCTGATGGTCCTGGGGCTGGGCGTGCTCGTGACCCTGGTGCCGTTCGCTCTGTACAACGTCGGGATCAGCAGGATAGGCGCGGGAAGGGCCGCCATCATAACCTACACCGAGCCCATGACGGCCGCCGCCGTCGGTCTGGCCCTGTACGGGGAGCCCGTGACCGTCTGGACCGTCATCGGGATGGCGATGATCCTCATCTCGATCGTGGTGCTGAACAGGTCCGCCGTGGACGGTCCGTCCGAAGGGCGACATCACCGAGCTGGACAGAACAGATATCCGTTCTGACCATACTATGGCCAGGATTGGTACCCGTTATGGCCACGTTGCGGCTAAAACAGACATTGGAATCGACCAAATATGTGATTACGATACGGAATGTCATGCGGCGCAGCATCCTCGACGACCTGATGGAATGGAAGGGTAGGCCCGACCATAAGCCTGTGGGCTAGGAGACCAGCGTGTTGGTGCCCTCTTATCAACACCGATGAGATAATCG
>CAYUPU010000098.1:0-1880 GCA_964445265.1 uncultured Methanomassiliicoccales archaeon
TTCTCACGCTAGATACTATACTTGACCTCGTGAAGATTGCTCGGCAGGGTCCTTCAGGCCCCTGCCTGCCCCCTTCCCTCTCTTCTTCCGAGGCTGCTTGTCCTTGCTGCCCTTCGGTCTTCCGGCCTTCTTCTTCGGAAACTCCGGCACGATAGGCCTGCGTATGATGTCCAAAACCACGGATGCCTGCGCATCCTTGTCGGCTATGCGGACCAGCCTCCATTCTCCTCCGTGCTCGCGCGTCATCTTCAGTCTCAGCAGAAGGGAGTACGCCTGACTGTATGTGAGATTCTCCAGCAGTCCCGACTCCTCGAATCTGTTCCTCATCCTGGATGCCATGACCGAGGCCAGATGGTCCACGAACTGGCTGGCCTGGACCGTATAGTCGGATTCCTCGTCCGTGGTGTCGTCGTCGAGCTGCGACCTCTGGAACTTGAAGCTCGTCTCGATCATCCAGCGACCCGAATATATCCTGCGGACCTCCGAAGGCTCCATCCTGCGGTTCGATGCGAAGACGACGGTCCCCCACTCTCTGCGGAGCCTCTCCACCTCCGCCGGGTCGACTCCTTCGGCGGAACGATGTCTGAGGTAGAGGGTCTCCTCGTCCATGGCGATCCTCGGGTCCCTGAACGCGTAGTAAACGACCTCCTCTCCATACTCATCCAAGGCGGTCTCCGTGCGGTATGCTATATCCGTGCCCGGAAGGATGTGGGCGAACTCCCGGAGATGCATCTCTACGATGACCCTCCGGTCCCGCTCCAGCGGGACCAGGTAGCCGATCCCCGGCCTTCCTCTGAGAGCATGCCTGACCGCCTCTGGAGGGAATCCGCGGTCGGCGACGACCAGCCCATTCTTCAGCTCGATCATGTCTATGAAATCGGCGACGATGCGCTGGTCCACCATGTTCCCCGGATAGATCCTGGATGCGATCTGCTCCCTGCGCCTGAAGCTGTATGCGGTCATCACGTTCACGTGCCGGTATCTCCGGGCCGCCGTCTTGCGGGAGGCCGCCGAGAAGGAATTCACATCGCTCTCGTCCCTCTTCAGGGTCCCGTCGAAGATGATGATGTCCTCATCTTCGCACTTCTCCACCTGCTCGCGCATGAATCTCACTATGCGGGATCCGCTGCGCCCCACATCCCTGAGGAACCTGGATACCTTGGATTTCTCCAGATTCACCTCGGGATAGACCTCGGAGAGGAACGTCTCCTCGAACTGGCGGTCCAGCATGTAGTCCTGTATGCCGCTGTAGCATGCCCTCAGTATCGCCATGACGTACAGACGTTCCGATTCCTCCTGGTTGTAATGGTTGCGGAGGGATTCCAGAATGTCGGAGGACAGCATGCGGCACAGGTGGACGTTGGCGTAGTCCTTCAGATCCACCTCCCCCACAGGCGGCAGCCCAGGGTCCGTCTTCCTCTCGACATAGACTCCGTCGATGATGTGGCCTACGACCCTCCCGTTCCGGGAGGGTCTGTGGGCCTTCCCGTCCTCATCCACGTAGTATCCGCATCCCGTCTTCTCCCTGACCGAATAGACACCCGTCTTCGAATCCACCACGAAGGTGTTCCTAGGCCTCGGAATGCGTCTGATCTCCTCCGGAACCGCCATAAAAAGTATAGCACTTAATAGAATAAAAAGCTTATTATCAGTGCTATACAACATCTTCGAGAAAGGATCGTCGGGAATGATTCGGGCATACGGAATGCAGAATGGATCTGCATCTCTGAGGCTGTCGGCCCGGATTCGTGCTCGTCTGTTCATGGTCGGAAAGGACAGCAGGAATCGATCGATCGAAAAAATGAGGAAATCGTTTCGAAGGTCGGCAAAATCGATGTAATTGCATCATCTGGTATGGCACTTCGCGTGAGAAACCTATG
>CAYUPU010000099.1:0-1830 GCA_964445265.1 uncultured Methanomassiliicoccales archaeon
AACCCAAATCTTCGGGTTTGTATGGTTACATCGTGTCAGGTCTATCCGCCCCGCGACCGGTTCCTCGAGTCCGAACAGGGTGAAGATCTCCCTCACCGTCCTGGACGGCGGCGTGAGGCGCGTGTAGCCGGGACTGGATATGACCATGAGGGTTCCGAGCGTCCTCATCATGCCGGAAACGGTCAATCCGCAGACGCCGTCCCTCCTCGCCGCGGTCGACAGGACCTCGCGCTCATGGTCCCTCAGCCTGTTCTGCATATGGATCCTCATGATCAGGGCGAGCATCTTGATGAAGAACCTCGCACGGGCGCGGTCGGGGTCCCCGGTCCTCGACCGGGACCCGTCCGCATCCGTCTTGTAGACGTCGAACGCCTTCTCCACCCGGTCCCTGGTGTCGTACGACGACATCATCTCCTCCCAGGTGGTCCCCTCCGAGGCGAACATCACGAACATGCCCGCCCTGTTGGAATCGTAGGAGAACGAATTCTGCAGCCTCGAGATGTGCATGACGCCGTCCCCATCGACGCTCCATTCAAGATGCGAACGCACGAACGCCGGCAGCCTGCCGAACTCCTTCGCGGGATCCCTCCTCCTGGTGCCCTCCAGCTCCAGCTCCGCATTCTCGATGGCGGACATCAGGGCGTCCATGTCGTCCGCCGCCTTCCTCGGATCCAGGACCACGAAGGCCCTGATCCTGCGGCCGGTCTCGAACAGCCCGTTCTCCGCTTCGGCGTTCCTCTCCTCCGGATTCAGTCTCGTCACGTAGCGGGACCCGCCCTCGAGGTCGGCGACTCCGACCTCGAACTCCGCCATCCTGTACGTGCTCCCCTCGTGCCTGCGGATGGACCCCGGATCCTTCATGAGCGGTATCGCCTTGGTCATCAGCTTCTTGATGGGCATCTCGCGCGCATTGGAGGGTATCGTGAACCCGATCCCGCGGTCCAGAAGGGCGGATATGTTCCCGGCGTTCTCGAATCCGCGGTCCGCCACGAGCCTCCCTCTGATGCCGAGGGCCGTCATCCACTCGACGGCGCTGTCCAGCGTGGAGGCATCGGATATCGATCCGGGAAGCATCTGGAAGGCGATGGGGATCCCCCTGCTGTCGGTGACCAGCAGGAACTCGGTCTGGGGGAGATCCTCTCCGTCGCGGTTGTAGCCCCATTCAGCGTATCCGCCCATGTCCGAATAGGTGGAGCTGGATGTTATGTCTATCGAGTAGGAGCCGCCATCCTCCATCCTGGCCGCGCGCAGTGCGAAGAACATGTCCATGGCGGCTAGTCTCCGGCCCAGGTCCTTCGTCATGTCGGACAGGACGGGAGGGGACAGGTTGCCGCGCAGCCTCAGCCTGTCCCTCAATCCGTTCTCGTCCACCGTGAAATGGACGTCGTCGAACGGGGTCGGATCGATGGCCACGGCCATGGCCGCGGCCATGACGTTCTCCGCGATGTCCGGGAAGCATCCGCGGAGATCGTCCATTATGCCCAGTTCCGACTGGACCCTGTCCAGGACGGTGACGCAGCCGTATCTGCGCACGTGCTCCTCCGACGGGAGCCTCTTCGGTTCCTTGGGGATTATCCTGCCGGTCTCGGGATCGACCCTTCCGAGGTAGGTCTTCTCCGTGACCGGGTTCTTCTTTCCCGGAACGCGTCTGGACACGCTCTCGTAGGCGTATCTCCGGCCGTTCCTCTCGATGTAGTAGATGCTCCCCATGTAACCTATATGTACGGTTACATATAAAACGGTTCGTGTTATTTAAAGAGTATAAAAACCATATATAAATCGAAAATCGGAATCGCAAGTGTAGCCTATACGATCCCGAAGTTTTAGGTC
>CAYUPU010000100.1:0-1773 GCA_964445265.1 uncultured Methanomassiliicoccales archaeon
TGTGAACTCCTACGCCCTCGAGATGTACGAGAGGTACCCCGCCGTCATGGAGACCCACTTCGGTGGATCCCAGAGGGCCAACGTCGCCGCTGCCGCCACCGGTATTGCGGGCGCCATGGCCACCGGTGTCGCCGACCTTGGACTCAACTGCTGGTACCTGTCCCAGCTCCAGCACAAGGAGAGGACTGGAAGGCTCGGATTCTACGGATACGACCTCCAGGACCAGTGCGGTTCCTCCAACTCCTTCGCGTACAGGTCCGACGAGGGTCTCCCCGCCGAGGTTCGCGGACCCAACTACCCGAACTACGCCATGAACGTCGGACACATGTCCGGATACACCGGTATCCCCAAGGCGGCCCACGTCGCTCGCGGAGATGCCTGGACCGCCAACCCGTTCGTCAGGATCGCCTTCGCCGACCCCGCGCTCGTCTTCGACTTCGCCAACGTGACGAAGGAGATCGGACGCGGAGCCCTCAGGGAGTTCCAGCCGGCCGGCGAGCGCAGCGCAGTCATCAAGGGCTGATGCAAGTGAAGGTAGGGGACCTGCTGAAGTACGTGCCGACGGCGACGGTCGGTAAGGTGACGGACATCCGCGAGAGGGACGGGAAGACCTGGGTGAGACTGGACTTCACGGACCTGTACTACGATTCCGCCTTCCTCACCGGGGCGGATCCGTCGGAGTACATCGCGGTGTCCTACAAGGAGCGCGAGGACCGCGACAACAGCCGCGAGGTTCTGGATGAGCTCCGCAAGGAGACCGGAGAGGTCGACATAACGGAGTTCATGCCCTCCGGCGGCGGATGAGCGCTCCGCCTTCACACCCAAACCCCTTACTCTAAACCATTTACTTCTCTGCCGTGCCGATCCCTGAGCCGTGCGGCATCCTGCATCGGATGATATTTGTCGAGAACCCCGGCATCGCCGGGTAATGCGTTTGATCGCGGCCCGGACGGGTCACTTGACTATGTCGAAGATCCTCTTCTCCTTCTCGATGACGGAGGCGATCATCGGATCGCGGTCCGGAGCGCTCTCCCCCGGGGCCAGCCTGTTGAAGGCCACGAGGACGGATGCGAGCTTGGGATTGTCCTCCAGGCCGTAGTCCTTCCTGATCATGAGGTCGCTCGTAGGAGCGGGGCTGCAGGATATCACGTCCCTGCATCCGTTGCCGGGATTCAGTTCGGGAAACGATACAGGGGGCATGACGAACGATTCGCCGCCGTCGGCCGGCACGGTCGGGAACATTATGAACCCGTCAGAGAGCCAGACCACGTTCTCCAGGTCGGCGTACTTCTGGGCGGTGAATGGGAAGACCTCCACTCCGATGATGTCGCCGTTCCCGGATTCCAGTACGACGGTGGGCTCGGGCGGCGGTCTGAACCTGGGATCCTTGACGATGCAGATGACCTTCTCCCGCTTCAGGGCCTCGGCGAAGCCCTGGTTGTCCACCGCTATGTTGCCCATGGCGCGGACCTTCGCCTCCTCCTCCCTCATCCTCTCCAGGAGGGGCTTGTTCAGATAGAATGCATGGACGACCCCGCGCATGCTGCGGACGGTCTCCAGAGGGGCGTCGCCGGGGGCATCCACGTCCGCCGCCCATGCTCCGACGGCATCGTCGGATGCACCGGTGCCAGCAGAATCCGTCCCGGAGGCGGATGCCGTTCTCGACGCATCATCGTCATTGGTCATGGGCTCAGTATCGAAAAGGCGGATTCAAAAGGTTTTGGGCTAGGAGACCAGCGTGTTGGTGCCCTCTTATCAACACCGATGAGATAA
>CAYUPU010000101.1:0-1634 GCA_964445265.1 uncultured Methanomassiliicoccales archaeon
GACCCCCGATTCCGGCGTTCCCCTAGCCTCCAAGGGCTCACTGGATTCACAAGGATTTCGAAATCAAATTCTGCTGAACCGTTATATATGGGCACATGGATGGTCTGCGACAGAAATTCGAAGCCAATCTACGATATTCGTAGGCATCGAATACAGAGGTATCCAAATGGCAGACAATGATATGACTGTCGAGCAGCGCCTCGAGCTGGCCAAGAAGCCCGGCAGGGACGCCATGATCCTGCACAAGTTCTACAAGGGCAAGATCGAGACCGTTCCGAAGGCATGCGTCAGGTCTTTCGACGATTTCGCGATATGGTACTCCCCCGGTGTTGCGGAGCCCTGCAAGGACATCGCTCAGAACCCCGATATGGTATACGAACACACCTGGAAGTGGAACACCGTGGCGGTCGTCTCCGACGGGACCCGTGTACTCGGCCTCGGGAACATCGGACCCGAGGCGGCCATGCCCGTCATGGAGGGCAAGGCCATGCTGTTCAAGTACCTCGGAGGCGTCGACTGCGTCCCCATTTGTCTGGACACCAAGGATCCCGACAAGATAATCGAGACCGTCAGGCTCCTCGCCCCCTCCTTCGGCGGAATCAACCTCGAGGATATCCAGAATCCGAAGTGCTTCGATATCCTGGATGAACTCAGGAGGGACTGCAAGATTCCGGTCTGGCACGATGATCAGCAGGGGACCGCCACCGTGGAGGTCGCCGGAGCTATCAACGCCATGAAGCTCGTGGGGAAGAAGCTCGAGGATGCCAGCATCACCGTCGTCGGCGCAGGGGCCGCGTCCATCGCCATCGCCAGGCTCATGCTCGCCACCGGATTCAAGCCCGAGCACCTCTGCATGGTCGATTCGAAGGGTATCCTGAATGCCGAGAGGGACGATGTCAGGGGCAGCTTCCGCCAGAAGTGGGAGATCTGCGAGAAGACCAACGGCGCCGGAAAGCACGGCGGACTGAAGGAGGCCATGGAGGGCGCGGACATCGTCATCGCCGCATCCAAGCCCGGCCCTGGCACGATCCCCAAGGAGTACGTCAAGCTGATGGCGGACGATCCGATCATCTTCGCCACCGCGAACCCCGTGCCCGAGATATGGCCCTGGGAGGCCAAAGAGATGGGATGCAAGGTCTTCGCGACCGGCAGGTCCGACTTCCCCAACCAGGTCAACAACAGCATGGGATTCCCGGCCATATTCAGGGGCGTGCTCGATGTCCGCGCCAAGACCATCACGGATGAGATGTGCATCGCCGCCGCAACCGAGCTCGCCAAGTGCGCAGAGGAGAAGGGCCTAACCGAGGACTACATCATCCCGACCATGGCCGAGGCCGAGGTCTTCCCCAGGGAGGCCGCCGCCGTCGGGCTCAAGGCCCAGGAGCAGGGCGTTGCCAGGCTCAAGCTCAGCAGGCAGGAGCTCATCGACAGCGCCACCGCCATGATAACCAGATCCAGGTCCCTGACCGCCAGGATGATGCAGGAGGGGTACATCCCCGACTGCAGCGGCATCGTAAACTGATCCAAACCGGGGGCTCCGGCCCCCGCCGTTCCAGGTATCTGCTCTCGCTCATCTCTTTATGGGCTAGGAGACCAGCGTGTTGGTGCCCTCTTATCAACACCGATGAGATAAT